>NZ_JAHFUY010000070.1 GCF_023264895.1 Herbiconiux sp. | reverse complement strand
AGCCGAGCACGAAGAACGGCAGCAGTCCGAGGGCCCGGTCGAGGGCGAGCACGCCGCCGAGGGCGGGGAGGTAGCCGCTCGCGACCGAGACGACCACCGAGATCAGAAGCGGGAAACGCAGGAGGGCCAGGTAGGGCAGCACGACCCGCCACAGGATGAGCGCGAGCAGGAACCACAGGGTCCACGACGGGCTCACGAAGTCGATCCGCGGCCGGCCGTCGAGGATCCAGTGGATGCCGGTCCAGATCGCCTCGAAGATCAGGTAGGGCAGCACGAGATCGGTGACGAGGCGCTTCAGCTGCTTGGGGCCTGGCGCGTCCGACTTCGCGAAGTAGCCGGCCACGGCCACGAACACGGGCACGTGGAAGGCGTAGATGAAGAGGTAGACGCCGTAGGAGACGTCGGACTCCGAGATGAGCTTCAGGATGGCGTGCCCGGCCACCACGAGGGTGATGGCGACGAATCGGGCGTTGTCCCAGAGCGGAACCCGCTGAGCTGGGGGCGGCACGGTTCCAGACTACCTTTGATGGTGTCGATGGGGCCGGGACGGTCCCGGCCACGGAAGGACTGAGGATGAAGCGCGCGGTTGTCACAGGGGCCAGTTCGGGGATCGGGGCGGCGACCGTGCGGTTGCTGCGCGCGCACGGGTGGGACGTGGTGGGTGTCGCCCGCCGCGAGGACCGCCTCAAGCAGCTCGCCGAGGAGACGGGCGCGTCGTACTTCGTGGCCGACCTCACGAAGCCGGAGGACATCGTGGCCCTCCGCGATCTCCTCGAGGCCACCGGAGGCGTGTCGACCCTCGTCAACAACGCCGGCGGTGCGATGGGGCTCGACCCGGTCGAGGGCGGCTCCGCCGACGACTGGCGGTGGATGTACGAGATCAACGTCATCGCCGTGCAGCAGGTCACCCAGGCCCTCCTGCCGCTCCTGCGGGCGTCGGTCGAGCCCGGCGGCTCGGCCGACATCCTCACGGTCACCTCGATCGCGGGCCACACGCCCTACGAGGGCGGTGGAGGCTACAACGCCGCCAAGTTCGCCGAGCACGCCATGCTCGACGTGCTGCGCCTCGAGCTCTCGGGCGAGCCGATCCGCGTGCTCGAGATCGCGCCCGGCATGGTGCACACCGAGGAGTTCTCGCTCAACCGCTTCAAGGGCGACCAGGATCGTGCCGACTCGGTCTACGCCAACGTCCCCGATCCACTGAGCGCCGACGACGTGGCCGCCACCATGGTCTCGATGCTCGAGCTGCCCCCGCACATCAGCCTGGACCTCGTGGTGATCAAGCCCGTCGCGCAGTCGGCTCCCTACAAGGTGGCCCGCGGGGAGCTGAAGGTCAAGGAGTGACCTCCGGGTCGGCGAAGGCGAGCTTCGGCACGAAGAAGAGGAGCACGGCGGCCACGAGTGCGCCGCCCGCGCAGATCGACCAGACCACGAGGTAGCCGCTGAGGCTCGAGGCCGTCGCGGTCACGGCGGAGGCGGCGCCGTGCAGCAGCACGAGGGCGAACACCGCCGAGGCGAACGATCCGCCGATCGTCTTGGTGGTGTTCGTGAGACCCGCCGCGATGCCCGTGCGCCCCACGGGGGCTGCGGCCGCGGCGGCCGCGGGGAGGGCTCCCACGAGGGCACCCGATCCGAGGCCCGCGATCGCCATGTTCGCGAACACCTGCCAGGTCTCGGTGTGGAAGGGCAGGAACAGCCCGTAGCCGACGGCCACGAGCACGGTCGCCACGATCATCGCCGCGCGCGGACTCGTGCGCTGCGAGACGAGCGGGAAGAGCAGGGCGCCGACGATCATCGAGATCAGGTAGGCGCCGATCAGGTACGAGATCGACGACGCCGGGAGGCCGAGCCCGTAGCCGTTGACCGGATCGGTGCCCGCGAAGGTGGCCAGCGGCGCCTGTGCGCCGAGCAGGCTGATCCCCACGAGGCCCGCGGTGAGCTGCACGGGCCACATCTGCGGTTTCGCGAGCATCCGGATGTCGATGGCCGGATCCTTCTGCCGGAGCTCGTAGGCGCCGAACGGCAGGAACGACAGCCCGCCCACGGCGATGAGCGCCCAGACCCACCAGGTCTCCGGCCCGTTGATGCGGAGGAACGTGAGCCCGCTGGTGACGAGCAGGAGGCCGAGGGTGAGGATGGTGAACCCCACCAGGTCGAGCCGCCGCCCGGGGCTCGGCGTCGACTCGGGCACCCCGAAGAGGATGGCGAAGAACACGAGCGTCACGGCCACGGCCGGGAGCATCATCGTGAGCGGCACGTTCTCGCCCACCGCCGAGAAGATCTGTCCGCTCGAGAGCGCACCGATGATGGCGCCGGCCTCGAGCGCGACCACGAGCAGGCCCGCCGCCCGCCTGGTCTGCGACGCGGCCCGGCCGGTGCGGCGGCCGCGGTCGAAGATCAGCGCCACCTCGAGCGGCAGCCACACCACGTAGAAGCCCTGCAGGGCCCACGCGATGAGGAACGACGTGAAGTCGCCCGCCACGACCAGCCACCAGCTCGCGGCCGCCGTGAGCACCGTCGAGATGAGCAGGATGCGCTTGTGGCCGACCATGTCGCCGAGCTTCGCGAGCACGGGTACCACGATCGCCGAGAGCAGCAGCTGCGCCGCCTCGAACCAGTTGAAGTCGGCATCGCGGATGCCGAGGTGCTCGACCAGATCCGGGATCAGCGGCACGTAGAAGCCCTGGATGATGCCGCTCGTGATCTCGACGAGGAAGAGGAACCCGATGAGCGAGGCGGTGACCCCGATCGCGGAGCGCGACGCGTCCGGTAGCCTGACCTGCATGGAACCGAGCGTAGACCTCCAGGACACCGCGACACCGGAACGGGAGGTGCTCGGCTGGCTCGAGTTCGGCGAGGCCTCCCGCGCCCTCGCGCAGGACATCGTGGAGTCCGGCTTCGAACCCGATTTCGTGATCGCCATCGCCCGCGGCGGGCTCATCCCCGGCGGTGCCCTCGCCTACGCGCTCGGGGTGAAGAGCTGCGGCAGCCTCAACGTGGAGTTCTACTCGGACGTGGAGGAGACGCTCCCCGAGCCCATCATCCTGCCGCCCCTGCTCGACAACGAGCCGCTGATCGGCAAGAACGTGCTGCTTGTCGACGACGTCGCCGACTCGGGCCGCACCCTCGCCCTCGTGGTGGAGCTGCTCGAGAAGGTCGACATCACCGTGAAGTCGGCCACCCTCTTCATCAAGCCCCGCTCCGTGATCGCCCCCGACTTCCACTGGAAGACGACCGACCGCTGGATCGTGTTCCCGTGGTCGGCGCACCCGCCCGTGAGCGCCTCATGAGCATCCACCTCGTGGGCGGCGGCTGGCCGATGGAGGACGACGGCGCGGTCTACCGCCCGTTCTTCGACGAGCTCACCGCCCGCGCCGAGGCGGCCGGCAAGCTCGAGGGCGCGCGGCTCGCGATCGTGCTCGTGCGCGACGGCGACGGCCCCGAGCGGTTCGCCGAGCTCGTGACCGCGTTCGAGCACCTGGGCAAGATCGACGCGGTCGCCGTGCTGGCGCCCGAGGGGTCGCCCATCGAACCCGCGTCGTTCGCGGATGTCGACGGCATCGTCGTCTGGGGCGGCCTGACGCCGGCCTACCGCGCCTCGCTCGAGCCCTCGTTCGGCGAGCTCCGGCGACTCGTGGCCTCCGGGGTGCCCTACCTCGGCTTCTCCGCGGGCGCCGCGATCGCGGCCGAGAAGGCCGTGGTGGGCGGCTGGAAGATCGACACGGTCGAGATCGGCACCGAGGAGGCGGCCGAAGACCTCGAGCAGCTCACCGTGGCTCCCGGCATCGGGCTGATCGACCTCGCGGTCGACGTGCACGCCGCGCAGTGGGGCTCGGTCTCGCGCCTCATCGCGGCCACGGAGGCCGGCGTGGTCGACGGGGGAGTCGCCATCGACGAGCACACCGCCCTCGTGATCGGCGAGGGCCCGCTCCAGGTGCTCGGCCGAGGCTCGGTCTGGAAGATCACGCCCGACTCCGGAAGCGTGCGCGTCTCCACGGCCGGCGCCTCCTGAGCCGACCCGTCACCGTGCCACCCCTGTCGCTGCCCGAGCTCGCGCGCTCGGGTGCCGTAGACCCCGGCTGGGCCGAGGCGCTCGCCCCCGTCGGCGATCGGATCGCGGCGCTCGGCGACTTCCTCCGCGCCGAGAACGCCGCCGGCCGCGGCTACCTCCCGGCCGGGGAGCACGTGCTGCGGGCCTTCCGTGCCCCGCTCGCGGGCGTGCGGGTGCTCATCGTGGGGCAGGATCCGTACCCGACCCCGGGGCACCCGATCGGGCTGTCGTTCGCGACCGCCCGCGACGTGCGGCCCGTGCCGCGGAGCCTCGGCAACATCTACCGCGAGCTCGACGACGACCTCGGCATCCCGCCCGCCGCCCACGGCGACCTCTCGGCCTGGGGCGCGCACGGCGTGATGCTGCTGAACCGCGTGCTGACCGTGACCCCGGGCCTCGCGGGCTCGCACCGCGGCAAGGGCTGGGAGGAGGTCACGGGCCACGCCATCGAGGTCCTCGCCGCCCGCGGCGGTCCGCTCGTCGCCGTCCTCTGGGGGCGCGACGCCGCGGGGCTGGTGCCGCTGCTCGGCGACGTGCCCTCGATCGTCTCGGCGCATCCGAGCCCGCTGTCGGCCAGGCGCGGCTTCTTCGGGTCGAAGCCGTTCAGTCGCGCGAATGCGCTGCTGGCCGAGCAGGGCGCGGATCCCGTGGACTGGCGCGTAGGCTGAACGGATGTTGGAAGAGGAGTACCAGCCGCGCCGCACGCTGCCGAGGAAGCTCCGGCCGGCCCCCACCGAGAAGCCGCCGCTCGAGGTGCCGTTCGAGTTCTCCCTCCGCGACGCGGTCGAGACCGATCTGCCGTACGTGCGCGAGATCTACAACCACTACGTCGCCAACACCGTGGTCACATTCGACGAGGACGCGATGACCCTCAAGGAGTGGCGGCAGAAGTTCGCCTGGACCCGCAAGTTCGACTACCCCTTCCTCGTGGCCGTGTCTCCCGCCGGCACCCTGCTCGGCTTCGCCTACGTCTCGGCTTGGAAGCAGAAGGCCGCCTATCGCCGCACGGTCGAGAACTCGATCTACCTCGGCCCTGCCGCCACCGGCAAGGGCCTCGGCAAGGCGCTGCTGAAGGAGCTCATCGACCGCTCGAAGCAGGCCGGCATCAAGGAGATGCTCGCGGTGATCGCCGATCAGGGTGCGGAGGCCTCCATCCGGCTGCACGAGGGCTTCGGCTTCAAGGAGGTCGGGCGGCTCGGCCGGGTGGGCTTCAAGTTCGGGCACTGGCTCGGCACGGTGCTGCTGCAGAAGTCGCTGAAGTAGGGGGCGGGACGAGAGCATGACCGGGGAGATCCACGACCTCAGCGCCCTCGAGCAGTATCGCCTGCTGCAGCGCGGCGACCTCGGTGTGCTCGAGGTCACCGACCACTATCTCGCCAGGATCGAGCGCCTGGACGGTGAGCTCGGGGCGTTCCACACGGTCACCGCCGAGCGGGCGCGCGAGCGGGCACGCGCGCTGGAGGCCTCCGACGACCGCACGGCGCCGCTCTGGGGCCTGCCCGCGGCCGACAAGGACCTGGCGCGACGCGCGGGGGTGCGCACGACCTTCGGCTCCCGGCTGTTCGAGCAGTTCGTTCCGGAGAAGAGCGACGAGATCGTGGAGCAGCTCGACGCGGCGGGCACGGTCGGCCTCGGCAAGACCGCGACGCCCGAGTTCGGGCTGTCGAGCTACACCGAGAGCCTCGTGGCGCCGCCGGCCCGGAACCCCTACGACACCGACCTGGGCCCCGGCGGATCGAGCGGGGGAGCCGCGGTGGCCGTGGCCGCGGGGCTGCTCCCGTTCGCGCCGGGCTCGGACGGCGGCGGCTCCGTCCGCATCCCCGCCGCCGCGTGCGGCCTCGTGGGGCTGAAGCCCAGCCGCGGCCTGGTTCCCGCGCTCTCGGGCGTCGACTCCCTCGCGGGGCTCAGCGTGGCCGGCCCGCTCGCCCGCTCGGTCACGGATGCCGCGCTGCTCCTGGACGGGATGATCGCGAGGCGCGGCGGCCGCATCCGGCACCACTTCACGCTACGGGCCCCCGAGTACGACGACGGACCGTACCTCGGTGCGGCCGTGCGGGGCGAGGGCCGGTTCCAGATCGGCGTCACGAGCGACTCGCCCTGGCAGACCGAGCGTGAGATCCCGGTCGCGCCCGAGGCCGTGGCCGCCCTCGCGGTGGCCCGCGACGGTCTCGTCGAGCTCGGCCACGGCATGGAGGAGTTCTCGCTCGAGCCCGCTCCCGAGTACCCGGGGGCCTTCCGCACCATCTGGCAGGTGGGCGCCTCGCTCCTCCCCGCCGACGACTCCACCGAGCATCTGCTCGAACCCCTCACACGCTGGCTCATGCACCGCGGTCGGGAGGTGCCGGCGACGCAGCTGGCCGCGGCCCTGGCGACCCTCAGCGCGTTCGAGCGCTCGGTCATCCGGCAGTTCGACCGCTTCGACGCCGTGCTCACGCCCACCCTCGCGCTGACGCCGCGGCCGGTGGGCTGGTACGACCGGGAGGACGGCGAGCAGAACTTCGTGCAGCAGGTGCTGTACTCGCCCTTCACCTCGTTCGTGAACGTGAGCGGGCTGCCCGCCATCACCCTTCCCGTGCACCGCACGGCCGATGGACTGCCGATGGGCGCGCAGCTGATCGGGCGCCCGGGAGGGGAGGCGACGCTGCTCTCCCTGGGCCGTCAGCTGGAGCGCCGGCTGCGCTGGGAGCACGTGCATCCTGAGGTGTGGCAATCCTAAGTTAGGTATGCCTATACTGACTCCAATGTTCACGATCGCCTCCGACGCCACCGACGTCTCCCGCGCCACCGGCCGCGTGCTCATCGCCGGCACCGAAACCGACCTCGAGTCGATCCGCACCGTCGTCGCCCTCCTCGGTGAGAAGGCCCGCGGCCAGGTGTTCGTCGAGGTGCCGAGCGCCTCCGACATCGACCCGATCGCCACTCCCGAGCGCGTGACCGTCACCTGGCTTCCGCGCGACGTGCGCACCGGCCCGATGGGCTCGGGCCTCGCCTGCGCTCCGGGTCAGGCCGTGCAGCGCGCCGTCTCGGCCTGGATGGGCGAGATGTCGACCGGCGACGCCGAGCTCGACGGCGACGAGATGTGCGTCTGGTTCACGGGCGACGCCGCTCTCCTCGAGCGCTAGGGTTCGTGGGGCCGGGCCTCGGAGACCTGCCCTAGCGACGCGGCAGGTAGTTGCCGTCCTCGAGTCCCGCCTCGATCTCGAAGTGGTTCGTGAGCGGATTCGCGCCGGCCAGGGCGTAGAGCAGGGGGAACACCATCCCGTACTGCTTCCACTGCTGCCGGTGCACGGCCTCGTGCCGGAGCACGTGGGGGGCGTCGTTCGTGTCGGTGAGGTAGACCCCGCCCACGCACGTGCCGCCCTTCCGGAAGGCCCAGCGCGGCATCCCGGTGGCCACGAACAGGCCGTCGACGCGGCGGAGCGGACCGGTGCCGAACAGGGTGCCGAGCACGAGGCCGACCCCCGTGGCGTAGAGGTAGCCCGCCCGCGCCACGGGAGCGGCGTAGAGCACGGCTCGCACGCGCTCCATCAGGCGCTCTGCCGGCCGTAGCCCTCGAGGAGGCGCAGCCACACCTCGCTGATGGTGGGGTAGGAGGGCACGGCGTGCCAGAGCCGCGAGAGCGGCACCTCGCCCACCACGGCCACCGTGGCGGAGTGCAGCAGCTCCTGCACGTCGGGCCCCACGAAGGTCACGCCCACGATCACCTGGCGGTCCTCGTCGACGACCATGCGGGCCGTGCCGGTGTAGCCGTCGCTGTGCACGCTCGCACCGGCGACACTGCCGATCTCGTAGTCGACGACCCTGGTGCGGAGACCGGCCTCCTCCGCGGCCTTGGCGGTGAGGCCGACCGACGCCACGGGCGGATCCGTGAACGTCACCTGCGGCACCGAGCGGTGGTCGGCCGTGGCGGCGTGCCGCCCCCACGGGGCGTCGTGGATCTCGTCGCCGGCGGCCCGGGCCGCGATCGCATCGCCTGCCGCGCGCGCCTGGTACTTGCCCTGGTGAGTGAGCAGCGCGCGGTGGTTCACGTCGCCGGTGGCGTAGAGCCAGCCGCCGTCGAAGGGCTTTCCGTCGGGGCCGAGCACCCGCAGGCTGTCGTCGGTGTCGAGCCAGTCGCCCGGCGTGAGCCCGATGGCCTCGAGCCCGAGGTCGCCCGTGCGGGGGAGCCGCCCCGTGGCCACGAGGATCTCCTCGGCCTCGAGCACCGTGCCGTCGTCGAGCGTCGTGCGCACGACGCCGTCGGCGCCGCGATCGACCGAGGCGGGGGAGTGACCGAGGTGCAGCGTCACGCCGAGACCCTCGAGCGAGGTGGCGACGATCTCTCCCGCGAAGGGCTCCTGCCCGGCGAGCAGGGTGCCGCGCGAGACGAGGTCGACGGCGGCTCCGAGGGTGGCGTAGGCCGTGGCCATCTCGGCCGCCACGACACCTCCGCCCACGATCGTGAGGCGGGCGGGGATCGTCTGCGCGCTCGTGGCCTCGCGGCTCGTCCAGGGCGCCGCGTCGGCGAGGCCGGGGACATCCGGCAGCAGGGCCGTCGAGCCCGTGCAGACCACGACGGCGTGGCGGGCGCGCAGGATGCTCTCGGCGCCGCTCTCCGCGGTGACCCGCAGTTCCCTGGGCCCGGTGAACACGGCGTGCCCCCGCACGAGTTCGATGCCGGCGCCCTGCACCCACTCGACCTGGCCGGAGTCGTTCCACTCGCTCGTGAACGAGTCGCGCCGCTTCAGCACGGCCTGCACGTCGAGGTCGCCCGTGACGGCGGCCGAGGCGCCGCCCACCCGCTGGGCCGCGCGCACGGCCTCGCCGCTGCGCAGAAGGGCCTTCGAGGGCATGCAGGCCCAGTACGAGCACTCTCCGCCCACGAGCTCCGCCTCCACGAGGGCGACGGTGAGCCCGCCCTGCACGGCCCGGTCGGCGACGTTCTCGCCCACCGCCCCGGCTCCGATGACGATGACGTCGTATTCGCTGCTCATGTGGGCTCCTGTTCCGGTACCTCAGCGTACGAGAGCTGAGACGATGCGCAAGATGGCGGGCAGGTCGTCGACCGCCGCCGACGGGTCTGCGGGGGCGAACTCGGTGATGCCGGCGCCCACGACCTCGAACTCCGCGCGCACCGCCCGGATCGCCTCGGTGAGCTCGGCGACGCGCACGCCGAACGGCTCCGGGAACGCCACCCCGGTGATCTCGGCGGGGTCGAGCACATCGAGGTCGACGTGCAGGTAGACCGAGGTCGCCCCGGTGGCCCGCACCGCGGCCACGAGCGCCTCCGGGGTCGCTAGCCTGGCGGGCGGCAGCAGCACGATCCCCGCCTCGGCGACGTGGTCGGCCTCGGCGTCGTCGAGCGACCTCGTGCCCGCGAGCACGAGCCGGCCGGGCTCGAGCAGGGGCGCGGGAGCGAGCTCGGCGGGGCCGCCGCCGAGGAGCGTGCGCACGACCATGCCGTGGAACGCCCCGGACGGCGACGACTCGGGCGTGTTGAGATCCGGATGCGCGTCGAACCACACGACGACGGTGCCGGGATGGCGGGAGAGGGCGTGCCGGATCGCCGCGAACTCGACTCCGCAGTCGCCGCCCACGGTGATCGGGAGGGCGTCCGTCGCCGGCAGCGCCTCGAGGGCTGCCACGAGCGAATCCGCGATCTGCGCGATCGAGGAGTAGCGGTGCACCCCCGTGCCGAGAGCGTCGCCGGCCCCCGCCGGCACCTCCACCACCGTGGTGGAGGCCGCCGGCAGGTCGCCCCGGATCGCGTCGGCGCCGTCGATCAGCCGCATGGCGCGGCTGGAGCCCGAGCCCTGCCAGGCCGGGACGACGACGAAGTGCGCGCTCACCGCCGGCTACTGGCCGTCGGTGACGGTCTTCTGGCCGGAGCCCGCTTTGAGGGCCGCGAGCCGGGCCTCGACCTCGGTGAGCTCGCCGAGGTCCTCGAGGCTCTCGAACTGGGAGTCGAGGCTCGAGGCGTTGAGCTCCTCCTGGCCGCGCACGCGCGCCTCCTCGCGGCGGATCTTGTCCTCAAAGCGGCCGAGGTCGCTCGTGGGGTCGAGCACGTTGATGTTCTTCAGCGCATCCTGCACCTTGCCCTGGGCCTCGGCGGTCTTGGCGCGGGCCACGAGGCTGTCGCGGCGGTTCTTCAGCTGGTTGAGCTTCTCCTTCATGGCGGCGAGACCCGACTTGAGCTTCTCGACCGACTCGGTCTGCGACGCGATCGAGGGCTCGGCATCCTTCGCCTCGTTCTCGGACTGCAGCTGGCGGGTGAGAGCCACCTTCGCCAGGGCGTCGAACTTGTCGGCGTCGGCCGCGTTACCCGCAGCGCGGAACTCGTCGGCCTTGGTGCTCGCGGCGAGGGCCTTGCGACCCCAGTCGGCGGCGGCGGCCACGTCTTCGCGGTGGTCGTCCTCGAGCAGGCGGAGGTTGCCGATGGTCTGGGCGATCGCGCTCTCGGCGTCGGCGATGTTGGAGGTGTAGTCGCGCACGAGCTGGTCGAGCATGAGCTGCGGATCCTCGGCCTGGTCGATGAGGGCGTTGATGTTGGCCTTCGCGAGCTGCGCGATGCGGCCGAAGATCGACTGCTTGTTGGACATCGTGTTCTCCTTCTGTTCTGGTTCAGGAAATGGAGTGGAGGGCGGTCGTCACCGCGAGGGTCAGAAGCGGCCGCCGCCGCCGCGTCGGCCGGAGGAGCGGCCGCCGCTGGAACGACGCGAGCCGGAGCTCGAGCTCGAGCTGCGCCGGCTCGACGAGCGGCTGCTGTAGCCGCCGCCGCGGCTTCCGCCGCCCCAGCCGCCGCTGGACCCGCTCGACCAGCTGCTGCCGCCGCTGTCGCCTCCGAGGAGGCCGCCGAGGATGCCCCCGAGCAGGCCGCCCTGGAAGCTGTCGTCGCCGCGCCCGCCGCCGTCGTACGAACTGCCGTAGTTGTTGTAGTTGTCGAGCGTGCTCGACACGTCGAGCCGGGCCGTCGCGGTCGCCCTGCTGGCGAGCTGCGACGCCGTCGTGGCCTCGCGGAGCGACGCCTCGGGATCGGTGGTCGCGAGCGCGAGCGACTGGTCGAGGTGGCGCTGGGCCTCGGAGAGCCGCGTGCGCGCATCCGGGCCCACCGCGCCTCGCCTGGTCTGCAGGAAGCTCTGCGCCTGGCCGACCTCGTTCTGGGCGGTGGCGATGGCGCGGTCGCGCTGCACGATGAGGCGCGCGGCACGCTCCTGCTCGTCGCGCACGGAGGCGAGGGCGGCGTCGAGGGGTGCGTCGGCGGCCTCGAGCGAAGCCCGGGCGGTGAGCGGATCGCGGGCACCGATGCCGCGCGAGCGCTCGAGCTCGACGCTCACGGTCTGAGCGAGGGAGGCGAGCTGGGGCTGGGCCTGGCCCGCCGCCTGCAGGCGCGCGGCCTCGGCGATGTCGCGTTCGGCGTCGGCGACGACCGCGGCGAGGGTGCCCGCGGCCTGGTCGAGCTCGGACTCGAGCGCGGCGATGGCCGTCACGATCGTGCGCGACTGGCCCACGGCCTGGCGGGCGGCGCGGATGCCGAGGGCGGCCTCCGCGGATTTCCCCGCGTCGATCTCGGTGCGGGCCGCGGCGAGCTCGTTCTCGGCGAGCACGCGGAGGCTCTCGAGCTGCGGCACGCTGCCGTCGAGCGACTGCAGCGCGTGGGCGTCGTAGCGCTCGGAGAGCCGCGCGGCCCTGGTCTTCGCCTCGGTGGTCTCGGTCGAGAGCGCCGCGAGCTCGGCGGCGGCCGCGGTGTGGGCGGAGAGCGGATCGCGCTCGACCTCGCGGAGCGCGGCGAACGAGTCGACTTGGGCGTCGAGCTCGTCGGAGGCCTCGTCGCACATCGCGATGATCTGCTCCGACCAGGTGCGGCGCTCCTCGTCGGTGTCGGGCTCGGCGTCGTCGAGGCGCTGCTTGAGCGCGAAGGCCTCGCTGCGCTTCGTCTTCACGGCGGCGAGCACCTGGGTGTAGGTGGCGGTGGCCTCGGTGCCGAACTGGGCCACGGCGAAGCCGAGCTCCTCCTCGCTCGAGGTGACGGCGTCGTCGAGGTCGACGAGCACGGCGCCCACGCGCTGCTCGAGCTCCTTCAGGGTCGGCCCGGCCTCGGCCGCCTGGGCCGAGACCGACGAGTCGATCCTGCGGCGACGACGCACTACGAGGGCGATCACCAGGGCGGCGACGAGCACGATCACGACCAGCGCGACGACCCAGAAGACCGCCGCGGGGATGCCTCCGGGCGTCACGGTGCCCTCGCCCCCGGATCCGCCGAGCTCGCGATCGATCCCACCGGCTGCGGCCACGGCCGCGCCGGCCCAGTCGTCCACACGGAGCGCCGGGATGATGTCGTCGGTCTCGATCCGCTCGAGCTGCTCGTCGTCGAGCGCGAATCCGCCGTCGACCGAGAGCTGGTAGAGGCGATCGTCGACCGCCACCGCGAGCAGCACGTCGTTGGTGCCGAACTGGTTGATCGAGGCGACCTCGTCGGTCCAGGCCCCGCGGTCGGACGGGTTCTCGAAGCTGTCGGTGTAGACCACGAAGAGATTGACGCCCTGCTCGGTGGCGAGCTTCTGCACGGCATCCTGCACCTCGCCCTCGTCGGAGCCGAGCACCCCGGCCTCGTCGACGACGTAGCGGCCGTCGAACGAGACGGGATCTCCGGCGTGCGCCGCCGGGGGAGCGAGCAGCGCCCCGGGGACGACGAGCAGGGCCGTGGCGGCGGCGGCTGCGGCGAAGACGATGGACAGCGGGCGGCGAGTAGCCGCTCGGCGGGTGCGGTGCGGGACTCTCATTGCCCAGATTCTAGGAGGGGGTGGGGTGTCGTCGCCATGTTTCTCTTCATGACGCGGGCGGATGCGCAGGTGGCGTCGGGCCGGAAGGATGGTCCCGTGCCCACCGGAACCCGTCTCAGCGTCGTCGTCGTGACGCGCGAGCGGCCCTACGCGCCCGAGTACGGTGCCTACTCGAAGCTCCTGCTCCAGCGCGCCGTTCGAGACGCCGCCCGCGCGGGCTGGGAGGTCGACGTGGTCGAGGCGGCCGCGGAGGGCGAGCACGGCGTGCTCAGGCGCACCGACGCATCCGATGCCCTCGTGGTGCTGGGCGGCGAGGACATCGCGCCCGAGTACTACGGCGCCGCCCGCGGCTACGCCCGCGAGGGACTGCACCTCGAGCACGCCGACGAGGCGCAGCTCGCCCTCGTGCGCCGCGCGGTCGAGCGCTCCACCCCGCTCGTCGGGATCTGCCGGGGCCACCAGATCATCAACGTCGCGCTCGGCGGCACGCTCGTGCAGGATCTCGGCGACGACTCGTCGCACCGCCACGAGAGCGTGCCGGTGCACCGCGTGATGAGCGATCACGACGTCGAGCTGCGCGCCGGATCCGTGCTCGCCGCTCGTCTCGGGCGACGGGTGGCCACCCGCAGCGCCCACCACCAGGCCGTCGACCGGCTCGGCTCGGGTCTCCGGATCGCCGCCACCGCGGCCGACGGGGTCATCGAGGCCGTCGAGCACGAGCGGCTGCCGATCGTGGGCGTGCAGTGGCACCCCGAGGACGTGCGGGCGGCCGAGGGCCAGTTCGTCTCGATCCTCTCGTCGGTCGCGCGCGCGACCGCTCTCGCCGCCTGAGGCGCGGCGCTTATAACCCCTCCGGCAGGATTCGGGCTGTCATGATGCCCGGCGTGTTGCTACTGTGGTCGATGTTGTTGCTGTGACTCGTGTGACGAGAGTGTTCACGATCAGCAGATCCGATCACCGGGGGAGACCCATGCGCCGCACCGAATCATCCGCCTTCCGCGCTCCGCGCCGACTGGCCGGTCCGTGCGCGCTGATCTCCGCCGGGGTGCTCGCCGCCACGCTGCTCGTGGCCTCGCCCGCCATGGCCACCGACTACCCGAGCTGGGACGACGTGGTCGCCGCGCAGCAGAGCGAGAACGCCAAAGCCACCCAGATCGCCGAGATCGAGGGTCTCATCGCGGGCCTTCAGACCAAGGTCGAAGCGGCTCAGGCCGTGGCCGACACCGCATGGCAGGCCGATCAGTCGGCTCAGAACGCCCTCGCCGCGGGCCAGCGGAAGGCCGACGGCCTCGCGGCGCAGGCCACCGAGGCGGAGGCCCAGGCCACGACCTCGAGCAAGCGCGCCGCCTCCCTGGCCGCGCAGTTCGCCCGCAGTGCAGGCAACGACCTCACCTCGCAGCTCATGGTCTCGGGAGAAGACAGCGACGACCTGCTCTACCAGCTCGGCGCCATGTCGAAGCTCAGCGAGACCAGCAAGACGGTGTTCGACCAGGCCGAGCAGGATGCCAACACGGCCGACTCGCTGAGCAAGCAGGCCGTCGTGGCGAAGCAGCGGCTCGAGAGGCTCGCCGCAGCAGCAGCCGCCTCGCTGCAGTCGGCGCGCGACGCGCAGGCCGAGGTGCAGGGCGCACTACTCGAGCAGGAGGCGCACGAGGCCGAGCTCACCGTGCAGCTGAACGCCCTCACGCAGAACACCGCCCTCACCACCGAGCAGTTCAACGAGGGTGTGCGAGTCGAGAGGGAGCGCCAGCTCGCCGAGGAGCAGGCTCGCGCCGAAGCGGCCGCCGAGGCCGAGCGCCAGCGCCAGGCCGCCGACGACGCAGGCAACTCCGGTTCAGGCGGTGGCGGCAGCGGCGGAGGCGGCGGCGGCGGGTCCGCCCCCGCGCCCGCACCGGCACCGCCCGCCCCCGTCAACGTCGCGCCGCCCTCGCAGTCCTACAGCGGCCAGGCCGTCGTCGACTACGCCGAGCAGTTCGTGGGCGTCGTGCCCTACGGCTACGGTGCCGACCCGAGCGACAGCTTCGGCTGCGACGGTCTCACGCAGTACGTCTACGGCCAGTTCGGCATCCAGCTGCCCCGGCTCGTGAGCCGTCAGGCGGCCATGGGCGTCCGTGTGTCGGCCCAGGATGCGGCGCCCGGCGACCTCGTGGTCTGGCCGGGATCGCACATCGGCATCTACGACGGCCACGGCGGCGTCATCCACTCGCCCAACTGGGGCCGCTACGTGACCCACGCCAACGGCCTCTGGGGCTCGTACTACTTCGTCCGCCTGGTCTAGACCGGCGTCGCCTTGGCGAACGGCGTGATCGACTCGATCGTGCCGTCGGCCTTCAGCACGATGTGGTCGCACTGCCGGGTGCGGGCCCAGGTGCGGCCCTCAGCGATCGCCTGGGTGCGGATGACGTGGGACGAGAGATCGATCTCCTCGCCCTGCATCCGGTTGTGCCACATGTTGTGGGCGCGGTAGGTCTCGACAGCGGGCATGAGCGGGTCCTTCTCCATCGACGGAATGCCTGGTCACGCGGATGGGTGGTCCGCGTGGGCCTCGGTGTATCGGCCACAGTGTAGTGGAGCGACGCGGAACGGTGGAGAAGAATGGTGCCCCCAGTAGGATTTGAACCTACGGCCTTCTGCTCCGGAGGCAGACGCTCTATCCCCTGAGCTATGGGGGCCCGGGGTGCTCGTCAAGGTTAGCAGGATCTCGGCGGCCGTCCGGTCACCGACCGGTGCTCGGCCGTGTCAGGATCGGGATCATGCTGCGCACAGTCTTCGCCTCCATCGAGGCCACCGTCGACAAGGCCACCACGGTCGTCTTCTCCGTCGCCGTCGCCGAGGGCGTCGCCCCGCATCGGGAGCTCCTGGAGTTCCGGGTGGGCGACGACCTCGTCACCGCCCAGGAGGTGCTCGACTCCCACGGCACGCGCCTGCACACGTTCGACGTGCCGGCAGGCACCCTGGCCGTGCGGTACGAGGCCGAGCTCGAGGGGCGTGCCGCACCCGCACCGGTCGATCCGATGGACCTCATCCGCTACCTCCGGCCGAGCCGCTACTGCGAGTCCGACACGCTGCTGCCCACCGCGGTGGCGGAGTTCCACGGCCTGC
Source organism: Herbiconiux sp. (assembly GCF_023264895.1). Taxonomy (GTDB): domain Bacteria; phylum Actinomycetota; class Actinomycetes; order Actinomycetales; family Microbacteriaceae; genus Herbiconiux. The sequence continues at coordinate 9,433 of NZ_JAHFUY010000070.1, read as the reverse complement.
ACGGCCGCGACCTGCTCGAGGCCGTGAGCTCCTGGGTGGGCTCCGAGCTCAGCTACGTGCCCGGCTCGAGCGCCCCCACCGACGGCGCGGTGCAGACCCTCCTGCTCCGCCAGGGCGTCTGCCGCGACTACGCGCACCTCGTGATCGCCCTGCTCAGGGCGCTCGACGTGCCCGCGCGGCTCGCCTCCGTCTACGCGCCCGGGCTGTCGCCGATGGACTTCCACGCGGTCGCTGAGGCCTACATCGACGGCGCCTGGTATGTCGTCGACGCCACGACCCTCGCACCCCGGCAGAGCCTCGTGCGCATCGCGACCGGTCGCGACGCCTCCGACACGGCGTTCCTCACCAACAACGGCGGCTTCCTGCGGCTCGACCGCCTCGAGGTCGGCGCGGTCGTCGACGAGCTGCCCACCGACGACGTGCGCGACCTGGTGCAGCTCGGCTGAACGGTAGGATTGTTGGCCGTGACTCCTGAAGCCCTCTCCGCCGCTCTGCTCACCATCGTGAGCCCTCACCTCGCCGGCGCCGAGGGCGTCACGATCACGGCGGCCGACACGGCCGTGGAGCGCCCGCGCAACCGCGACCACGGCGACTGGGCCTCGAACATCGCCATGAAGCTCGCCAAGCGGCTCGGCCGCAATCCGCGCGAGTTCGCGCTCGAGCTCGTGCCGGAGCTCGAGGCCGTCGACGGCGTCGCCTCGGTCGAGGTGGCGGGCCCCGGCTTCATCAACATCCGGCTCGACACGGCGGCCGCGGGCGAGATCGCGCGCTCGGTCGTCGAGGCGGGCGACGCCTACGGCCACAACTCGGTGCTCGCCGGCCACGTCATCAACATGGAGTTCGTCTCCGCCAACCCGACCGGCCCGCTGCACATCGGCCACACCAGGTGGGCCGCGCTCGGCGACTCGATCGCCCGGGTGCTCAAGGCATCCGGAGCCGAGGTCACGACCGAGTACTACATCAACGACGCCGGCAGCCAGATGGACGTGTTCGGCCTCTCGGTGCTCGCCGCCGCCAAGGGCGAGCCGACCCCCGAGAAGGGCTACCCGGGGCCCTACATCCAGACCCTCGCCCAGCGCGTGCTCGCGGCCGTGCCCGACCTGCTCGACAAGCCGCAGGACGAGGCCGTCGCGATCGCCCGCGACCTCGCCTACGGGTACCAGCTGGCCGAGATCAAGCAGTCGCTCGAGAGCTTCCGCGTGCACTTCGACGTCTTCTTCTCCGAGCAGACACTGCACGCTCCGGATGCGGAGACCGGCCGCACGGCCATCGACGACGCCGAGGAGCGCCTGCGCGCCCAGGGCCACGTGTTCGAGGCCGACGACGCCGTCTGGGTGCGCACGACCGACTTCGGCGACGACAAGGACCGCGTGCTCACCCGCGGCAACGGGGTGGTCACCTACTTCGCGGCCGACGCCGCCTACTACCTCAGCAAGAAGGATCGCGGCTTCGCCGAGAAGATCTACCTGCTGGGGGCCGACCACCACGGCTACGTCGGGCGCCTCAGGGCCCTGGCCGCGGCGGCCGGAGACGACCCCTCGGTGAGCCTCAGCGTGCTGATCGGCCAGCTCGTCAACCTCAACGGCGCCAAGCTCTCCAAGCGCGCCGGCAACATCATCGAGCTCGACGACCTGCTCTCCTGGCTCGGTGCCGACGCCCTGCGCTACTGGCTGGCCCGCTACCCGGCCGACTCGCCGCTCTCGCTCGACGGCGAGCAGCTCCGCTCGCGCTCCAACGACAACCCGGTGTTCTACGTGCAGTACGCGCACGCCCGCACCCGCTCGGTGGCCCGCAACGCCGAGGCGGCCGGGGTCACCCGCGACGCCTTCGAGCCCGGGCTGCTCGTGCACCCCACCGAGACGGCGCTGATCGGTGCCCTGCAGGAGTTCCCGCGCATCGTGGCGCACTCGGCCGAGCTCCGGGAGCCGCACCGCGTGGCCCGCTACCTCGAGGAGCTCGCCGGACACTTCCACCGCTGGTACGACGCCACCCGGGTGCTTCCGTTCGGCGACGAGGAGATCGCGCCCGTGCACAGCACGCGGCTGTGGCTGAACGACGCGACGGGCCAGGTCATCCGCAACGGCCTCGACCTCATCGGCGTCTCCGCACCCGACCGGATGTGACGGGGCCGGCCCGGCCTTGAGCAGTGCAGTCAGAGCCTCCATGGGAGGATGACGGCATGAGCACCGCGCCGACCCTGCCCTACGAGCCGAGCCCCGCCCAGCCCCCGAAGCGTCGTGCCAAGCGCTGGCCCTGGGTGCTCCTGGGTGTGCTCGTGCTGCTGGTCGTGGCGGTCGTGATCGCCGACATCGCCCTCCGCTCCTACGCCGAGGGCCGGGCCGCCGACGAGATCTCGTCGCAGCTGCCCGAGAACGTCGAGGGCGACATCGACGTCACCATCGGCGGCACCTCCTTCCTCGCCCAGGTCATCACGGGGCGGCTGGACCGGGTGGACCTCGACGCGCCCGCCATCACGGCCAGCGGCATCCCGCTCTCGGCCCACGTGGTCGCAACCGGTGTGCCGACAGATCTCTCGCAGCCGATCGACGACGTCGAGGCCACGCTCTCGCTCGACCAGGCGGCGGTCGACGAGGTGGCGACGCTGCCCGGCGACGCCACGCTGAAGCTCGGCGACGGCGGCCAGGTCTCGTTCGACGGCACGGTGAGCCTGTTCGGCTTCTCGCTCGGCTACACCGTCACGGGCACGGTCGAGGGCTCGGGCACCGAGGTCACGGTGGTGCCGGTCGCCGCCACCCTCAGCCAGGGAGCCGGCTCCCTCGACATCGACCTCGACGAGCTCCTCGGCACGGTCGCCGACAGCCCCATCCCGCTGTGCGTGGCGAACTACCTGCCCGTGGGTGCCGAGATCGACGAGATCGCGATCGACGGCGGCACGGCGACGGTGAAGCTCTCGGCCGAGGACTTCGTGGCCGACGGCGAGAGCCTCAGCACCTTCGGCACCTGCCCCTGACCCGGGAGGATCGCCGACCCGCTAGGATCGGTGTATCCGAGTGCCCACACCTCGGAGCCGGCTTCAGGGACCAAGCCAGGTCCGCTCGCCCCTTGTGCCATCCGACACAGCTAAGGGATCTGACCCATGACCTCCAGCCCGCTCGCTCCCGCGTGGCTCGGCCATCCGGCCGACGCCAACGCGCTCGTCGCACCCATCTGGCCGCGCACCGCCGTGCGTGATCCCGGCGGAGCACTCGCCATCGGCGGTGTCACCGCCGCCGAGCTCGCCGGCCGCTTCGGCACGCCCCTCTACGTGGTCGACGAGCAGGAGGCCCGGGAGCGCGCCGTCGAGGTGCGCGACGCGTTCTTCGCAGCCGCCGCCCGCATCGGCACCACCGCCACCGTCTACTACGCCGCCAAGGCGTTCCTCAGCATCGAGGTGGCGAGGTGGATGGCCGAGGCCGGCCTCTCGATCGACGTCTGCAGCGGGGGCGAGCTGGCCGTGGCCCTCGCCGCCGGCGTCGACCCCGCCCGCATGGGGCTGCACGGCAACAACAAGTCGGTGGCCGAGATCGAGCGCGCGGTCGAGAACGGCGTCGGCGTGATCGTGATCGACAGCGCCCTCGAGATCGAGCGGGTGGCTGCGGCAGCCGCTCGCCATGAGGTCGTGCAGAAGGTGCGGCTCCGCGTCAACAGCGGTGTGCACGCGCACACCCACGACTTCCTCGCCACCGCGCACGAAGACCAGAAGTTCGGCGTGCGGCTCGACCAGGCCGTGGAGTACGCGGCCGCCATCCGCTCGCACGCCTCGCTCGAGTTCCTCGGCCTGCACTGCCACATCGGCTCGCAGATCTTCGGCGTCGACGGCTTCAGCGAGTCGGCCGCGCGCCTGCTCGAGGTGCACGCGGAGCTGCTCGAGGGCGGCGACGTGCCTGGGCTCAACCTCGGCGGCGGCTACGGCATCGCCTACACCGAGGCCGACGACCCCGAGCAGATCGAGGTGCTCGCCGACGGCATCGCCGACGCGGTGGCGACGGAGTGCGAGCGACTCGGCATCCCTGTGCCCGCCCTCGCGTTCGAGCCCGGTCGCACCATCATCGGGACCGCCGGCGTCACGCTCTACGAGGTCGGCACCATCAAGGACGTGCTCGTGCAGGTGCCGGGCGTCGACGGGGGAGCGACCGACCACGTGCGCCGCTACGTGAGCGTCGACGGCGGCATGAGCGACAACGTGCGCCCCGCGCTCTACGGCGCCGACTACACGGTGCGGATCGCCGTCCGCTCAAGCGCGGCGGATCCGGCGCTCGTGCGGGTGGCCGGCAAGCACTGCGAGAGCGGTGACATCGTGGTGAACGCCGCCTACCTCCCTGGCGACGTGACGCCGGGCGACCTGCTCGCGGTGCCCGCGACCGGCGCCTACTGCCACTCGCTCGCGAACAACTACAACTACCTGGGCCGGCCGGCCGTCGTGGCCGTGAGGGGCGGCGAGGCGCGCGTGCTGATCCGCCGCGAGACCGAGCACGACCTCCTGGCCCGCGACGCGGCCTTCCCCCGAGACGCCGGCACCGATGCCACCACCCGTGGAGACGAACGATGAAGATCGAGTACCGCAACCTCCGAGTCGCCCTCCTCGGCGCCGGCTCCGTCGGCAGCCAGGTGGCCCGACTCCTGCTCGAGCAGGGCGACGAGCTCGCCTCGCGCGTGGGCGCGGGCCTCGAGCTCGTGGGCGTGGCCGTGCGCGACGTCGATGCGCCCCGCGACTTCGACATCCCGCGCCACCTGCTCACGACCGACGCCCACACGCTCATCCGGTCGGCCGACATCGTGATCGAGCTGATGGGCGGCCTCGAGCCTGCCCGCGAGTACATCCACCTCGCGATCGCCTCCGGCGCCGACGTCGTGACCGGCAACAAGGCCCTGCTCGCGACCCACGGCCCCGAGCTCTTCGCCGCGGCCGACCAGGTCGGCGCACAGCTCTACTACGAGGCCGCTGCCGGCGGCGCCATCCCCATCATCCGGCCCCTCCGCGACTCGCTCGCGGGGGACCGCGTGGTGCGGGTGATGGGCATCGTCAACGGCACGACGAACTTCATCCTCGACCGGATGGACGTCGAGGGCGACAGCTTCGAGAACGCCCTCGCCATCGCCACCGACCTGGGCTACGCCGAGGCCGACCCCACCGCTGACGTCGAGGGCTTCGACGCGGCGCAGAAGGCGGCCATCCTCGCGAGCCTCGCCTTCCACACGGCCGTGCCCGTGGAATCCGTGCACCGCGAGGGCATGACGACCGTCACCGCCGCGCAGGTCGACGCGGCGCAGAAGGCCGGCTACGTCGTGAAGCTCCTCGCCATCTGCGAGCGGCTCACGGATGCCGAGACGGGCATCGAAGGCGTCGTGGCGCGCGTGCACCCCGCCCTGATCAGCCGCCGCCATCCGCTCGCCGCCGTGCACGACGCGAAGAACGCGGTGTTCGTGCAGGCCGAGGCCGCGGGCGACCTCATGTTCTACGGTGCGGGCGCCGGGGGAGTGGAGACCGCCTCCGCGGTGCTCGGCGACCTCGTGTCGGCCGCCCGCCGCCACGTGGCCGGCGGCCCCGGCGTGGGTGAGTCGACCCACGCCAACCTCGCCGTGCTCGGCATCGGCGCCGTCACCACGCGCTACCAGCTCACGCTCGTGGTCACCGACAAGCCCGGCGTGCTCGCGCAGATCGCCGGCCTGTTCAGCGAGCACGGCGTCTCGGTCGAGGCCGTGCAGCAGACGGTCGCCACCGCGCCCATCGCCGCCGACGGGTCGCGGTCGGGCGACGAGCCGCTCACCGCTACCCTTGTGATTGTCACGCACGAAGCCACCGACGCGGCCCTCTCGGCCACGGTGGCGGCTGTTTCCGCGAACGACGCCGTCGTTCGGGTGGAATCAGTCCTACGAGTTGAAGGAGACACGCCCTAGTGGCCGACAGCACCCCCAGCATCCCCTCCCGCGGCATTCCCTCACGGCAGTGGAGGGGCGTGCTGCACGAGTACGCCGACCGACTCGACGTCTCGGCTGCGACTCCCATCGTGACCCTCGGCGAGGGCGGCACGCCGCTCATCCCCGCACCGGCCCTCTCGGCCCGCACGGGCGCGAAGGTCTACGTGAAGTACGAGGGCATGAACCCCACAGGCTCCTTCAAGGACCGCGGCATGACGATGGCCATCTCGAAGGCCGTCGAGCACGGCGCGAAGGCCGTCATCTGCGCCTCCACCGGCAACACCTCGGCCTCGGCCGCCGCCTACGCCACCCACGCCGGCATCACGGCCGCCGTGCTCGTGCCCGAGGGCAAGATCGCGATGGGCAAGCTCAGCCAGGCCATCGCGCACAACGCCGAGCTCATCCAGGTGCAGGGCAACTTCGACGACTGCCTCGACCTCGCCCGCGACCTCTCGGCGAACTACCCCGTGCACCTCGTGAACTCGGTCAACCCCGACCGCATCAACGGTCAGAAGACCGCGGCCTACGAGGTCGTCGAGGTGCTCCAGGATGCGCCCGACTTCCACCTGCTCCCCGTCGGCAACGCGGGCAACTACACCGCGTACTCCCGCGGCTACACCGAGGAGCTCGAGCGCGGCGTCACCACGAAGCTGCCCCGCATGTTCGGCTTCCAGGCCGCCGGCTCCGCGCCGATCGTGCTCGGCCACCCGGTCAAGAACCCCGACACCATCGCGAGCGCCATCCGGATCGGCAACCCCGCCTCGTGGGAGCTCGCCCTCGCCGCCCGCGAGGCCACCGACGGCTACTTCGGCGCCATCACCGACGAGCACATCCTCGCCGCCCACCGCCTGCTCTCGGCCGAGGTCGGCATCTTCGTCGAGCCCGCCTCGGCCATCGGCGTCGCCGGTCTCCTCGAGCGCTCCGAGGCCGGAGTCATCCCCGCCGGCGCGACCGTCGTGATCACCGTCACGGGCCACGGCCTCAAGGACCCGCAGTGGGCCCTCCGCACCGCCGACGGCGACGACGTGAAGCCCACGATCGTGTCGGTCGACGCCGCCGAGATCGCCGGAGTGCTCGGCCTTCAGAAGGCGGCCTCGTGAGCTTCGCCGACGGCTCGCTCGTGGGCCGGACGGTCACCGTCCGGGTTCCGGGCACCACCGCCAACCTCGGTCCTGGCTTCGACACCCTCGGCCTCGCCCTCGCGATCTACGACGAGCTGACCGTCGCCGTCCGGGACGAGTCCGGCGCGTTCGTGCAGGTGGAGGGCGTGGGCGCCGGCGAGGTGCCCACCGACGAGACCAACCTCGTGGTGCGCGCGATCGCCCACACCTTCGCCGCCTACGGCCAGGAGCTCCCGGGTCTCCACCTCACCGCCAAGAACGTCATCCCGCACGGGCGGGGCCTCGGCTCCTCCGGCGCCGCGATCGTCTCGGGCGTCATGGCCGCGAAGGGCCTGCTCGAGGGCATCGTCGAGATCGATCCCCTCGGTCTTCTCGCCCGCGCGACCGAGCTCGAGGGGCACCCGGACAACGTGGCCCCCGCGCTGTTCGGCGGGCTCACGATCGCGTGGGTCACCCCCGAAGGGCCGCAGTTCAAGAAGCTCATCGTGCACCGCGGTGTCTCGCCGCTCGTGCTCGTGCCCGAGGAGACGATGTCGACGGCGCTCGCCCGGAGCCTCCAGCCGGAATCGGTGCCGCACGCCGACGCCATCTTCAACGTCTCGCGCTCGACCCTCCTGATCGCCGCGCTCATCCAGAGCCCCGAGCTCCTGCTCGCGGCCACCGAGGACAAACTGCACCAGAGCTACCGCGCGAGCGCGATGCCCGAGACCGACCGCCTCATCCAGGCGCTCCGCGCCGAGGGCTTCCCGGCCGTCGTCTCGGGAGCCGGCCCGAGCATCCTGGTGCTCTGCAGCGACCCCGGGCAGCGGCTCGCCGCCGCCGAATTGGTGGCCGCGAGCGCCGCGACACCCTGGCGATCGCTCGTTCTGGCCGTGGACTTCAAAGGTGCTACAGTGATAACGCACCCGGACGAAGTCGAATAGCCTACTGGCTCTGAATCCCGTCCCGGTCGCTTTCCAATTCATTACTGCCGCGTGCAGCAACGTATCCGGCTCCTCGCACGACCACGGTGGTTCGCCGCCGTGAACATGCGCAGCCCAGGTGCACCCTCACGCCGCCAGTTCTCTGCCTGGCTCTTCTCAGCCGACAGGGGAAGGACACCGAATCTCCGTGACTGACGTCAACACCACCCCCGATCTCTCGACCCTCAAGGTCTCCGAGCTGCAGGCCATCGCCGCGCAGCTCGGCATGGCCGGAGCCTCCAAGCTCCGCAAGGGCGAGCTGGTCGAGGCCATCCGCAAGGTCCAGGAGGGCGCCGTCGAGGCCCTTCCCGAGGCCATCACCCTCGAGGCACCCGCTGCCGCTGAGCCTGCTGCGGCCGAGCCCGCTGCGGCAGAGCCCGCCGTGGTCGAGCCCGCTCCCGAGCCCGCCGCGCCGGCACTGTTCGACGGGCCGATCGTGCCCGATGAGCTGCTGCGCTCGGCTCCCGCCGCCAGCGCGCCCAAGGAGCCGATCGTCATCGATCTGCCCGAAGGCCCCGTGTCGCCCAAGCGCCGTTCGCGCCGCGTCACCACCGAGCGCGTGTCGACCGACCGCGTTCCGGCCGGCGGCCACGTGAACCACACCGAGGGCGTCGAGGCGCCGCTCGTGCCCGAGGCGACCGCCTCCACCGAGGCCGGCACCGAGGCCGCGACCTCGTCCCAGACCGGCAGCGACGCCGGCACAGAGGCCGAGCCCACCTCCCAGCCCACCGAGCGCCGCACGAACCGTCGTGAGCGGCCCACCCGCGAGCAGCGCATCGCCGCTCAGCGTGCGGGTGCAGGTGCCGGTGCAGAGGCCTCCGCGCCCGAGCAGACCGACGCACCCGCCGCCGAGCCCCAGCAGGCCGACGAGCAGGGCCAGGACGAGCAGGGCCGGGGCGACCAGGGCCGAAACGACCAGGGCCGTGGCGACCAGGGCGACCAGGGCCAGAACGAGCAGGGTGAGCAGTCGGAGCCCCGCGAGGGCCGTGGCCGTGGCCGCAACCGCCGCAACCGCGGTGGCTCGAACAACGCCGACGCCGGCAACCAGGGCAACGGCGGCCAGAACCAGAACGGCAACGGCCAGAACGGCGGCGCCCAGAACGGCAACGGCGGCCAGAACCAGAACGGCCAGAACGCGAACGGCCAGAACGGCAACGCCCAGAACGGCGGCGCACGCGCGGCCGAGCCGAAGCAGGACGTGCAGGACGACCGCGGTCAGGGCAACCAGAACCGCGACGGCAGCCGCGACTCGAACCGTGACGCCAACCGCGACGCCGGTGAGGAGCGCGGCGCCCGCAGCCGCTACCGCGACCGCAAGCGCCGCGGCCAGACCGGTGGCGACGAGATCGAGCCCGAGATCAGCGAAGACGACGTGCTCATCCCCGTCGCCGGCATCCTCGACATCCTCGACAACTACGCCTTCGTGCGCAC
>NZ_JAHFUY010000016.1 GCF_023264895.1 Herbiconiux sp. | reverse complement strand
GGACGCTGAGCATCGGTTGCGCGAACCTCCGACGAGATCGGACCTGCCGGGTATGAGCGCGGCGATGGTCCCGCCCTGTGCGCAGCGGCGATGGGTCCGGCCTTCGTAGCAGCCTCGCTCCCGGGCGGTAGATCGCCAGATAGATGGTCTCTGTCGAGGCCCTCATGGTCGGGTCGGAGGGGAACTCTGTCGTCAGAGCCCGGCTGATCTGTTGCGGACTCCACCGGGCGCTGAGTTTGGACTTCACGAACGCGTGAAGCGCCGTCGAGCTCATCAGTTTCGATGTCCGAGGCCGACGACGGCGGAGTGCGGCCTGACGCTGCGCGTGGAATGGCCGATACTGCCCCGACGAGTGCAAGTTGCGGCGCAGCTCTCTGCTGATCGTCGATGGGGCGCGCCCGAGGATGGCTGCGATCGCGGTGGGGCCGGCACCGCGACTGGCCAGGTCAGCGATCTGGATTCGTTCGTCCTCGGACAGGAACCGGGGCGAGATGACCCGAACTGCAAGCGGGTCGAGCGGCGGCACGAATTTCACCGTGCCATTCTTCATTCGCACCGTCCCGCCGTTTTTCCACCTCTGTCCCGATGCGCGACTGATGCCGAGCTCGCGACAGGCAGCACGAACTCCCCAGCCATGCGCAATCATCTCCATGAACTGCTGACGCGCAAGCGACTTCGGGCGACGCCCAGGACCCTTTGGAATGCGACGAGTAGACAACATGACCTCCAACAGTGGGATTCACGTTGCAACGATGGATGGAAACCACCGCGTCGCATCGGCCTCAGATTCGAGCGTTGCCGACACTGAGCCGTGAAATCGGAGTCCGGGTGCCAAGTGATACCCCTGAGTTCACAAAGAAGCAAAGGGCTTCAATCTCTCCTCTACGCGTTCGCAGCGACTCGATCCAGTCGCGGAACCCCACGGGGTCGACGCTTGACCAGCTCCAAGCCGCACTCCTAGCGGAGGTCGACATGCGCTGGGGGTCTGAATCCGCCAATTCATGAACCATGAGACTGCGTGCCCTCTCGAGTTGCCTCTCAGTCAGCGCTATCGATGGGGTTGGTTCGGCGGAGTATTCGTGAGTAGCCCGATAAAGGACGCCAACCAGAAACTCGCTGTTTCCTGACGCCACCAGTGAGTCGACAGCGGCGGAAATCTGCTCCTCGTTCATGCTTCGCAATAGCAGGGCGACCGCTGCTTCAAGCTGTTGTGCCGGCGGGAGGAAGGTGTTGTCGAGTGGCAGGTCTTTGTGAATTGTGGCTACCCATTGGAACACTCCGGGCTCCGTCGGCCTTCGTGCATCGAGTTCTCGAGAGATCTTGCCGACCACCAACTCAGGGTTTCTTTCAAGCGCAATTCGTACCAGCATCACAGCAGAGCTTCGCTCCTCGTTTCCGGTCGAGTAAGCGTTCAACGCATCGCGAATTGTGTCGTCCGCTATGTCATCCTCGGGCACACCAACGCTAAAATACCTGTCGAAATAAACGTCCTGAGCGATGCCCAGCGTGCGTGGTCGGTAGGCATCAGTTGGTTTGGTCGACCAGGCTTCCCTAAACTTCGGGAACAAGAACCCGATAGCCAAGCCGACGCCTTCAATATCTTCAGGTCGAGTCCCCGAATCTGAGATTTGGCGCCGCCATTCCGCACCCTGGTTCTCCAGATGGTCGCGGTTGCTCCGTCCATATGACGTCGACGATCTTGGGGATCCAATCAAGTCGGCCCGCTTCCGTTGGAGAAGCTGATACACAGCTGGTTCGGCGGTTCGTAGCCACGTGAGAACGAGGAAATCGACGAGGTCCAGTTCCGACCCCATTGCTGGCGCCAGGAGGCGAAGTTGGGAAAAGTAGCGCTTTATTGCACGCGGTGTGTCCAACCGTGCCGCGATGAAGCCAAAGTATGCCGAGCTGAATCGGTTCGAATCTTCCTGGCTGAGTTGCATCCGGCCGTCCTCAGCGAGGTCCGAAAGTCCCTGGTTCGTGAGGCGCACAGCGTCAGAGGGTCGAAGCGCCGGAACATCAAACCTCACCTGAACGACCTTCTCCATGTAGTCGCGTGCGCGACCTAGCGAACCTTCCCCAATCAGGGAGGTTCTCGTCAACACGTCGAGAATCGTCGTCTCGTCGTAAGAGAGCAGATAGTGAACGTACGGGAGCCGTCCAAGCTGACGCACGAGCTTGAGGGTAAGGAGGAGCTCCTCTGCCGACACGCGATCTAGATCATCGATAATCACAAGCACGGGTGTCTTGGCTGCCTCAAGGCTCGACTCGAGTCTGGAACGCGTGACAGCAACGCTGCGGTCGACATCCAACAACTTGGCCGCCGCGTCTACGCTGGAACTCAGGTCGAATCCGACGATCGCGCCGAGCGATGCGAATGGGGCCACGCTGCGGCCAAAAGCCGATATTCGGCGGCGCACCTCGTCGGGTCGTGATGGGCCTCCGAACACCTCGGTTAGTTCTGCGAAGAAGCCCGCCTGCAGTGATGCCGCGTCCTGATAATCCCAAGGATTGAAAGTGACGGTTGACCACTTAGGTTTGTCGGGATTGGTCTCGGCTGCTGACTTGATCCAGTCGATCATTGATGTTTTTCCGGTTCCCCACGGACCCACAAGGCCGAACACCGTGGAAGAGCGCACCCCTTGCGCGTAGCGGATGATCTCCCACATCCGCTCAAGAAAGGTCTTACGACCGTAGCGGGGCCACGGAGGGAGACGCATCATCTGAGAACCAGGATTCTGAGCCCATCCGTCGCTCCTTCATGTTCGAGAAGGTCGTGCTGACCGTAAGTGCTTTCAAGCGGATCTAAGGGGGACGCCCAGTATATGAAGAGGACCCCCGACCTCGAAGACGCGGCGGGCGCTCAAGGAGGACCGAGGACTGTCCTGCGCCGGCGCCAATAGGGGCGCTGCGGAAGGCCTAGCGTACGTTCTTGTAGGCCTAGGCGACCGTGTCGGTTTCTCCCGTATCGGTGCTCGGGGCGGGACTCGTTCGGAATGAATTCGTGAAATAGGGCGGCGTTCAGTGCCCAATTTCGTGCAGTAGTTCAACCTCTACCTCTACGCCACCTTTGCTGCGTACTTCCGTTCCGAGTTCTTCGATCCCGATTCGCCCGATTCACTGTTCTACGTTGATGGGCTCTTCGCCCTGACCTTTGTGGTTCGCCCGCTCGGCCCCTGGCTCTTCGGCCGACTCGCGACACGCGAGGCAGGCAACGGGCACTCGTTGCGGCGGCCACGATGATGTCGGCCGGATCCGTCGCTCTCGCGATTGCCCCGACCGCACGCCCGGTCGGGGCGTGGGCGGCCGTGATCCTCGTGGTCGCGAGCATCCTCCAGGTCATCGCCATCGGGGGTGAGTACGTGGCCGCCGTGTTGTTGTCGGAGCCGGGCACGCGGGGCCACCGCGGATTCTTCGCCTCGTTCCAGGCCACCACGATCGTCGGTGGTCTCGTGCTCGCTCAGGCCTGCCTAGAGGTGCTGCTGATCAGCGATCGAGCCACTCGGCGCCCGCGGGGGAGCGCCCGGCTGGGGAATGCAGCAGGTCGACCATGCGATGCGCTTTTACCTGTCGCTCTAGGCGCGGTCAGTCGCCCGTGGTGCCATCGGCCAGCTCGCGGAGGATGTCGAGGTGGCCGTTGTGGCGGGCGTTCTCCTCGATGAGGTGCAGGATCACCCAGCGGAGCGTCGGATGGTCGCCCGAGCGGAATGCCGTCAGTGAACGGTCGTCGAGCTGCAGGCGGGCGATGATCTCGTCGGTCGTGGCTGCCTGCGCGCGGTAGCCGTCGATCACGGTCTGCAAGGGCAGGATGGAGCCGTCGACGAACTCCTGGTCGGGGGACTCGTCGGTCCACGGCCCCAGGTCGGGGCCGCCGACGAAGCGGTTCTCGATCCAGGAGTGCTCGACCCAGCGCATGTGATTGAGCACGCCACCGACGCTCATCAGCGGCGACGTGGCGATCGGGGCGGCTGCGGCCTGCGCATCCGTCAGACCCGTCGACTTCTTGATGGCGGTGTCGCGGGTGTACTGCAGCATCGTGAGCAGGGTCGATCGTTCGTCCCAGGCCTTGGGGTGATCGGTGCGTTCCATGCATCGAGTATCTCCGAGCGGGTCCGCGAGCGCACTCGTGCGGGCCTCGCGCGCCACTTCTACCGGGTGCGGAGGCCGTCGAGGAGGAGGCGCACCATCGGGTTCGGTGAGCCGTCGGGGGAGGGGGCGCGATGGCTCAGGTCGCCGACGGCCTGGAGGAGTTCGAGGGGGTCGACGTCTTCGCGGATGTCGCCAGTCGCCGCAGCTGCGTCGAGCAACGCGGTCAGCGCAGGCCCCAGCTTTCCGATGAGGAGCGCAGGAAGGGCGTCGAACGCCGGATCCCCTGACCGCAGCGCCGCCGAGAGCCCCTGCTTGGTGGCGACGAAGCGGGTGAAGCGGGTGATCCAGAGGTCGAGTGCCTCTTTGGGCGGATGCGACTCCAGCAGCTCGGCCGCGGCCGCGGCGGTCGCATCGATCTCGGTGGTGAAGACGGCCGCGACGAGCTCGGCCCGGTTGGGAAAGTGGCGGTAGAGGGTGCCGACGCCCACGCCGGCCTCCGTGGCGATCTCGCGAGCCGGCGCATCCACCCCTGAGTGGGCGAACACCGTCCGCGCTGCGGTGAGGAGTGCGTCGAGATTCTGGCGGGCATCCGCTCGCACCTTGCGCGGTTCGGTCGATGCCGTCACAAAGCCCCCCTTGCTTAAGCGGAACAATGTTCCGTATAGTGAATGACGTAGCGGAAAGGTGTTCCGTATCTGATCCTAACAGGAGGACCCCATGCAGTATCGAACCCTCGGCCGCACCGGAATCAAGGTGACTCCATACGCACTGGGCGCCATGATGCTCGGCTCGTTCGGCAACCCCAATCGCCAGGAGGGCGTGCGCATCATCCACCGCGCCCTCGACGCCGGCATCAACTTCATCGACACCGCCGACCGCTACGGGGACTCCGAGGAGGTGGTCGGCGAAGCGCTCGCCGGCCGGCGCGACCAGGTCGTGCTCGCCACGAAGTTCTGGGGCCCCGTCGACGACGACGTGAACCACCGCGGCGCCTCCCGCCGCTGGATCATGCAGGCCGTCGAACGCTCCCTCCGTGCTCTGCGCACCGACCACATCGACCTCTACCAGCTGCACCGGCCCGACCCCGAGACCGACATCGACGAGACGCTCTCGGCCCTCACCGACCTCGTGCGGCAGGGCAAGGTGCGGGCGATCGGCACGTCGTCGATGCGCGGATCCGAGATCGTCGAGGCGCAGTGGGTCTCCGAGCGACGCGGGTTCGAGCGGTTCCGCACCGAGCAGCCGAACTACTCCATCCTCGACCGCGAGATCGAGCGGGAGATCTTGCCCGTCACCGAGCGCTACGGCATGGGCACGCTCGTCTACAGCCCGCTCGCCGGTGGTGCGCTGACGGGCAAGTACCGCGCGGGGCAGACGAACGACAACTTCCGGGCCGGCACCGGGATGCGGCACTTCCGGGATGAGCGCCGGCTCGCTGCCATCGAACAGCTGGTGGAGCTGTCACAGGAGGTCGGCATCCCGCTGACGCACCTGGCGATGGCGTTCACGATCGCGCATCCGGGAGTCACCTCGGCGATCGCGGGGCCTCGCACCATGGAGCAGCTCGAAGACACCCTCGCCGGTGCCGAGGTCTCGCTCTCGAACGAGATCCTCGACCGCATCGACGCCATCGTTCCCCCTGGCGAGAGCATCGGCGCGATGGACATGGTCTACCGGGGGCCCGAGGTCGAGGATGCGGCGCTGCGTCGGCGCCCCGCCTCGTCGAGGTCTGCGCGGTAACGCTCGAGGGCGCCCGCCCCTCACACCTCCCGGGTGAGTTCCCCCTGCGAGTGCGGGTACGGCCCTTCTTCGATCCGGTGACGGGAGCGCGCTTCGAGCCGTGACAAGATGAGGTCCCGCCGTCCGTGCATCCAGACCGGCGTGCTCGCATCCCACTCCTCGGCCGGCGGCACATACAGCACAGGCGGCGAGACACCCCACCCGGCGTCGAACAGATACCCGCGCTCACCCTCCCAGTAGAAGACCTGCTCCTTCCACCGAGATTCGACCTCGAACGAACCGTCGTCTCCCATGCCTCAATCCTCGCGGAACAACCGGAGGCCGTGGGCCTGACGTTCCGGTGGAGCCATCGGCATCGGGCCTGGCGGGAGACCGCGAAGCGGGCGAGGGGACTATGGCTCCACCGGAACGTCAGGCCCACGGCCGTCACCCTGCGGGAACGTCCATTGTCAATTACTCATAGACGGGTGCCCTGCCGAGTCCTACGGTCGATGCAACGGATGAACTTCGAGCGAGAATGGCCGCGATGATGTTGCTGAATGTGCGCCGCAGAAGCAGCAGTAATCGTCTGGTCGTCGTTGCGGGAACACTGGGGATCGTCGCTGCCGGACTGTCGGGATGCGCCACCACCGCGGCAGTTGCCGACGCGGGAGCGAGCCCCGAGTACTCGCCCTCTGCGGCCCAGGCAGCGGCGATGGCGGATGGGCTGGTCGATCGCGCTGAGTACCGCGCGGGCTTCGAGAGGTTTCGGGCGTGCATGGCGGAGAGCGGCTACACGGTCGACGTTCTGGATGACAGCGGGACGATCATCGATGCCCGGTGCCTGTCAGAGGCGACCGACGATGGGACGGACGCTCGCTGCTACGACACCGAGTTCAGGGATGTGGACGAGTCGTGGCAGGTCGCTCACCAGGACGAGCAGACCGATGGAGCCCTGCTCGATGCTTGCCTGCGCGAGAACGGACTCGCCGTCCCCGAGACACGGCATGAGAAGGTCACGGCGCTCTCCGAAGCCGGGGTCGACATGGGGTCGTGCCTTCACGGCGGTTGACTCGATGGGCGCGATCGCTCGACGTACTTCAGATCATGTTCTGAAGTACGATGAATTCATGCGTGCGTACCCCTCGTCCGACCTCAGCCGGAATGCCCCACGTCTCTTCGCGGCAGCCGAGGAGGGTCCGATCAGCGTGACCCGGCGCGATGGCGAGAACCTCGTTCTGATGTCGCAGCGGGATGCGGACGCCCGCGAGCAGCTGCTCCAGTTCGCGGCACAGCTCATTGCGGTGGCCATCGATGAGCGGGGGACTCTCGCCGAGCGGATGGCCAACGCCTATCCCTGGATGCTCGCTCTGAGCCCGGCCGATCGCGAGCGGTGTGCTCGGGATCTCGTGGATGCTGCGCGGGCGTCGTTCGCGACCGGGCACCACCACCTGATCGCCGCAGAGCTGACCTCATGGCGCGAGACAGCGTCGGCGCTCGCCGCCGGACTGCACGACTCACCCGTCGACTGGCTCGACGATGAGCTTCTGGTCGACCGCCCCTGATGCCAGGCAAGGAGGCGAAGGTCGAGCGTCCGACGAAGAAGAGCGAGTACGAGATCCGCTTCGCATCGGTCCAGGCGCAGAGGGGCTGGTCTGACCTTCGCGCCACGAGTCGAAATGTGCTCGTCGACGCGTGGGATTTCCTGACGCGCACACCGCTCGACGTGACACCGACGAACTACCCGTTGAAGGGGGAGCTCGGGATCGTCCTGCGCGGGGGAGCAGAGCATGTGCGATGGCAGCTCAAGCCCTCGAGGCAGGGCGACGCCCGTATCTGGTTCTTCGTGTCGGGGCAGGTGGTGTACCTCGAGCGGGTGCAAACGCATCACCCGAACGCCACCAAGTAGAGCCTGCGGTGCGGCGCAATCGGCGGTTGGGTAGACCGAAGCCGGGTCCTCCCTGCCAGCGCTGCGATCGCAGGGAATCCGGCGGTAGGTCGCGCTCAGAGCGCCGCCGGGGCGTGCCGCTCCAGGAACTCGAAGACCTCCGTGGTGTCGACCCCCGTGAAGCCCGACGTGGGCATGGCTGCGTGCAGCGACGAGTTGAGGCGGGCCGAGGGGTAGGCGTGGCCCGACCACCGGGAGGCGAGGCCTTCCGGGGGCCGGCGGCAGCACGACTCGTCGGGGCATCCGGAGTGGAAGCGGTTGGGGGTGTCGCGACCTCGGAACCACTTCGCGTGCGCGAACGCCGTGCCCACCGAGACCGAGAACTGGCCGCGGGCCGAGGGCTGGATGCGCGACGTGCACCAGTAGGTGCCCGCCGGCTTGTCGGTGTACTGGTGGTAGGGGCTGAAGCGGTCCTCGACGTCGAACACGCGGCGCGCGCTCCAGAACCGGCAGACGGTCTGCCCCTCGACCGCACCCAGCGCATCCGTCGGGAACATCACGCTGTCGTTCTCGTAGGCCTTCGAGATGGTGCCCGACTCGTGCACCTTGAGGAAGTGCACCGGGATGCCGAGGTGCTGAGTGGCGAGGTTCGTGAAGCGGTGCGCCGCCGTCTCGTAGCTCACACCGAACGCATCCCGCAGGTCCTCGACCGACAGCTCGCGCGCATCCTTCGCCGCCGAGAGGATGTCGACGGCACCCTTCTCGGGGATGAGGAGGGCGGCCGCGAGGTAGTTCGTCTGCACCCGCTGCTGCAGGAACTCGGCGTAGTCGTGCGGCTCGCCGAGCTGCAGCACGTGCGACGAGAGCGCCTGCAGCACGACCGAGCGCGGGTCGGCATCCGGAGACTGACCGAGCGGCACGTAGATGCGGCCGTTGCGGAGGTCGGTGACCGAGCGGGTCGAACCCGGCAGGTCACCCACGTAGTGCAGCGTGAAGCCGAGGTGCGACGCCAGGTCGGAGGCCACCCGCTGCGACAACGGACCACCCGTGTGCCCGACGGCCGCGTGCAGCGACGCCGCCGTCTGCTCGAGCTCGGCGAAGTAGTTGTGACGCTCGCGCATGGCCTTCCGGAGCGACGTGTTCGCGCGCCGCGCCTCCTCGGGCGTCGCCGCACGCTCGTTGTGCACGCGCTCGAGCTCGCGGTGCAGGCCCAGGATGGTCTCGATCGCCTCGTCGGAGAGCGACTTGCGCACGGGCAGGGGCGGCAGGCTGAGGGTCGCGAAGAGCGGACCGCGCTGCGCCCGCTCGAGCGCGATCTCGAGTGCCGCGCGCCGTGACGGCGGCTCGGCCGAGAGCAGCTGGTCGACGCTGATGTCGAACACCGTCGCGAACCGCTGCAGCTCGCCGAGCTTGAGCTCGCGCTTGCCGTTCTCGATCACCGAGACCTGGGAGGGTGCTCGCCCGATGGCCGTGCCGAGGGCGTCGAGGGTGAGGCCGCGCTCCGTGCGCAGCTGGCGGATGCGGCGGCCGATGGTGAGGGAATCGAGCATGGACTCATCATCGAACGGGGCGTGCGGCGTGGAGGGCATACCGGCAGTGTTTCATCGCCTCATCTTTCTGAAAACAGAAGAAGCGCCGAATTTCTGACCGGAAAGACCCGGAAGATCGCCCACAACGGCCCCAGAGTCGAACGACAGCAACATTTCGACCGCGACCGACCCGAGGAGGAACGTCATGTTCCGCGTCCGAGACTTCCACCCCGAGGACATCGACGCCGTCCTGCGGCTCTGGGAGGAGACCCGCATCGACAGTGACCCCGTCTACGGCCTCTCCGAGGTCATCTCGTCGTGCCAGGAGGACCACGCCGTGGTCGCCGTGCAGGACGACCGCGTGATCGGAGCCGCCGTGGGCCGCGCCGCCCACGCGCAGGGCTGGATCGTGTTCGTCGCCACCCAGGCCGAGTGGCAGGACAGGGGAGTGGGCAAGCGGATGCTCGCCGCTCTCGAGAAGCGGATGGCCGGGCTCGGCCTGCAGAAGCTCTCGGTGCTGCTGCCGGAGTCGGCCGTGCGCACCGACGCCTTCAGCGACCAGGGCTTCGTGGCCAAGAAGAACCTGCGCTACTTCGAGCGCCAGCTGCCGGTGCAGCGCAAGGAGCTCGACACCCTCTCCGAGCTCGGCGGGCGCATCCTGCCGCGCGACCTGTGGGAGGGGATCGGCGGCATGCAGGCCGAGAAGGAGCTGCTCGAGCGACGACTCGTGGCGCCGCTCGCCAACGCCGACCTGGCCGCGCAGTTCGGCGTCGTGCCGCCGAGCGCGGTCGTGCTCTTCGGCCCGCCCGGCACCGGCAAGACCACCTTCGCGCGGGCCATCGCCTCGCGGCTCGAGTGGTCGTTCGTGGAGGTGTTCCCCTCGCGCCTAGCCGCGGATCCGGCGGGGCTGGCCGGCGCGCTCCGCGAGACCTTCGTGAAGATAGACGAGCTCGAGCACGCCGTGGTGTTCATCGACGAGGTGGAGGAGATCGCCGTGCAGCGCGGCGGCGAACCGCCCTCCGCGCTGCAGGGGGTCACGAACGAGCTCCTCAAGATCATCCCCGCCTTCCGCGACAAGCCCAACCGGCTGCTCGTCTGCGCCACCAACTTCATCCGCGCGCTCGACACGGCCTTCCTCCGGCACGGCCGCTTCGACTACGTCATCCCGATCGGGCTCCCGGATGCGCAGGCCCGCGCCTCCATCTGGTCGCGCTACCTCCCGGAGGCGTCGCGCGACGTGGACGTCGCCTCGCTCGTGGAGCACTCCGACGGCTTCTCGCCCGCCGACATCGAGTTCGCCGCGCGCAAGGCCTCGCAGTCGGCGCTCGAGACGGCCCTGTTCGACGACGAGTCCGTGCCGTCGACGGCCGGCCCCGAGCTCGAGCACTACCTCACGGCGATCTCGGGCACCCGGGCGACGGTGTCGCGCGACGACGCGGAGTTCTTCCTCGACGACATCCGGTCACTGGCGCGGGTCTGATCCCCTGGATCCGCTGATCCGGTCACCACGATCGATGCCGCCCGCGAAGCCGAGGAGCGCCTCGGCCAGAGCCGCGGGTGCCTCCTGCGCCACGAGGTGGCCGACGCCGTCGATGCGGATCGCGGTGAAGTCGCCCGCCGCCACCGGGCGGAACGACAGCTCCGTGAACGGGGCGTTGGCGCCGTCGATCGTGAGCACGGGGACGGCCAGCGGGCTCGCCTCCGCGAGAGCCTTCGTGGCACCGGCGTCGGTGAAGAGCGAGCGGTAGAGCCCCTCGGTTCCCCGCCAGGCGCCGAGTCGTGAGTAGGTGCGCAGGAACTCGTCGAGGTCGGCGGGGAGGATCGCTCCGTCGGTGGCGTTCATCATCGGGTACGCCCACTCGGCCAGGAGCTCGCGCTCCCGGCCGGGGAGGAGCAGGGAGGGGATGCCCGGTGTTCCGAGGAACCCGACGTGCCACGAGCCGTGGGCGTTCACGTCGGCGAGGGCCTCGAGGCCGAACCCGGCCAGGGACGATTCGATCGCCGTGAAGCTGAGCACCTCATCCGGGTGCGTGGCGGCGAAGCGGAAGGCCAGGCCGCCGCTGATGTCCTGGGTGACGAGGTGCACGGGTCTGCCGCCGAGGTGGGCGACGAGTTCGTGGAGGTCGTCGGCGAAGGCCTGCTCGGTGAAGTCGGCGGTGTTGCCGGTGCCGGTGCCGGTGCCGGTGCCGTTGCTGGTGCCGGAGTCGCCGAAGCCTCGGAGGTCGACCGCGACGACGTGGTGGCTCTCCGCCAGCAGGGGGATGAGGGCGCGGAAGGCCCACCAGGTCTCGGGCCAGCCGTGCACGAGGAGGATCGTGGATCCGGTGACGCCGCCGGACTCGCTTGACCCGGTGACGCCACCGGATCCGGCCGTGATGTAGTGCAGATCCACTCCGTTGAGGCGGGTGCGGTGGTGGGTGACGCCGGGGATGGTGGCGCCCGCGGGTTCGACGACGGTCATGATCTCTCCTTGATTCGACGGTACGATTCGACAACTATGTTGTCTTTCTAGAATAGACAACACGGTTGTCGATATCAAGCCGTCTCTAGACTCGACCCATGACTCGTCGCGGCGGAGACCTTGCGCTCCTGATGCTGGCCGGCTTCCGCACGCTCGCCGATCGAGCGACGATCGAGCTCGGGCGGCGCGGCTATCCCGATGTCCGGCCCGTGCACGACTTCGCGCTCCACGCGATCCGCTCGGGCGCCCAGAACGCCTCGGAGCTCGGGCGCGCCACCTCGGTGACGAAGCAGGCCGCGGCGAGGACCATCGCGACCCTCGAGCAGCGGGGCTACGTCTCTCGCCAGGTCGATCCGGCGGACCGCCGCAAGATGCGCCTGATGATCACCGAGAGGGGGCACTCGCTCATGAGCGAGGGGGAGGCGGTCTTCGAGGAACTGCGCAACCAGCTCGAGCTCGACGTGGGAGCCGAGGCCCTGGAGCAGGCGGAGGCGGTGCTGCAGACGCTCGTGGGGGAGAACGCGGTGCGGCTCGACTCGCCGGGCTGGTCGGCGGGCGGGGTCGACGGGGACGAGTGATCCGAGCGGTCGCCGCGGTCGTCGGCGTGCCGACGCCGCCGAGCGCGCTCCGTTCTTCTGGCGGTCAGAAATAGTCGCGATCTTCTGCGCGACCAGGTGGTGAAGACGGCCTCTCCGGGCGGCAGAGTCGATCTCGCACGCAGAATTCGACCGCACGAAGGGACCCACCGACCATGTCTCCCCACCCCATCCCCTCCAGGATCACCGTCGCGGCCGAGCTGCACGAGCGCTTCGACGAGATCCTCACCCCGGAGGCGCTGCAGTTCCTCGCCCGCCTGCACGACCAGTTCGCCGGCCGCCGTCAGGAGCGGCTGGCCGAGCGGATGCGCGCCCGCAAGGCCATCGAGAACGGCCGCGACCTGCGGTTCCTGCCCGAGACGTCGGCCGTGCGCGACGACGCCTCGTGGCGCGTCGCGGGCCCGGGCCCGGGTCTCGAGGACCGCCGGGTCGAGATCACGGGCCCGACCGATGCGAAGATGACGATCAACGCGCTCAACTCGGGCGCGAAGGCCTGGCTCGCCGATCTCGAGGACGCCACGAGCCCCACCTGGTCGAACGTCATCGGCGGGCAGCTGAGTCTCCTCGACGCCATCCGCGACCGGATCGAGTTCACGAACGACGCCGGCCGCACCTACCGGGTCACGGCTGACGAAACCCCGACCATCGTGATGCGCCCGCGGGGCTGGCACCTCGTGGAGAAGCACCTCTGCTACACGGATCGGGCGGGTCACACGCGCCCCGCCTCGGCGAGCCTCGTCGACTTCGGGCTCTACTTCTTCCACAACGCGACCGCGCTGATCGAGAAGGGCCGCGGGCCGTACTTCTACCTGCCCAAGCTCGAGAACCACCTCGAGGCGCGGCTCTGGGACGACGTGTTCACGTTCTCGGAGAACGCCCTGCGCATCCCGCACGGCACCGTGCGCGCCACCGTGCTGATCGAGACGATCTCGGCGGCGTTCGAGATGGACGAGATCCTCTACGAGCTGCGCCACCACGCGGCGGGCCTGAACGCCGGCCGCTGGGACTACATCTTCAGCCTGATCAAGAACTACCGCGACCGGGGGCGGAGCTACGTGCTGCCCGACCGCTCCGAGATCACGATGACGGTGCCGTTCATGCGCGCCTACACCGAGCTGCTCGTGCAGACCTGCCACAAGCGAGGCGCACATGCCATCGGAGGCATGAGCGCGTTCATCCCGAACCGGCGCGATCCGGAGATCACGGCGCAGGCGCTCGCGAAGGTGTCGGATGACAAGCGGCGCGAGGCCGGCGACGGCTTCGACGGCACGTGGGTGGCGCATCCGGATCTCATCCCCACCGCCCGCGCCGAGTTCGACGCGGTGCTCGGCGACCGGCCGAACCAGGTCGAGCGGCAGCGGCCCGAGGTGCACGTGACGGCGGCGCAGCTGACCGACCTCTCGGGCATCACGCACGCGGTGACGGATGCGGGAGTGCGGTCGAACGTGTCGGTGGCGCTCCGCTACATCGAGAGCTGGCTGCGCGGGGTCGGCGCGGCGGCGCTCGACAACCTCATGGAGGATGCGGCGACGGCGGAGATCTCGCGCTCCCAGCTGTGGCAGTGGATCCACCAGGGCATCGTGACGTCGGAGGGCACGGCGATCACGCGGGCCCACGTGGAGGCGGAGCTGCACGACGTCATCCGCGGTCTCGACCGCTCGCTCGACGACCGGTTCGACGACGCGGAGAACATCCTGCGCATGGTGGCCCTCGAGGACGACTTCCCGACGTTCCTCACGATCCCGGCGTACGCGCACTACCTCGTCGACGTGGTGCCGGCGCGGGAGCCCGTCGCCGCGTAGGCACGCGACAACGGAGGAGGTTTCGTCCGGATGGGGACGGAATCTCCTCCGTTCGCGCGAGTTGGACGGAACTTCCTCCGTTGGCGGGAGTTCCTCCGTCAGCGGCGGAGTGTGCCGAAGCGACTACGCGGCGCGCGACTTCTCTTCTGCGACGAGCGCGTTGATGCGGGCACGCTCGGCGCGGCCGTAGGTCTCGCGGGTCACGAGGATGGCGATGAGCCCCACGACCGCGGCCGTCATGTAGAGCAGCGACGCTCCGGGCCAGCCGATCCAGCCGACGAGCGCGGCGGCGAGCAGCGGCGCGAAGCCACCGAGGGCTGCCGCGATCTGGTAGCCGAGCGAGGCGCCCGAGGTGCGGGTGGAGGTGCCGAACTGCTCGGTGAGGAGCGAGCCCTGATTGCCGGTGAGGGTGGCGTGGATGAAGCCGATGCCGAAGATGAAGACCGCTATGACGAGGGCGGGCGTGCCGTCGTTCGTGAGCAGGTACATCGGGAACGCGAACAGGATCGCGGCGATGCACGCCCCGATGTAGAGGGGTCTCCGGCCCACGCGATCCGTGAGCGAGCCCGCCAGGAAGGTCACGAACACCGCCACGATGCTCGCCGCCGTGATGGCGCCGAGGGCGGTGGGACGGATGTCGGGGAACCGCTCGGTGAGGTAGTTCAGCAGGTAGGTGGCGGTCGAGTAGTAGGCGAACGACTCCACGATGCGCAGGCCGATCACGCGGAGGATGCTCCTCCAGTCGCGGCGGATGGTCGTGAGGAACGGGTTCTTCTCGATCCTCCCCTCCACCTTGGCGTCGATGAACTCGGGCGACTCCGACAGTCGCGAGCGCACGATGAGCGCCACGATCACGAGCACGGCGCTGAGCAGGAACGGGATGCGCCAGCGCCAGTCGCCCTCGAGGTTGGCGCACACGAGGAACATGGCGCTCGCGAGCGCGATGCCCACGGGGTTGCCGGCCTGCGGGATGGCGGCGTACATGCCGCGACGGTTCCACGGCGCGTGCTCGTAGGCCATCGTGATGGCCCCGCCCCACTCGGCACCGAACGCGAGGCCCTGGATCATCCGGATGACCACGAGCAGGATCGGCGCCACGACACCGATCTGCGCGTAGGTGGGGAGCAGTCCGATCAGGAACGTCGCCGCCCCCATCACGATCATCGCGCCGACGAGCACGGGCTTCCGGCCGAAGCGGTCGGCGAGGTAGCCGCCCACTGCGCCGCCGAGCGGTCGCATCAGGAAGCCGACGGCGAGCGTGGCGAACGAGAGCAGGGTGCCCACGAAGCGGTCGCTCTCGGGGAAGAAGACGGCGCCGAAGTAGAGGGCCGAGGCGGTGCCGTAGGCGATGAAGTCGTAGTTCTCGACGCTCGTGCCGAAGGCGGCCGCGATCGCGGTCTTGTTGCGGTCCTTCGAACCCAGCGCAGACTTCTGCGGAGGTGTCGCGGTGGTGGTCACGGGGGATCTCCTTTGATCGTGTGGGGGAGGGGTGGGTCAGGGGGTGGCGACCGGATCGGCGGCGGCCGGCCCGGTGGTCGCCGAGCCGGTGCCCGGCATCAGCTCGTCGAGCGCGTTGAGCTTCGCCACACGGCGGCGGGTGTCCTCGTCATCGTCGAAGGTCGCAGCCAGGAACTCGGCCACGATGTCGTCGATGAACGCGGGCGGCACGAGCCAGGCGCCGAGCGCGATCACGTTCGCGTCGTCGTGCTCCACGGCCTGGTGCGCCGAGTAGGTCTCGTTCGCCAGCCCGCAGCGGATGCCGGGGATCTTGTTCGCGGCCATGATCGCTCCGGCGCCCGTGCCGCAGACGAGCACGGCGCGATCCGCGGTGCCGTCGAGCACGGGAGCGCAGGTGGCCTCGGTGATGTCGGGGAAGTCGACGGGGTCGGTGCTGTCGGTGCCTCGGTCGATGACCGTGTGGCCGAGCTTCTCGATCGCGTCGATGACGCGCTGCTTCACGGGGAAGCCAGCGTGATCGGCTCCGACGGCGACGCGCATGCGGTGGTCCTTTCGAGGGGAGCGGGGCGTGTGAACGTTTCCATGGAAACGATTCCACGGGCGATGGGGACCATCATGCTCCAGGAGGCGACGTTTGGCAAACGCCGGATCCGGAGGGGTCAGGGAACGCGGTGACCCGTCTGCGGGCGATCCACCAGTGGGCCAGACATCAGCGACCGGTCGACCAGCGACATCGCGATGCGCGCCGACACGGCCTCGCGACCCTCGATCAGGTCGATCAACCCGGCGACTCCGAGCCGGCCGATGGCCGCGGCGTCGTTCCGCACTGAGGTGATCGGCGGAGAGACGAACTCGAACCACTCGAGGTCGTCGAACGAGATCACCTCGATGCGCGAGGCGGCCTCGACGCCCAGGCGCTCACGGAGCCCGCGCAGCGCGCCGAGCGTGGTGGGGCCGTTCGCGCCGAAGACGGCCGTCGGGATCACGCCCCGGTCGAGGATCCGGATCATGGCTGCCGCGGCCCCCTCGGCGAGGAAGTCGCCCGCGTCGACGAAGGCGTCGTCGGTGCTGATGCCGTGCGCCTCGCGCCCGGCGATGTAGGCGGCCTGGCGCTCGGCTCCCGTGGAGATGGTGACGGGACCGCCCACGAACGCGACGTCGCGATGCCCCCGCCGCTCGAGCCAGTCGAGCACGAGCCCCACGCCCTGGGCGTTGTCGGTGGCGTAGAGCGGGGCATCGAGACCCTCGACGCTGCGGTTCAGCAGCACGACGGGCAGCCGGGATGCCAGCAGTGCTGCCAGTCGAGGGGTGACGGGCCCCTGCGGCGAGAGCAGGAGGCCGTCGACGCGCTGCGAGGCGAAGATGCGCAGGTACTCGTCGGCCTGCACCTCGTCTTCGTTGGCGTTCGCGAGCAGCACCGTGTAGCCGCGCTTCATCGCCTCGCTCTCGGCCGCGTGGGCGAGCTCGGAGAAGAACGGATTGCGGATGTCGGAGACCAGGAGGCCGAGCACGTCGGTGCGCGAGCGCCGGAGCGAGCGCGCGGGCCCGTGGGTGATGTACCCGAGCTCGGCGGCGGCCGCCTGCACCTTGGCGCGCGACTCGGGCGAGGTGCTCGCGCTGCCGCTCAGCACGCGCGACGCGGTGCCGAGCGAGACGCCCGCGCGCCGCGCGACATCCTTGATCGTGGACATGGGACCGCCTCGGTGTGGAAACGTTTCACCAGCATAGGACACCGCGGCGCCCGGGATCAGGCCCCGACGGCGCTCAGCCAGGCGGACACGGTGCGCGGTTCGAGCCCCAACCGCTGCTGGGCGCTCGTGGGCTCCTCGATCACCTCGTGCGGCTGTCCGGCGCGCCAGCGGTAGGAGTCGACGACGGGTGCGGCACCCGCCTCGCCGAACATCGGGATGATGGCGGCGCCGAACTCGTCCGGCGTCTGTGACCGGAAGGCGATCTCCTTCCCGAGGTGGGCGGAGAAGCCGGCGGCCAGGTCGCTGCCGAGGAGCCCGGGCAGAGCACCCACCCCCACGACGCCGGTGACGTCGGTGTGCTGGATCAGGCGAGCGACCACGTCGGCGACGTCGAGGTGCGAGCTCCACGAGATCGCATAGTCGTCCCGGATCGGGTAGCGGAGAACGCCCTCGGCCTCGACGCCGGCGGTGACCACGGGCAGCAGGAGGTTCTCGAGGTAGAGCTTCGGCGACACGATCGCGAGCGAGACGCCGGTCGAGCGGAGGCCGTCGACGAGCGTGTCCATCGGCGATCCCTCCGCACCCGGCACGCCGAACGCGTAGCCGCTGGTCGACACGACCACGCGGGATGGCCGAGCTCGACGGACGGCGTCGACGATCACCTCGGCGTGCTGCTGCTGCACCTCGGGCGAGCCGATCGGGAGGTGAACGAAGACGGCTTCCGCGCCGGTGTAGGCCGCAGCGAGCGAGTCGGCCGAGGAGAGGTCGACGGCGACGGGGGAGCCGCCCCCGGCGTAGGTGTCGGGATCGCGGACGGCGGCGATAGGGGAGAGGCCCTGAGCGAGCAGAGCGGCGACCACGGGGGCGCCTTGGGCGCCGGTGGCGCCATGGATGATGAGTGTCATGCGCCCATTAGTGCACACGATGCATTAGTTACGTCAAATGCACTATAAGCTTTCCGGCATGGCGTTCTCGAGTGAGCCGTGGCCGGAGTGCGGGGTCGCGAGGTTCCTGACCCTGCTGGACGGGCCCTGGGCGACACTGATCATCCGCAACCTCCTGCACGGTCCTGCGCGGTTCGGCGAGCTGCGCGACGACCTGGTCGGCATCAGCGCGCACACCCTCACGAGCAGACTCCGGCGGTTCGAGGAGAACGGCCTCGTGACGCGCACGGCCTACCCGGAGATCCCGCCGCGGGTGGTCTACGAGCTGACGCCGCTGGGTCAGGAGCTCCGACCCGTGCTGGAGGCCATGAACGCCTGGGCACTGACCGTGCCGGATGCGACCGAAGACGACTGATCCGCGGTCGCCCGCACCACTGACCGGTTCAGGCCGACTTCGCGCCGGCGGCCGCCGACGATCCCAGGTCGCTCCCTTCCACGGGCGCCCCGGTCTCGACCGCGGCGATCCAGGAGCCGGTGTCGGTGACGGCGGCCCAGTTGGAGTTCAGGAGCGCCATGAGCGTCTCGTGCACCGTCCGGGCGTCGGCGGATCCGGCCGCGTTCTCGAGGTGGATCGCCCCCGTCGCATCCGACAGCACCTCGACCGTGACGCCCAGGAACTCGGCCTCGACCGCGGAGGCGAGCACGCAGTTGTTGGTCATGTAGCCGACGAGCGTGACGGTGTCGATCTCGCGGCTGCGGAGCCACTCGGCGAGGTCGGTGCCCGCGAAGACCGAGCCGTACGACTTCGTGAGGTGCTTCCAGTCGCCGGTGGCGCGGCTCCGGATCTCGGGGTGCAGCTCGAACTCGGGCGAGTCGGGGTCGAAGACCGGGGCTCCGCTGCCCGAGGAGTGCTGGACCGCCACGACCGGGATGTCGGCCGAGGCCGCGGCATCGACGGCCCGCGTGATCTGCGGCAGCGATTCGGAGTGGGGCGGGTACTGGATCTCGAGGAGGCCGTCGAAGTACTGCTGCTGCACGTCGATGAGCACGAGGGCGCGGCGGGGTGTCGTCATGGGGGAGCTCCTTCAGGGCGGGCGGATCGGCGGGCCGGCGAGCGGGCGCTGATGCGCCCGTCACCGATGGTCCCAGGGTGGTCGCCCGGCCGCGAGTGGCACGAGTGTACCCTTGCGATGGAAACGGGCCAGATCGGAGCAGGTCGTGCGGATAGCCGTCTACGCGTTCGACGGGGTGACGATGTTCCACCTCGCCGTGCCGCAGATGGTCTTCGACGAGGTGCGGAGACTCGGCCTCGGCGAGTGGGATTGCGTGCTGTTCGCCGATCGCGCGGGGCCGGTGCGCACGGCGGAGGGGCTCCGCATCGAGGGGGTGGCTGGGCCCGAGGCCGCAGCTGACGCCGACCTCGTTGTCGTCCCGTCCTGGCACGAGGACGGCCGGGTGCCCGGCGCCGTGCTCCGCCGCGTGCTCGCCGAGGCGCAGGGCCGGCGAGCCGCGATCGCCGGCCTCTGCCTGGGCGCGATCCCGCTCGCCGACGCCGGACTCCTCGCCGGTCGCTCGGCCGTGACGCACTGGACGGCCTTCGGACTCCTCGCCGAGCGCCACCCCGACCTGGTGCTGGATGAGACGGTGCTCTACATCGACCACGGTGACGTGCTCACCGCCGCCGGCACGGCATCCGGGCTCGACGCCTGCCTGCACATCGTGCGCACGAGGCTCGGCTCGGAGGCAGCGAACCGGGTGGCGCGAAGCCTCGTGGTCGCGCCGCACCGCGAGGGCGGTCAGGCGCAGTACATCGAGCGCCCGGTCGCGGCCGAGTCAGCGTCGGGCACGATCGGCGAGGTGCTGGAGTGGGCGGAGGCGCACCTCGCCGAGCCGCTGCCGATCGAGACCCTGTCAGCGCGTGCACACCGGAGTCGCCGCACGTTCATTCGCGAGTTCCGTGCGGCGACCGGCACGACGCCGGCGGCCTGGATCCGGTCGCGCCGGCTGAACGAGGCACGGAGGCTGCTCGAGACCACGGGCCTCCCGGTCGAGCGGATCGCGGATCTCTGCGGCTTCGGCAGCGCCGTCACTCTCCGCCAGGGCTTCCAGGCCGAGTACGGCACGTCGCCCTCGCGCTACCGCTCCCGCTTCCGCGCCGGCGAGCAGGGCGAGTAGGGCAAGCGGTCGGATCGGCCCTGACGCACGACGACGCCGGACCCGAGGAGGGGTCCGGCGCCGCCGAGCGTGGAGCGGTGCGCTTACTGGCAGGCCTCCAGGTTCTCGACCGCGGCGCTCAGCGTGGCCGGTCCGCCGAGGAGGGTGACGGTGCCGGCGCCGAGTGCCTCGATCTGCGCGAGGGTGTCGGCCGGCACGCACGAGCCGAGCACCGTGAACAGCGGGGCGTCGACCCGGGGGCCGAACGCCGAGCCGGACAGCGCATCCGGGAACTTCTCCCCCGTCGCCAGCAGCACCCGCGGGGCTTCGGTGAAGAAGTGCGCGTTGATCGAGCGCGAGGCCTCGTAGCGGTCGGCGCCGCCCAGGCGGACCGTGGCGGCGAGGGCCGAGGCCTCCGCCTGGATGCCCGCCGACACGGATGCCTCGCCACCGGCGATCGCGATCTCGGTCACCCCGAGGTCGGTGAGCAGCGCCTTCGTGGCCGGGTCGAGCGCGCCGTCGGTGCCCTTCACGAGGATGACCGGTCCGCTGCCGTCGAGGGCGGCTCCCGCCGAGAGAGCGTCGGCGAACTTCGTGCCCGCGGACAGCACCGCGGTGGGTGCGCCGTCGGGGAACGCGGCCGCCGCGATGTTCCGCGAGGCCTCGTACCGGTCGGCGCCACCGATCCGGGTGACCGATCCGAGCGCCGAGAGCGCCGACTCCACGGCCGGCGAGACCGTGGCGGGCCCACCGACGATCACGATCTCAGTGGCACCGAGCCGCGAGATCTCGGCCGAGACCGATGCGGGGAGGTTCGCGGCGGTGGTGAGCAGGATGGGCGCACCGGCCACGGTCGCCGCCGGCGCTGCCGACAGGGCATCCGGGAACACCGCACCGGACGCGATGTACACCGTGTCGGAACCCGACGGGAACCCGGCCTTCGACGTGTTGATCGCGACCTCGTAGCGGTCGGCTCCCGCGATGCGGTCGACGACGGGTGCGGGCTCCGGAGTGGGTGTGCCCTCGGTGCTCGGCGTGCCGAGCAGCGCGGGGGCCACCTTGACGTAGTCGACGTTCGGGGCGAAGCCGCCGTCGTTGCCGAGCACGATGTCGCCTGTGCCCGTGAGCTCCACCGGCACCGCGCGCTCCCAGAAGCTGTCCCAGGCGTAGGTGTAGCGGAACATCGCCGAGCCGACGACACCGGATGCGCCCTCGCTCACCTGCAGCCGGCGGTCGACCACCTGCGGGTTGTAGTCGTGCCGCCCTGACAGCTCGGCGTTGGAGAACGCCACGGTCACGTCGTAGAGGCCCGGCGCCTCGGTGCCCGCGGGGCGGCCGAGGTTCACCGTGTTCTCCGCACCGTTGCCGAGGTAGCCCACGTAGGCCAGTCCGGAGGCGTTGGTCCCCGTGCTGTCGGCGAGGGTCGCCGCGGCGGCGTCACCCGAGGTGGTGCCGCTCTCGGCCTCGATCTTCACCACGGCTGCGTCGGCGTCCGCCGCGCGGGTGGTGGTGAGCGAGCGCACGAGCGCGCCGTCCGGAGCCGTCAGCTCGAGCTCGTTGATGCCCTGAGTGAGGTGCACGCGAGCCGTGGAGGTCCACGATCCGCCCTCGGCAGCCGCGAGTGACGCGACGGTGCGGCTGTTCACCGCGAGGCCGAGCGTGGTGGCCGCCGCGCTGGTGTACTCCACCGCGACGTCGTAGTAACCCGACTCCCACGCGGTGGCGTAGAAGTCGATCCGCCCGTCGCCCTCGAGCGCCGCGGATCCCTTCGAGCCCTCGGTGCCGAAGTCGAGCGCGGCCGTGCCGGCGAGACGTGCCGCCGAGGCGGGGTAGCTCGTGGGCTCGCCGTCGGTGACATCGGTGAGTGTGAACTTGTCGAGCGTGATGTCGGAGTTCGGCAGCACGGTGGAGCCGTCGGCGGAGGCGCGGAGCGAGAGCGTGTGCTCGCCCGCGGTCAGCGACACCACGACCTCGGCGCTGCCGCGGTACTTCCACTTGCTCGTGCCGTTCAGGGCCAGGTCGGCCGTGTACTGCACGGTCGTGGGCTCGGTGGCGGCGTCGACGAAGAGGGCGTGCCTGCCCGGGGTGCCCGGGGCGCCGCCGACCACCTGGAAGCGGTACTCGCCGTCGCGCGGCACGGTCACGGTCCAGTCGGCCCGAGAGCGTGCGTTGTTGAAGCTCCCCACGTCGCGCGAACCCGAGGCGAGGAAGATCCAGCCGCCGTTGGAGAGCGGGTCCTGGTTGTAGACGGTGGCGGCGGTGAGGCGGGTGTTCTCGGCCTCGACGGACGTCGTCCACACCGGGTCGGTGGTCACCGCGCGGTCCTGATGCGGGGTGACGACCACCTGGTAGCCGGCGTAGCGGTCGTAGTTGGGGACCTCGACGGCGAGGGCGCCGTCTGCCACGGCCACACCCGAGAGTGCGGTGACGACACGCGGGTTCGCCGCCAGCCCCTCAGCTCCGCTGAGCGGTGCTTCGCGCACCTCGACGTCGACGGATCCGCCGAACGTCGCGGCGTCGAGCCCGTCGAGAGCCACGTTCACCGTCGAGGCGCCCGAGCCGCCGTAGAGCACGGTGGCGCGCCGGTCGTCGCGGTCGATCGCGGCGATGCCCTGCAGGGTGTCGACGGCGTCGAGCTCCGGAGGAGTGACCTCCGCGGTCTGGCTGCCCTCGAGGTCGCCGTACCACTTGAACATCCACCAGCCTCCGTTCGCTCCTGCAGCGCGAGCGGAGTTGTCGGAGAAGTTGCCCGCGTAGTTCCAGTAGGCGGTCTGGGCGTCGACCTTCGTGTCCTCGAAGATCGAGAACCACTGCACGAGCTGCCCGGGGACGGCCATGTCACGCAGCAGGCCGTACTCGGTGATGTTGATCTCGAGCGGCTCGATCCCGAGGCGCTCCTCCATGGCCCGGTACGCCGCGTAGTGACCGCGGTAGTCCTGCAGGCCGTAGATGCCGAGCTCGTGCCAGATGAAGTAGTCGGGCAGCGTCCCGGTCTCCTTCGCGAACTCCAGGAACACCTCGGAGCGGTCGGCGCGCCAGGCGGCGTCGCCCGGCCCTCCGATCACGGCCTCGCCGAGACCGTGCCGAGCGTAGACCTCCTGGATCGTGTCGTAGGCGGCCTCCCAGTCGGGCAGGAAGGTGGAGTTGAAGAAGTCCCAGTCGGCGTACCAGTTGCCGGCGTCGGGTTCGTTGAACGGGATGAAGACGTACTTCTCGGGGTGTGCCGACTGGGTGGCCACGGCCTCGGTGACGAACTCCACCACCTCGAGGTAGTCCCAGACGCCGTTCGGGGTCTCGGTGAACGTGCCGTCGGCCTGGTCGTAGCTGCGGGTGTCGCCGGGGCGCTGCCCGCCGTTGTAGGCCCAGTCGGGGTAGTAGTCCTGGATGTAGATGTCGAGCTGCGTGCCGTGCTTGGCGAAGAAGCCGTCCTCGATCTTCAGCGAATCGCCCGAGGGGTGCTGGGTGCCGTAAGGCGCCTTCTGCGAGGTGTTGGTGATGTGGGCGCCGTTCACGAGCGCCTGCGTGGGCACGCCGTCGTCGCCGAAGCCGTAGAGCGTGCCGGATGCGCCGCCGCGGAAGTCTCCGGTGGTCTCGGAGAAGTCGACGGCGAGGGTCTCGGTGGCGGCCGACGCGGGGGGAGGGCCGCTGGCCAGGACGAAGGTGGAGGCGAGGGCGATCGAGCACACGACCGCGGGGACGATTCTCTTCATGGAGGACTTCCTGATGGGTGAGCGGATGGAGTGAGAGGGCGACATTGCAGCGTCACTGACGGACCCGGACGAGACGAAGATAGCGCTTTCAAAAAGCGGGAACAAGAGTTCTGATAACGCTTTCAGAAATGTGACGTAAGACCTTGACCTCCATTCTGAAAGCGCTATCATCGTGTTCTGGCACCACGGTTCGGTGCCGTCCGCAACGTCGAGGAGTTCCGTGTCAGACAAGATCACCTGGGGTCACCGAGGATTCCAGCTCGCCTTCAGCCGCTCGCCGGACGCCCCCGTGGGGCTCGTCTCCGTGAGCCGCGACGGAGTCGTCACACACGTGCATTCGATGCCCGTCGCCGAGGTGCTCACGGCGGCCGATGGCCGGAGCCCCGCCTCCGATCGGCTGGCGCACACCGTCGTCGGAAGCCGACTGCGCTACGTCGAGCACGTCGAGGGGGAGACCGACGGTGCCAGCTGGCTCACCGTCACCCAGAAGGACGGCGGCATCGTCGTCTCGACCACGCTCGAGCAGCGCGCGGGGATCGCCGCCATGCGGGCCCGCACCGAGGTGCGGAACGACGGCGACGACGTCGTCGTGCTGCGCTCGGTCACGAGCTGGTCGGGCGGCTTCACGAGCAGCGAGCCCGCCGTCGACGCGCTCGCCGGCTGGGAGCGGGTCTCCGGCTCGAACGACTGGCTCGGCGAGGGGCGCTGGGTGCGCTCGGTGCTCCGCGGCCACGACCTGCCCGACCTCGCCGAGCACCTCACCGGGCACAACCCCCGCAGCGGGATCGAGGTCACCTCGGACGGCACCTGGTCGACCGGCAAGCACCTCCCCACCGCCTTCCTGGTGAACGACGAGCAGGAGCTCGCCTGGGCCTGGCAGGTCGAGCACAACGGCCCGTGGCGCTGGGAGATCGGCGAGGACACGACGGGGGGCTACATCGCGGCCTCGGGCCCCACCGAGACCGACTCCGGATGGACGCGCGTGCTCGGGCGGGGTGAGCGGTTCGAGTCGGTCCCCGTGGTCGTCGCCTTCGGCACGGCCTTCGAGGGGGTCGTGGCCGAGCTCACGGAGTTCCGCCGGAGCGCCCGCCGCCCGCACCCCGACAACGCCGCCATGCGCGTCGTCTTCAACGACTACATGAACACGCTCGACGGCGATCCCACCACCGAGAAGCTCCTGCCCCTCATCGAGGCGGCGGCCTCGATCGGCGCCGAGATCTTCTGCATCGACGCCGGCTGGTACGACGAGACCGGCGACTGGTGGGACAGCGTGGGCGAGTGGAAGCCCTCGACCACGCGTTTCCCGAACGGTCTCGGCGAGGTCATCGACGCCATCCGGGCCGCCGGAATGGCGCCGGGCCTCTGGCTCGAGCCCGAGGTGGTGGGGGTGCGGAGCCCTCTCGTCGGCGAGCTGCCGCTCGAGGCGTTCCTCCTCCGGCACGGCCAGCGCATCCGCGAGCACGACCGCTACCACCTCGACCTCCGGCACCCCGCGGCGGTCTCCCACCTCGATGCCGTCGTCGACCGTCTCGTGGCGGACTTCGGCGTCGAGTTCTTCAAGTTCGACTACAACATCGACCCGGGCGTCGGCACCGATCACGACTCCGACAGCCTCGGCGACGGCCTGCTGCAGCACAATCGCGCGCACCTCGGCTGGCTCGACGGCCTGCTCGACCGGCATCCCGGTCTCGTCATCGAGAACTGCTCCTCGGGAGCCATGCGCGCCGACTCCGCCATGCTGTCCCGACTCGCCATGCAGTCGACCTCCGATCAGCAGGACTTCGTGAAGTTCCCGCCCATCGCCGCGGCCGCGCCCCTCTCGATGACCCCGGAGCAGGCCGCGAGCTGGGCCTACCCGCAGCCCGAGATGAGCCAGGAGGAGGCCTCCTTCGCCCTCGTGACCGGGCTGCTCGGCCGCTACTACGTCTCGGGCTACATCAACCGGATGTCGGGGGAGAGCCGAGCGCTCACCGCCGAAGCGGTCGAGGCGGCCAAGACCCTCCGCGCCGAGATCCCCACCGCCACGCCCTCCTGGCCGCTCGGCCTCCCGGGGTGGAGCGACGCCTGGGTGGCTCTCGCCCTCCGTGGCCCGGCCGGGGGTGCCGGCGATCTCGTCTCGCTCTGGCGCCGCCCCGGTGCCGAGCCCGCCGTCCAGCTCTCCTTCCCCCACCTGATCGGTCACGACGTGACCGTCAGCACCGTCTTCCCCACCCGCCTCGAACCCTGGCCCACGGCCTGGGACAAGGCGACGGGAACCCTCAGCGTGTTCTCCGGCGACCACCCGATCGCCGCCCGCACGTTGCGCCTCCGCTCTCTCGACCCGAACGACTAGAGGCCTGCACCAGCCGCGATCACCCGGTCGCGTACCATCACAGAAAAATAGGAGCAATTCAATGAAGAACGCTTTGAAGGGCGCGGTGGTCCTCGCCGTCGCCGCGACGCTCACCCTCGCCGGGTGCTCCGACCCCGGCGCCGGTGGAGGCTCCTCCGAGCCCGCCGACTGGCCCGCTCAGGACGCCGATCTCTCCGGCACCTCCCTCACCATCTGGGCGGCCCAGAACTCCAACACCGTGCCCGACAGCGTCATCGCCGGCTTCGAGGAGCTCACGGGCGCCGAGGTCGAGGTCGTCACGATCCCCGACCCCTACGAGCAGGGCGTGCAGACCAAGGTGGCCACGGGAGACAAGCCCGACCTCGCCTTCTGGCAGCCGACCGCGTCGCAGCTCACCGCGCTCAACGCCCCGAGCAACCTGCAGCCGCTCGACGACGCACCCTGGCTCGACTCGTACGACCCCGCGCTCCGCGACATCACGGGGCTCCTCGACGACACCCGCTACGCGGCCCTCATCTCCACCCCGGCCGTGGAGGGCGTCTACTACAACAAGAAGGTGCTCGCCGACGCCGGCATCACCGAGCTGCCGACCGACTGGGACTCCTTCATCCAGACCGGCCGCGACCTGAAGGCCAAGGGCGTGACCCCGTTCTACGAGATGGGCGGCGACCGCTGGGCCACCCAGTGGTGGGTGCAGGTGCAGCTCGCGGATGCCGCGGCCGACGGACTCTGGGACAGGGTGAACGCGGGGGAGGAGACCTTCACCGACCCGACCATCCAGGGCGCGATCGACACCTACGACGGCCTCATCCAGGAGGGCCTGTTCAACTCCGACATCAAGACCGCGACGTTCGAGGACCAGGGCGACGCCCTGCTCGCCGGCGACGCCGCCTTCGTGGTGCAGGTGGGCTCGTTCTTCGGACAGCTGCAGGCCAAGGCCGACACCGCCGAGCTGAACGAGAACATCGGCTTCTTCCCCATCGCGCCCTCGGGCAACGTCGGCACGTTCATCCCCGACCAGAGCAACGCGCTCGTCGCCTTCAAGACCGGTGACGCCGCCAAGGAGGCCGGGGCCCGCCAGCTCCTCTCCTACTGGCTCGGCGACGGCTACCAGGACTTCGTGGACGACCAGGCCACGGTGTCGCTGCAGCCGGACGTGACCACGCCCGACTCGGTCCCGGATGCGCTCATCGCCTCGAGCGACGCGCTCGCCGACTCGGTGGGCTCGATGCAGGCCCTCGCCATCGCCAACCCCGACCTCTACATCTTCCTCGCCGACATGATCCAGGGCACGAAGACACCGGTCGAGGTCGCCGAGGCGACCCAGGCGCAGTTCGCCGAGCTCGCCAAAGCCCAGGGAGCCCCCGGCTTCTGATCCGCACGGCGGTGGTGCCGGCCCGAACCGGCACCACCGCCTCCGAAAGGCATCCCATCGTGACCACCAACCTCGGCCTCTCCCGCGGCGCCGCCCGCCTCGAGGGCATCCGCACCACCGGCACCAGGCGCCGGGCCCGCCAGGACCACCCGCTGTGGTTCCTCGTGCCGGCGCTCATCGTGCTGATCGTCTTCTTCTTCGTGCCGACCGTCTTCAACTTCGTCTACGCCTTCACCGACTGGTCGAGCTTCAAGTCGGCGATCAACTTCGTGGGCTTCGACAACTTCGTCACGCTGCTGAACAGCGGCACCCTGCTCACCGCGCTCCGCGTGACCCTCGTGTACGCGGTGCTGGTGGCGATCTTCCAGAACCTGTTCGGCCTCCTGCTCGCGCTGCTGCTCGAGCGCGACACCGCCGTCAACCGGGCCGTCCGCGTGGCGTTCTTCGTGCCCGTCATCATGTCGGCCCTCGCGGTGGGCTACATCTTCCAGGCCCTGCTGAAGCCCGATGGTGCCCTCAACGGCATCCTCTCGGCCGTCTCCGGCACGACGGTCGACACCGCTTGGCTCGGCGACACCACCTGGACCATCGTGGTCGTCGCCCTCATCCACTCGTGGAAGTGGATGGGGCTGTCGATGCTGATCTACCTCGCCGGCCTCAAGACCATCGACCAGGACATGCTCGAGGCGGCCCGCCTCGACGGCGCCGGCTACTGGGCGACCTTCTTCCGCATCAAGTTCCCGCTGCTCGCGCCGGCCGTGACCTTCAACGTGGCCACCGCGCTCCTGGGCTCCATGAACGGCTTCGACGTGGTGCAGGCCACCACCGAGGGCGGCCCTGGAGGCACAACGGAGCTGCTCAACATCTTCATCTTCCGCACCTTCGGGCAGGGCCTGTTCGCCCAGGCCACCACGATGAGCCTCATCCTCTTCCTCGTGGTCGCCATCCTCGCCTTCCCGGTCATCCGATTCCTTCGCAAGCGAGAGGACGTGCTCTGATGACCACGACAGCCCTCAACCGCCCGCCGCTCGTGCGGCGCATCCTGCAGCCGGTCGGCGCCGTCGTGGCAGCCGTCGTGCTGCTCGGCCTGCCGTTCTACCTCGTGGTCGTGACCGCTTCGAAGAACCAGGAGGAGGCGTTCAGCCCCGACCTGTCCCTGCCCGGGCAGTTCCAGCTGTTCGAGAACTTCGGCACCGTCTTCACCGACGGCCGCATGCTGCCGGCCTTCCTCGGCAGCCTGCTCGTCATGGTCCCGGCCGTGCTGGGCGTGCTCATCCTGGGGTCGATGGCCGCGTGGATCCTGGGCCGCCGAGGCGGCAAGGGTCTCGCCGTGCTCTACGCGCTCGCGATCAGCGGCATCATCCTGCCGCCCGCGGTCGTGACCGTGGTGCTGCTGCTGCGCCAGCTGGGCCTCGCCGGTACGGCCGTGGGCATGATCGGCGTCTACATGGGCATGTACCTCTCGACGGTGATCTTCTTCGTCACGGGCTTCGTGCGCACGATCCCGCCCGAGCTCGAGGAGGCCGCGCGCGTCGACGGCGCCTCACCGGTAAGGGTGTTCGTGAAGATCATCCTGCCGCTGCTCATGCCCGTGCTCGCGACCGCCACGATCCTGATCTGCCTCTACATCTGGAACGACGTGTTCTACGCGCTGTTCGTGGTGGGCGGGCGGCTCGACACGCTGCCGCTGAACCTGTTCCAGGTGGCCAGTGCGGGGCTCTATCTGCAGAACTGGCACCTGATCTTCGCCTACATCATCCTGATGAGCCTGCCGCTCCTGATCACCTTCATCGTGGCCCAGCGCAAGATCATCTCGGGCATCACCAGCGGTGCCGTCAAGTGAGCGTGTGAGCAAGATGCCCGGGCGGTGGCAACATAAGGGGATGAGCGAGCCGAGACGCCAGTCGACGATGGCCGACGTGGCCGAGCTCGCCGGGGTGTCGGTGCCGACGGTCTCGCGGGTGCTCTCGGGCGCCGCGAACGTGAGCCAGAAGCGCCGCGACAAGGTCATGGCCGCCATCGCCGAGCTGAACTTCCGGCCGAGCGCCGCCGCTCGCGTGCTGGCCTCGCGCAAGTCCGAGGTGGTCTCGATCGTGGCCGGCGACACCTCGAAGTACGGCTACGCCGAGACCATCCGGGGCATCGAGGAGGCCGCACGGGCGCACGGCTACACCGTGATGATCACGGTGGTCGAGACCACCGACGGCCCTGAGATCGACTCGGCCCTCGCCTCGACCATGTCGCAGCCGCTCGCCGGAGTGATCGTGCTCAAGTTCGACCCGCCCGGGGTGGCGGCGCTCAAGCGGATCCCCGGTGACATCCCCGTGGTGGCGCTGTCGGGCATCCGGGAGACGGGCGTGCACCAGGCGGTCATCGACGAGACGCGCGCGGGGGAGGAGCTCACCCGCTACCTGCTCGAGCAGGGGCACCGCACGGTCCACCACGTGCGGGTGCCGCCGTCCCGCCGGGAGGATGGCCGCACCACGGGCTGGCGCCGTGCCCTCCGCAAGGCCGAGCGCGAGATCCCGCCGCCACTCGACGCCTCGTGGGATCCGCAGTCCGGCCGCCGGATCGGTCACGCGCTCGCGGAGGACCCGGGCGTGACCGCCGTGTTCTGCGGCAACGACGAGATCGCGATGGGCGTCATCCGGGGCATCGCGGACCGCGGTCTGCGGGTGCCCGAGGACATCAGCGTGGCGGGCTTCGACAACCACCCGCTCTCGTCGCTCTGGAACCCCGAGCTCACCACGGCGAACCAGGACTTCGCGGGTCTCGGCGGCCGCGGCTTCCAGCTGCTCGTCTCCCAGCTGCGCGGAGAGGCCGGCCCTCGGTTCTCCTCGGACCGCCCCGAGATCATCGTCCGTGCCAGCACGGCGGCTCCGAACGCCGCCCGAGGCTCGGTGGCCGAGCGCGACGAAGCCGTCTGACGCCTCCGCAGTGCCGCGCGTCGCCCTAAACTCGCACGCATGGACAGCGACTCCGTGGGCACCATCATCTGGATCGTGTCGTTCGTCGTCGTCACCGTGGCGGTGACCGGGCTCGCCGGTCGCGTGGGGTGGTCGGCGCCGATCGTGCTCGTGATCGTGGGCGCCGGGGTGTCGTTCATCCCGGGGGTGCCGGCGATCACCGTCGAGCCCGACCTCATCCTCTACGGGCTCCTGCCGCCGCTCCTGTTCGCCGCGGCCATCCGCACCTCGTTCGCCGACGTGCGGGCCAGGCGCGACGGCATCCTGCTGCTCTCCGTGGGACTGGTCGCGTTCACGGTCGTGACCGTCGGCCTCACCGCCTGGCTCGTGGTGCCCGCCATCTCGCTGGCCGCCGCCTTCGCCTTCGGCGCGGTCGTGGCACCGACGGATGCGGTGGCCGTCACGGCGATCGCGGGCCGGCTCAAGCTGCCGCGCCGGCTCGTGACGGTGCTCGAGGGCGAGAGCCTGCTCAACGACGCGACGGCCCTCGTGGCCCTCAACGCGGCGATCGCGGCCATCGTGAGCGCA
Organism: Herbiconiux sp.; assembly: GCF_023264895.1. GTDB lineage: Bacteria > Actinomycetota > Actinomycetes > Actinomycetales > Microbacteriaceae > Herbiconiux. The sequence continues at coordinate 71,513 of NZ_JAHFUY010000016.1, read as the reverse complement.
TCGGCCCCGCAGAGCGAGCCGCTCACCCCCTGGTCGATCGTGCTCGAGTTCGTGGTCGCCGTGGTGGTGGGCGTGGGCTTCGGGCTGCTCGTGGGCGTCGTGCTCGGCTTCATCCGCAAGCAGCTCACCTCGCCCGTGCTCGACACCAGCCTCTCGCTCGTCACCCCGTTCGTCGCCTTCATCCCGGCTCAGCTGCTGCACGGATCGGGTGTGCTCGCGGTGGTGGTGGCCGGCCTCTTCCTCGGCTTCCGCGCCCCCGTCATCCAGACCGCGCAGGCCCGCATCGCCGAGGCGCTGAACTGGCGCACCATCCAGTTCCTGCTCGAGAACGCGGTGTTCCTCTTCATCGGGCTGAGCCTCTCCGGCATCCTCGTGGGGGCGCTCGAAGACGGCCCGGGCCTCTGGCCCACGGTCGGCATCTCGGTCGTGCTGCTGCTCGCCGTCTTCCTCTCCCGGTTCGTCTGGATGATGATCACGACCTCGATCTACCGCTTCGGGCCGCAGTGGCTGCGCGAGCGGGGCTGGAGCTGGCGCAACGGCATCGCGGTGTCGGTGGCAGGCATCCGGGGCGTCGTGACGCTCGCCGCCGTCTTCCTGCTTCCCGAGGAGACCCCGGGGAGGGCGTTCCTGCAGTTCCTCGCGTTCGTGATCGTGGTGGGGACGCTCCTCGGCGGAGCGTTCCTGCCCTTCGTCATCCGGCGGCTCAAGCTGCCGCCGCCCGACTTCAGCCAGGAGGCCACCGAGGTGCACCAGCTGCTCGCCGAGGCCCAGAGCGCGGGCCTTCAGCGCCTCGACGACGAGGGCACCGAGACCGTCGATCCGCGCGTGGTCGACCGCCTCAAGCTCAACGCGCGCTTCCTCGGCGACACCCTCGAGAATCCGGGCGACGAGACGGCCGAGCCCGCCCCGAAGTCGTACAACCGGCTGCGGCGGCTCATGCTCGAAGCCGAGCGCAACGCGGTGCTCACCGCCCGTGCCGAGGGGCGCTACCAGGAGCGCTCGGTGCGGCGCGTGCTCGCCAAGATCGACGTCGAGGAGACGGAGCTCGACGTGGCGAAGCCCGAGCGGCCGAGCGGCGGAACCCGCTAGCGGTTCGCCAGGAACTCCTCCACGAAGGCGGCCGTGTCGTGCCAGCCCTCGACCGCGTGGGTCGTCACGCCCATCGCCTTCACGGGGTAGTCGTTGCCGCCCTCGTCGAGGCGGTCGCCCACGAAGAGCATGGCGTCGAGGGGGATGCTGGTGAGCTCGGCGAGGCGGTTCATGCCGTAGGCCTTGTCGATGCCCTCGCGCGTGATGTCGACCGAGGTCGAGCCGCCCGAGCGCACTTCGAGGTCGGGCAGCAGGGGGGCCACGGCGGCGCGCAGCGACTCCTTCTTGGCGCCCGTCGGATCCCACGCCGACTTCGCGTCGATGGGCGCCTGCTGGCCGAGGGCCGAGAAGGTGATCTGCGAGCCGCGGTCCTCGAGCACGGGGCCCCAGGTCTCGGTCTCCCAGAGGCCGAGCTCCTTGGCGGAGGCGACGAGCGCCTCCTGGGCCCGCGTCTTCTGGTCGTCGGTGAGGTTCTCGGCGTAGACCTGCTGCCACTCGCCGCCCTCGTGCCGGTAGTACTGCGTGCCGCAGGTGGGCATGAGGTGCAGGCGCTCGAGGTTCTCCGCCGTCTGCGGCAGGTTCGCCACGAGCTGGGTCTGGAACTGCCCGAACTGGCCCCCGGAGATGACGCACACCTCGACGGCGTCGAGCAGGCGCACCAGGAGCTCGGCCATGCGCGGATCGAGCGGCGCCTTCGACGGCGCGAGGGTGTCGTCGAGGTCGAATGCGACCAGGCGGACTTCAGCCAAGGGGTTCCTCCTTCGAGGGCGGGGGAGCGGAACCTCGATTGTGACAGATCGAGACGCCCGCGAGGATCAGGAGCAGGGCGCCCACGGCCGTGGCGGTGCGGATCGGGTGCGGGTGAGCCCCCGTCGCGGCGAGCGGATCGGCGGCCCCGTGCCGCGGAGAGCCGGATGCCGTCACGACGATCCGCGGATGCGCGGTGAGCCGCTGGGTGGAGTCGTCGGCCGTCGCGGGCAGCGTTAAGCGCACGCGCAGCTCGGCGGTCTCGCCCGGGGCCGGTGCGGGCGGGGTGATGCTGGTCGAGATCTCGAGCGCCTGCCAGAGCTCGCCGGCGCGGTCGTCGTCGCCACCGTCGCTGTCGATGACGTCGACCTGCAGGCGCGCCGCGTGCGGTGCGCGCAGCTGCAGGGCGACCTCGAACGACGCGCCGGGTGCGAAGACGAAGCCGGGTGGAAAGGGGTCGAGTTCGAGAGTCGGGGCCCAGGTCTCGCCGTCGAGGCTGACCTCGACGAGATCCGACGGTGCAGGTGCGGCGGCGGCGAGATCAGCACCGAGACCCGCGAGAGCCGCGAGTGCCGTCAGCGCCGCAGTCGCAGCGAGCACCCCGACCGCCCGCCTCATGGCGCGCTCCGGCCGCGCAGTCGCCGCCGCGCCGCCTGGATCCACACGACGGCCGCGTAGAGAAGCAGGGCGCCCGCCGCGAGGCCGACCCCGAGCATCCGCTGCTCGCCGGTGAGCCAGACGTTGACGTGGCCGAGCAGGGGCAGGTGGTACCAGAGCACCCCGCGAAGCTGCTCCGGCCGCACCGGCTCGGGATAGTCGGCCGAATTGGCGTCGCCGCGGAAGACGAAGCTGCGCTCGCCGTGGCCGTCGACCCGCACGGCGGCCACCCGGTGTGTGGCGACCGCCGGCCGGCCGGACTCGAGCTGGTAGGCGGCCACCTGGCCGACCCGGATCGACGCCGGATCGGCCGGGGCCATCACCACCAGTTCGCCGGGCGGGAGCGTGGGCTGCATCGACCCCGTCAGCACCGTGTACGGCGTGCTGCCGGAGACTCTCGGCACCACCACGACGGCGGCGAGGACGCCGACCGCGGTGAAGAGGAGGAGCCACGACGAGATCCGCCCCGCCCAGCTCGCCCAGCCGACCGCTCGGCGCCTCATCGTCAGGGGTTCTGCGTGAGGGTGAACTCGAAGTCGCCGAGGTTGAGGTCGGCGTCCATGCCCTCCCCGTACGGCGTCTCCGGATCGAACGTGAACACGAGCTGCACGGGGAGCATCCGGTACTCCTCGACCGGGCCGAGGTCGTAGCTCAGCTCGGTGGTGAGGGTGTCGTCGACCAGGAAGTCGACGGTCAGGTAGGGCAAGAGGTCGCCGCCGATGTCGGCGGTGTCGGCGGTGAGAGTGGCTTCGAGGTTGCGCCCTTCGCCCGTGACCACGGCCTCCGCGGTGTAGCGGATGACGTCGCCGGGCACGATTTTGTCGACCGCCGGGTCGAAGGGCTCGGCGACGGCTCCCGTGACATCGGTCCAGGTCGCGTTCTGCACGTCGAGGGCGAGGTGGCCCGAGCTGATCGTGCCCTCCGCCACGGTGGCGGAGCTCGACCAGTAGGCGAGCGTGCCGAGGCCGCTCGTGAGGAGCACGGCGGCGGCACCCGCCGCGATCGCACCCTTGGTGACTGCATTCATGATGATCCCGTTTCTTCTCGGAAGAACCGGGCGTTCGGCTGAGCGCCCTTACCTCTCGGAGAATAGATGAGAAATCATCGACTTAGCCATACCCCCGTTTGGGTGGGGCGGAGGTGGAACGGGTGCTGCAGGGGTGAAGCGGTGGGACGGGGCGGAGAGGGAGCGCTGGGCGTCAGCGGAAGGCGATGACCGCGTCGCCCCACGCGCGGCGGATCTCGGGGTCGGGATCGTCGACCACCGTGCCGCGGGCGTCGAAGACGAGGGTGCTGCGGGTGGTCTCGTCGTAGAGCGGCCACGTCTCGCCGCCCTCGACCTCGGGCTCGCCCGAGTGCGCGAAGGCCGCCCAGCGACCGCGGATCTCGGTCGAGAGCCGGCGCGCCGCTTTCAGCCCGCCGAGGTCGAAGCTCGGATCCTTCTTCGCGATGTCCAGGGTGCCGAACACGTAGGCGATCTCGGCGCCGTGGGTGGCGCCGATGCCGAGCAGGCGCAGCATGGCGGGCGCGTGGTCGAAGCGGTACATGCGGGTGGGGGCGACCCGGCTGTGCGCGGCCGCCAGCCAGATGGAGGGCATGCGGAAGCCGGCGTCGCGTGAGAGCTCGGCGGGGCTGCCGTGGCGGGGGAAGCGCGGGTAGGCGGCCTCGATGCGCGCCTCGAGATCGACGGAGACCGCGGCGCTGCCGGACTCGGCGCTGCCGGAGTGGATGCTGCCGGCCTCGGCGGTCGCCGCTTCGGCCGCGACGGCGGTGGCGAGGTCGGGCCGCTCGGCGAGGATGGCCTCGAACATCGCGTGCACCGAGGACTGCGTGATGGGCATGAGCGGCGACTTCATGAGCTTGAACAGCGACGCCTCGTCGTGGTTGGTGCCGATGACGAGCGGCACCCGCAGCTGCCGGCCCTCGCGGAAGGCGTCGACCGGATGCTCCGGCACGAGCACGCCGTCGACCACGGGGGCGATGGCGAGCGTGCCGGGTGCCTCGGCCGAGACGGCCGCCACGAGGTCGAACGCCGCCTGGCTGAGCACGTCGGGCTCGAGCTCGCGCAACCGGCCGGCCTCGGCGGGCTCGAGGCCCACGAGCCGCAGGAAGCGGCCCGCGACGGTCGCGGCCCGCTCGGCGTCGGAGACCGAGGTGGCCGGCGAGCTCTCGGCGATCGCGCGGTGGAACAGGCCCTCCGCGGTCGGCGTCGCGAGCAGGGTGGTGACGCATCCGCCGCCCGCCGACTCGCCGAACAGCGTCACCGAGCCGGGGTCGCCGCCGAAAGCCGCGATGTTCTCCTGCACCCAGGCGAGCCCCGCGAGGATGTCGTGCAGCCCCAGGTTCGCCTCGAACGCCTCCGGAGAATCAGAGGACCCCGAGAAGCTCGAGAAGTCGAGGAACCCGAGCGCGCCGAGCCGGTAGTTCAGGCTCACGACCACCACGCGGCCCTCCGCGGCGAGCTGCGACGGCTCGAAGAGGGGCTGGGCGCTCGAGCCGGCGACGTACGCGCCGCCGTGCACCCAGACCATCACCGGATGCGGGCCCTCGGCATCCGGAGCCGTCACGTTCAGGGTGAGGCAGTCCTCCGACTGCGTGACGCCCGGCGGGAGCGTGATGGCCTTGTTCTCGTGCTGCGGAGCCGCGTGCCCGAAGGCCGAGGCGTCGCGCACACCCTCCCACGGCGGTGCCGGCTGCGGGCGGCGGAAGCGCAGCGCGCCCACCGGCGCGGCCGCGTAGGGGATGCCGCGCCAGTGCCGCACGGAGCCGGTGGCGCCGGCCCCCGCCGCCCCTGCCCGGTGCTCTCCGGCGACCCCGCGCACGGCTCCGGATGCGGTCTCGACGACGAGCGGATCACCCTCGGTGTGCGGCATGACGCCACTGTAGCGATTGAATGGGTGGGTGGACCATGCCTCGATCGACCTCCTCCGCGACGACCTCACCCGAGCCCGCTACCGGGTGGAGGTGCTCGACGACCTCTGGGGCGCGGAGGCCGCCGCCGCCCTCTTCCGGGGCCGCACCCTCCCCGCCCGGCGCGTGCTCGCCGAGCGCGAGCGGCAGGCGGAACGTGCGGGCGAGGCGACGGCCGCCGATCCGGTCGTCGCGCTCGCACGCCTCTTCGTGCTCGGCCAGCAGGTCAGCCGGGAGGAGCTCGACGCCTCTCTGCCCGGGCTCACGGCTGAGGGCGCCGAGAGGCTCGGCCTCGTGGGCGAGGGCTCGGCCCCGGGCCTCCTGGCCGCGCGCCTCGACCTCCGCCCCTACGGCTTCGTCGACTCGCTCGGCGCCGGCAGCTGGTGGATCGTCTCCGACCTCGGCGAGGCCGCGCTCGGGCGCGCACTCGACGAGGACCACGTGCTCGGCATCGGCGGGGCCACCACCACGCTCTCGGGCCTCATGATCCCCACGCCCGCCGACTCCGTGCTCGACCTCGGAACCGGCTGCGGCATCCAGGCCATGCACGCCTCGCGGTTCGCCCGCAGGGTCGTCGCCACCGACATCTCCGAGCGAGCCCTCGAGATCGCCGCGCTGAACGCCCGCCTCAACGGCATCGACTCGATCGAGTTCCGCTTCGGCAGCCTGTTCGAGCCCGTGGCGGGGGAGCGGTTCGACCGCATCGTGTCGAACCCGCCGTTCGTCATCACCCCCCGCACCGAGGGGGTGCCGCTCTACGAGTACCGCGACGGCGGGCTCGAGGGCGACGCGATTGTGGAGACCGTCGTGCGCGGTGCCGCGGAGCACCTCGCTCCGGGCGGCATCCTGCAGATGCTCGGCAACTGGGAGTATCGCGAGGGGCGGGACGGCGACGCGATCGACGGCCTCGCGCGGGTGCGCTCGTGGGTCGAGGGCGGCTCGGGGCTCGACGCCTGGGTGATCGAGCGCGAGCAGCAGAGCGCGGCCCTCTACGCCGAGACGTGGATCCGCGACGGCGGCACGAAGCCCGGCAGCGAGCGCTTCGAGGAGCTCTACGCCGCCTGGCTCGACGACTTCGAGGCGCGAGGCGTGGGCGCGGTCGGCTTCGGCTACCTCCTGCTCCGCCGACCGCGCGAGAGCAGCCCCACCCTCGCCCGCTACGAGCGGCTCGAGTCTGGGCTCGGCGACAACCCCGCGGGGCTCGGCGACCACCTCGCCCGCTGCCTCGCCGGCCACGACTGGGAGGTGCACCGCGACCTCGACGCGCTGCTCCGGTCGACCCTCGTCTACGCCTCCGACGTCACCGAGGAGCGGCACTACTGGCCGGGCCACGAGGATCCGGTGGTGATGGCCCTCCTGCAGGGCGGCGGGTTCGGCCGGCGGGTGGCGCTCGACACCGGCCTCGCCGCCTTCGTGGGCGCGTGCGACGGCGACCTCGCCGTGGGCCCGATCGTCGACGCGATCGCCGACGTGCTGAGCGTCGATGCCGGGGCGCTGCGGGCCGAGCTCGTGCCGCGCATCCGCTCGCTCGTCGACGACGGGTTCCTGCTGCCCGCTTGAGCCTGAGCCTGCTGGGTTCGTGTCGGCTGCATCCGTGCCCGCGCTGGACGCCGCCCGTCGCCCTAGGGTGGGGGCATGGCCGCCACGCGCACCCTGCACGCCGAGGTCTGCATCGTGGGCGGGGGCCCGGCCGGCCTCATGCTCGGCTACCTGCTCGCGCGGATCGGCATCGACGTGCTCGTGCTGGAGAAGCACGACGACTTCCTGCGAGACTTCCGCGGCGACACCGTGCACCCCTCGACCCTCGAGCTGCTCGGCGACCTCGGGCTCCGCGAGGAGTTCCTCACGCTGCCGCACAGCGAGGTGCGCTCGCTCGACGTGGTGGTCAACGGCATCCGCGTGAAGGCCATGGACTTCTCCCAGCTGCCTCCGCCGAACGACTTCCTCGCCTTCATGCCGCAGTGGGACTTCCTCGACTTCCTGGCCGGGCACGCCGCCCGGCTGCCGAGCTTCCGGCTGCGCAGGGGCGCGGCGGCCACGGGTGTGCGGCGTGCCGGGTCCGCGGTCACGGGCGTGACCGCGGTCGATGCCGAGGGCGAGCTCCAGATCGTGGCCAGGCTCACCGTGGCCGCCGACGGCCGCGCCTCCACCGTGCGGGCCGCCACGGGGCTCGAACCGCGCGAGTTCGGGGTGGGGGTCGACGTGCTGTGGTTCGACCTGCCCAAGCCGCCCGCCGTGGTCCGGCCCACCCTGGCCTACCTCGACCGCGGGGTGTCGGTGGTCACGATCGACCGGGGCGACCGCCTGCAGACGGGCTGCATCATCGCGAAGGGGCGCTTCGACGAGATCCGGGCCGAGGGCCTCGGCGCCTTCAAGGAGTCGCTCGCGCGTGCTGCGAAGCCGCTCGCGCCCGTCGTGGACGCGCTCGACGACTGGGAGAGCGTGAAGCTGCTCTCGGTGCGCCTGTCGCGGCTGGAGACCTGGCACCGGCCGGGGCTGCTCTGCATCGGCGACGCGGCGCACGCCATGTCGCCCGCGTTCGGCGTGGGGGTCGAGTACGCGATCCAGGATGCCGTCGCCACGGCCAACCGCCTCGCCGAGCCGCTGCTGCTCCGGGCCATCGGCGGACCGGGCTCGGCGCTCGGGGTGACTCCCCGCGACCTCGCGGCCATCCAGCGGCGCCGGCTGCCGGCCGTGAAGGCGATGCAGGCGATCCAGCTGCAGCTGCACCGCGCCATCGCAAGGCCGCTCGACCGGCCGCTGCTGTCGAATCCGCCCACCGCCGTGCAGCGCGCCGCCCTCAACCTCATCGTGCCCGCCGTGCGCGGTGCCGGGCCGCGCGTGATCGGCCACGGGCTCCGGCCCGAGCGCATCGACGAGGTCATAGCGCGCTCGCGGTGAGCATCCAGCCGTTCTCCAGTCCCGGTGGTCAGACTGGGATCCAGTGCGCAGAGGGCGCCTGAGATCGGAGCGATCAGCATGGGATTCCTCGACCGACTTCTGGGCCGCGAAGAACCGCAGGAGGGCACCTCGCAGAGCCCCCAGCAGCACGACCCGCGCTACACCGTGCCGCAGCAGAAGGCGCCGCAGCGCACCGACGACGAGATCGCGGTCGAGCGCTACCGCTACCTCCTCCGCACAGCACCGCCCGAGACCATCGAGCAGGTGCACGAGGAGGCGTTCATGAAGCTCACGCCCGAGCAGCGCAAGATCCTCTTCACGCAGCTGTCGCAGGATGCCGCGCCCGGCGACGCCCCGCGCGGCGACGACCCGCACTCGCTCGCGCAGTCGGCGACGCGCTCCGAGATCCGCAACCCCGGCACCATGGAACGCGCCTTCAACGGCGCCGGCGCCCAGGGTGGACAGGGCGGGCAGGGCGGCGGGATGGGCTTCGGCGGCATGGTCGCCTCGTCGCTGCTCGGCACCGTGGCCGGCTACGTCATCGGCTCGGCGCTCGTGAGCGCGTTCCTGCCGCCGATGGGTGCCGAGGGCGGCAACGAGGCGGGTGCCGACTCCGGTGACGGTGGAGCGGACGCGGGCGGCGACGCCGGTGCCGCGGATGCGGGCAGTGCGGATGCGGGCAGTGCGGATGCGGGTGCCGGCGACGTGAGCGCAGACGGCGGCTACGCCGACGGCGGCGGGTTCGGCGACTTCGGCGGCGGAGGCGACTTCGGTGGAGGCGACTTCGGCGGGGGCTTCGACTTCTGACCCGCGGGTGTCGGTAGAGTCGGCAGCATGTCAGATCTGCGCATCGTGGAGCACGAACAGGACGACGTGATCACCTACTACGTGACCACCGACCTCAACCCGGACGATTTCCCGGACGCTCCGAACCTCGGCCCCTTCCCCACCCGCGAGGAGGCCGAGCAGGCCCAGCGCGACTGGGACCAGGAACTCATCGACGACGCCGAGCCCGGCGTGCAGTAGCGCCTTTCAGGCGTTCTGCAGCACGATCACCACGGAGATCGCGCCGATGCTGAGGGCGACCAGGCCGATGATCACGATCCAGGTCAGCGCTCTCGCCTTGCCGAGCCGGCCGATGAATCCGCTCGGGCGCTCGTCGTAGTCGTCGTCGTTCATCATGGGTCGACGATAGCGGGTAGCGTAAGGGCCAGCCCACCCCCGTACGACAGCGAAGAAGCGATGAATCCATACGAGAGCCGTCCGTGGCTGCAGAGCTACTCGAGCGAGCTGGCCCCCACCGTCGAGGAGCCGCCGTTTCGGTCGGTCGGTGAGCTGGTCTCCAAGACGTGCGCGAAGCACGCCGAGTCCACCGCCTTCTCCAACATGGGGGCGACGCTGTCGTTCCAGGAGATCGACGAGCTCTCCGACCGGTTCGCCGGCTTCCTGCTCGGCGAGCTCGGTCTCGGCAAGGGCGACCGCATCGTTCTGCAGATGCCCAATCTGCTGCAGTACCCGGTGGCCCTCTACGGGGCCCTCAAGGCCGGTCTCGTGGTGGTCAACGCCAATCCGCTCTACACCGCGCACGAGATGCGCAAGGTGTTCATCGACTCGGGCGCCACGGCGATCGTGGTGCTGCAGAACTTCGCCGACAAGCTCGCGGCCGTGATCGAGGAGACGTCGATCAAGCACGTCGTGCTCACGGATGTCGGCGACCTCCTCCCCGGGGCGCAGCGACTCGTCACGAACTTCGTGGTCAAGCACGTCAAGAAGCTCGTGCCCCGGCACGGTCTCACCGGCGCCACCTCGTTCCGGGCGGCGCTCGCCGCCGGCGCCCGGCACGCCGACCTGGCGCGTCCGGACGTGGCCGCATCCGACACCGCCCTGCTGCAGTACACCGGCGGCACCACCGGTGGCACGAAGGCCGCGGTCATCTCGCACCACAACCTCGTGGCCAACCAGGCGCAGATGCTCGCGCCCATGCGCCTGCGGCTGCACGAGGGGCAGGAGACCGTGATCGCGGCCCTGCCGCTGTACCACATCTTCAGTCTCACGGTGAATGCGCTCGCGTTCTTCTCCTACGGCTCGCACAACGTGCTCATCACGAACCCGCGCGAGACCGACGACCTCGTGAAGACCCTCGGCAAGACGAAGCCGAGCGTGCTCATCCTCGTCAGCACCCTCGCCGGCGCCCTGCTCGAGAACCCCGGCTTCCGTGCGCTCGACTTCTCGGGCGTCAAGCTCGCGGTGGCGGGCGGGATGGCCGTGCGCGGCGCGACCGCCAAGGCCTGGCGCGAGGCGACCGGCAACGACGTGCTCGAGGGCTACGGCCTCACCGAGGCCTCGCCCGTGGTGTCGGTGAACCCCACCTGGACCACGCCCCGCGTCGGCACGATCGGCCTGCCGCTGCCCTCGACCGACATCGAGCTGCGCGACGAGGAGGGCGTGCCCGTGGCGCTCGGCGAGCGAGGCGAGCTCTGCGTGCGCGGCCCCCAGGTGATGTCGGGCTACTGGAACCAGCCCGAGACCTCGGCCGAGGTGCTGAAGGACGGCTGGCTGCTCACCGGCGACGTCGCGACGATGTCGGACGACGGCTACATCACGATCGTCGACCGCAAGAAGGACATGGTGGTGGTCTCGGGCTTCAACGTCTACCCGAGCGAGGTCGAGGAGGTCGCGATGGCCCACGACAAGATCCGGGATGCCGGCGTGATCGGTGTGCCCGACGACCGCTCCGGGGAGACCGTCGTGCTCTTCGCGGTGAAGGCCGACGACTCGCTCAGCGAGGACGAGCTGCGCGCCTACCTCAAGACCGAGCTCGCCGGCTACAAGCGGCCCACCCGCATCCTGTTCCGCGACGAACTGCCGAAGTCGAACGTGGGCAAGGTGCTGCGGCGGGAGCTGCGCGACCTGCTCTAGAAGCGGCCGCCCGGGTGTCTGCCCGAAGCTCTAGGAGGCCCGCGCCGCCTCCGGTCGCGGGCGCCGCACCACGATCGTGAGCGCCACGACGAGGGCCACCACCACCGTGATCGCGAGCACGACGACCGCGAGCGAGGTGGCGGGCGCGATCAGCGGCACGAGCAGCACGACCGCAGCACCCCCGAGCGACAGCGCGGGCGGCACGACGGTGGGCCCGATCAGCGGCCGGTAGAGCACCCGCATCATCACGAGGAACAGCGCGACCGGCACGGCGACCGTGTAGCCGATCGTCACGACGGGCGTCTCGGCGTGGTGCGCGAGCGCCTCCACGCTCACCTCGAGGCCGGCCCCGACGGCGGCGAGCGCCACGAAGATCAGGTAGTGGCCGTAGCCCCAGTAGTACGACCAGCGGCGGTTGTCCTCGAGCCCCTCGTGCGCCGGTTCGAGGAAGTACACCCACCAGAGCCCGAATAGCAGCGCGAGGCCGGCCGCCGCGAGCAGCACGAACTCCCCGCTCGAGGCGCCGGCCGAGATGATCGACTGCACGCCGGAGGTGGCGGCGAGCACCGATTCGCCGAGCAGGATGATCGTGAACAGCGCGTAGCGCTCGGCGACGTGGTGCGGATGCCACGCCGTGGTCCGCGGACGCTCGGCCCAGATCGGCACGGCCATCTCGCACACCGCGAGCAGAGCGAACACCGCCACCTGGGCCGCGAACGGCCAGTCCCCGATGGTGAACACCCGCACGATCCAGAGCGCCTGCACCACTGTGATGCCGAGCGCGTAGCGGAGCGCCGTCGACCGGCCTTCCGGATCCTGGGCGGCCGCCCGGAGCCACTGCACGACGAGGGCGATGCGCATGATGAAGTAGCCCGTGGTGATGAGCAGGTAGTCGCCGTGCTCGAACGCGCTCGGCACTCCGGCCGCGAGCACGAGCACACCGCCCATCTGCAGCATCGTGAGGAGCCGGTAGGGCACGTCGTCGGTGTCGTAGGCCGACGCGAACCAGGTGAAGTTCAGCCACGCCCACCAGATGGCGAAGAACACCATCAGGAAGTTCGGGAGCGCCGTGGCGATGTGGTCCTCGGCGATGGCGTGGGCGAGCTGGGTGACGATCGAGGCGATCGCCACCACGAAGGTGAGGTCGAAGAGCAGCTCGAGCGGGCTCGACACCCGGCCGGGCTCGTCGACGTCGCGGCCGCGCATGCGCACGAACGGGATCAGCTGCCGCGTCATAGGAACAGCAGCACGATCTGCAGCACGATCGCCAGGAGGCCGGCGCCGAGGAGGATCCAGCCCGTGGTGCGGAAGGCGCGGCCCTCGTGGGTGGGCTCGTCGGCGCGGCCCACCGCGGGGTCGCGGGGGTTCACGTAGACCGTGAGCTCGTCGCCCGGCTCGAGCGACTGCGTCTCGTCCTCGTGGGCGGGCGCCTGGTAGAGCACGTTGTCGTCGCCGAGCCAGCGGTAGGCACGGTGGCCGGCGTCGTCGAGCACGACCACGCCGAGGGTCTCGCGCCAGCCGCGGAAGAACGCGCCCCGCACGTAGCCCACCACGAGCATGAGCACGCCGGCGCCGATGCCGATCCAGCCGAAGAGCTCGGTGATGAGCATGAGGGCGTCCATCGACTCCACGGTGCCGGTCGCCTGCACTGTGCCGGTCGCCTGCACTGTGCCGGTCACCTGCTCCATGATGAGAACTCTAGCTAGGCTGGGCGGCGTGAACGGCGTGCAGCTCCTCCTCGTGATCGTCGGGGCCATCGCGGTCACCGGGCTCGCCCAGCGCCGCGGCCTCCAGCCCGCCCTCGTCATCACCCTGGTGGGCTTCGCCGCCTCCTTCATCCCGGGCTTCACCCGGCTCGAGCTCGACTCCGAGATCATCCTCGGCGTCGTGCTGCCGCCCCTGCTCTATTCGGCGGCCCTGCAGTTCTCCTTCGGCTCCTTCGTGCGCAACCTCCGCCCCATCCTCGGCCTCGGTGTGGGGCTCGTGGTGGTCACCGCGCTCGTGGTGGGGGTGTTCTCGGCGTGGGTCGTGCCGGCCCTGACCCTCGGGGCCGCGCTCGTGCTCGGCGCCATCGTGGCGCCACCGGATGCCGTCACGGCCGTGGCCATCGGCCGCAAGCTCGGCCTCCCCAAGCGGGTCATGTCGATCCTCACGGGCGAGAGCCTCGTCAACGACGCCGCGGCGCTCACGCTCTTCAGCATCACGGTGGCGGCCGTCGCCGGCACCCACACCTTCCTCGAGAACCCGCTGCTGCTGTTCGGCTACGGATCGGTGGTGGGGATCGCGGTGGGGGTCGTGCTCGCGGTCGTGGCCGTCGCCATCCGGCGCCTGCTGCAGGACTCGGGGCTCGAGACGGTGCTCGGGCTGATCGTGCCGTTCGCGGCCTACCTCCTCGCGGAGCAGTTCGAGGCCTCGGGCGTGCTCGCCGTGGTGGCCGCCGGGTTCGCGGTGGGCACCTCGTCGGCGCGCACGGGCTACGAGACGCGGCTGCAGGAGCGGCAGGTCTGGTCGTCGCTCGACGTGCTGCTCGAGGCGTTCGTGTTCGCCTACATGGGGCTGCAGCTGCGCTTCGTCATCCAGGACATCAGCGACGCCGGCGACTCGGTCTGGGCCGTCTTCGGGCTCGGTGCGCTCGTGCTGCTCGTGGTGCTCTTCATCCGGCCCATCTGGGTGTTCGTCTCCTTCGGCCGCAACTTCCTGACCGACAAGGTCATGCGGCGCAAGATCGCGAGCGACGAGCGGCTCCGCGAGCGGATGCGCGTGGCCAACGAGCAGCGCGTGGCGCGCGGGCGGAAGCCGAAGCAGTACCCGGTGTTCCTCAACTGGCGCGAGAGCCTCGTGGTGTCGTGGACCGGCATGCGCGGAGTCGTGACGCTCGCGGCGGCGGCCGGTGTGCCGCTCGTGCTCGCCAACGGGGAGCCGTTCCCGGGGCGGGCGGAGATCCAGGCGATCGCGTTCATCGTGGCCGTCGGCACGCTGCTCGTGCAGGGACTCACGCTGCCGCTGCTGATCCGGTCGCTGGGGCTCAGCGATCCGGAGCAGGACGAGTACGACCTCGCGCAGTCCGAGCACGCCCGCGAGGTCGCGCGCGCGGCGTCGGCCGGCGTGTTCGCCGAGTTCCTGCAGTCGCCTCCCGCCGGTGTGCCGCCCGAGATGCTCGAGCGGATCGCCGAGACGGTGGCGCGGCAGTCGGACGACGCGGAGCGCGCGCCCGGGCCGGGGGAGGGCCTGGGGGCCGAGTTCGGAGCCCTCTACCGGCGGGTGCTGCACGCGCAGCGGGTCGCGGTCGTGCGCGAGCGCGACGCCGACCGGCTCGACGACGACGCCACGCGGGAGTTCCTCGAGCGGCTCGACTACCAGGAGGCGGCCATCGTCTCGCAGCTCGGCGACCGGCTCTGAGTCGGGCGCCACACACACGACCAGGAGACGACGATGCTCATCACGTACGAGGGCCAGACCCCCGAGATCGACCCCACGGCGTGGGTCGCGCCGACCGCCACCGTGATCGGGCGCGTGCACCTCGCGGCCTCCGCGAGCGTGTTCTACGGCGCCGTGCTCCGCGGCGACAACGATCCGATCGTCGTGGGCGAGGGCTCGAACCTGCAGGACAACGTGGTCGTGCACACCGACCTCGGCAAGCCCGCCACGATCGGCCGCGGGGTGAGCGTCGGCCACGGCGCCGTGCTGCACGGCTGCACGGTGGAGGACGACTGCCTCATCGGCATGAACGCCACCGTGCTGAACGGTGCGGTCATCGGCACGGGCTCCCTCGTGGCGGCGGGCGCGCTCGTGCTCGAGGGCACGGTCGTGCCGCCCGGATCGCTCGTGGCCGGTGTGCCCGCGAAGGTGCGTCGCGAGCTCGTGCAGGAGGAGCGCGAGGGCATCCGGCGTAACGCGGCGACATATCTGGGCCTCTCGAGCGCCCATCGGGAAGCGACCTCCTGAGCCGCTCCTAGACTCGGAGCATGGCTTCAGAACCACGCGTGCACGTCATCCACGAGAACCCCGAGTGGCTGCCGCCGCTCGCCGCGGCGTTCGAGGCGGAGGGCGTGCCGTTCACCGAGATCCTGCTCACCGAGGATGCCGTGCACGGCGGCATCGACCTCTCGGCGGCGCCCGAGCCGGGCGTCTACTGGTCGCGCATGAGCGCCTCGGCGCACACCCGCGGCAACCCGCACTCGAAGGACTACACGCGCGCCCTGCTGTCGTGGCTCGAGAACTCGGGTGCCCGTGTGGTGAACGGCCGCGGCGTGATCGACCTCGAGGTGAGCAAGGTCGATCAGCACCTCCGGCTCGGCCGCGCCGGCTTCGACGTGCCGCGCACCGTGGCGGTCTTCGGGCGTGCGGGTCTCAGCGCAGCCGCCCGCGACTTCGGCCTCCCCTTCATCTCGAAGCACAACCAGGGCGGCAAGGGCCTCGGGGTGCGCCGCTTCGACAGCTACGAGGAGTTCGACGCCTATGTCGGCGGCTCGGACTTCGAGGAGCCCGTCGACGGAATCACGCTGCTGCAGGAGTTCCTCGTGGCCGCGGAGCCCTTCGTCACGCGCGCCGAGTTCGTGGGCGGTCGCTTCGTCTACGCCGTGCGCGTCGACACCTCGGCCGGAAGCTTCGAGCTGTGCCCCGCCGACGCGTGCGCCGTGCCCGGGGCCGACGGCTCGACGCCTCCGCCGCTGTTCTCGCTGCGGGAGGGCTTCGACGGCGATCCGCTGATCGCCCGCTACGAGGAGTTCCTGGCCACGAACGGCATCGAGATCGCCGGGATCGAGTTCATCGAGACCGCCGACGGCCGCCGCGTGACCTACGACATCAACACCAACACGAACTACAACCCGGACGTCGAAGCGTCGAGCCCGGTCTCGGGCCCGCGCTCGATCGCGCGCTTCCTGGGAGGACTGCTCTGATGGCGGCTTCACCGATGCGCTTCGGCTACTGGACCCCGATCTTCGGCGGCTGGCTCCGCAACGTCGACGACGAACAGACGCCGACGACCTTCGAGCACGTCAAGGAGATCGCGCAGACGGCCGAGACCTCCGGATTCGACGTGACGCTCATCGCCGAGCTCAACCTCAACGACGTCAAGGGCCAGGAGGCGCCGAGCCTCGACGCGTGGGAGCTCGCCGCAGCCGTCGCCGCCGTGACCTCGCGGATCGAGATCCTCACCGCCATCCGCCCCGGCTACCACCTGCCCGCGGTCGCCGCGAAGCGCGCCGCCACGATCGACGACATCAGCGGCGGGCGGTTCACGCTCAACGTGGTCTCGGCGTGGTGGGCCGAGGAGGCGCGGCAGTACGGCGGCATCTTCTCGGAGCACGACGACCGCTACAAGCGGAGCCTCGAGTTCGTCGAGATCCTCAAGGGGCTGTGGAGCGAGACGCCCTACAGCTTCAAGGGCGAGTACTACGAGCTCGAGAACACCTACCTGTCGCCGAAGCCCCAGGTGGCACCGGTGATCTACGCCGGCGGTGAGAGCGAGGGCGGCAAGAACGCGATCTCCCGGTTCGCCGACGCCTACGTCACGCACGGCGGCACGCCCGCGGAGCTGCGCACCAAGATCGCCGACCTGACCGCTCGCCGCGCGGCCGTCTCCGAGACGCCGTTCTCCTCGTTCGGCATGGCCGCCTACGCGATCGTGCGCGACACCGAGGAGGAGGCGCAGGCCGAGCTCGAGCGCATCACGGATGTGCGGGGCGGGGCCGCGTACGAGTCGTACCAGGACTTCGTGTCGAAGTCGCAGCTCGAGACCACCGTCGACCTCCGCGACTACTCGGTGTCGAACCGAGGGCTGCGCCCCGATCTCGTGGGCACGCCCGACCAGGTGGCGCGGCGGATCGTGGAGTTCTCCGACGCCGGCGTCGACCTGCTGCTGCTGCAGTTCTCGCCGCACCTCCGCGAGATGCGGCGGTTCGCGGAGCAGGTCATTCCGCGGGTGCGGGAGCTCGAGGGGCGCTGAGGGCGGGGTGCTCGGCGCTGATGGTGCTGGGCGCGGAGGATCGACCGGGTGCTGAGGGCTCGGGTGCTGATCCCACTGTCAGGGGCGGTCGGTATCCTGGCCGCATGGCAGAGACGACCCCTGCCGACTCGCTGATCGACGACGGGCTGCTGGCCCGCATCCGCTCGCGGGCGGCCACTCACGATCGCGAGAACACGTTCCCGCACGACGACCTGCGCGAGCTCGCCGAGGTCGGCTACCTGCGCATGTTCGCGCCCGTCGCCGACGGCGGGCTCGGCTTCGGCCTCGAGCGCGTGGCGCGGGAGCAGACCCGCCTAGCGACCGCGGCGCCCGCCACGGCGCTCGCGATCAACATGCACCTGGTCTGGACGGGTGTGGCCAAGGTGCTGCTCGACCGGGGTGACGACTCGCTCCGCGGGGTGCTGCAGGATGCGGTGGCCGGCGAGGTCTACGCCTTCGGCAACAGCGAGGCCGGCAACGACCTCGTGCTGTTCGACTCGCGCACGGCCGCCGTCCCGGGCCCCGACGGCTCGTACGCCTTCACGGGCCGCAAGATCTTCACGTCGCTCTCGCCGGTCTGGACGAGGCTGGGGGTCTTCGGGCGCGATGACAGCGACCCATCGCATCCGCTGCTCGTGCACGCGTTCCTCGACCGCGAGACCGCCGGTGTCACCACGCTCGACGACTGGGACACGCTCGCCATGCGGGCCTCCCAGAGCCGCACCACCGTGCTCGACGGTGCTGTGGCACCGGCGTCGCGGGTGTTCCGCAGGCTCGCACCCGGGCCGAACCCCGATCCGCTGATCTTCGCCATCTTCTCGAACTTCGAGATCCTCGTGGCCGCCGTCTACACGGGGCTCGCGCAGCGGGCGCTCGAGCTCGCCGTCGAGGCGGCCCACCGGCGCACCTCGATGAAGAACGGCGGGCGGCCCTACGCGCACGACCCCGACATCCGCTGGAAGGTGGCCGAGGCGGGGATCGCGCACGACGGCATCCCGCCGCAGATCGCGGCGCTCGCATCCGACGTCGACGGGCTCGTGGCGCACGGGGCGGCGTGGTTCCCGAAGCTCGTGGGGCTCAAGGTGCGCGCCACCGAGACCGCGCGGGTCGTAGTCGACCAGGCGCTGCGGGTGTCCGGCGGCTCGGCGATCGCCTCGTCGAGCGAGCTCGGGCGGCTCTACCGCGACGTCGTGGCGGGCCTGTTCCACCCCTCCGACGGCGAGTCTGCGCACTCGACGGTGGCCAGCGCGCTGCTGGGGCCGATCCCCGAGTGAACGGGCGGGCGCGGGTCCTCGCGGCCGGACTCGTCGTGCTCGTCACGGCCGGTCTCGGCGGCTGCGGCGCGGGCGCGGCGGGGGCTGCTGCTGTGTCTGGCGGCTCCGCCGGTCACGCCACCGCTTCTGCTGACTCCGTCCGTGCCGCTGCTCCCACCCCTGCCTCGGCCGTCACTCCCACCCCTGCCTCGGCGGTCACTCCCACCTCTGCCTCGGCCGTCATTCCCACCTCTGCCTCGGCCGTGACTCCCACCTCTTCCTCGGCCGTTACTCCCACCTCCACATCGTCGGCGCGCCCGACCGCCAGCTCGTCGCCGGCTCCCACGCCCTCCACCTCGACGGCCACGCCGACGGCCTCCGCGGCCACGCGCCACCGGGCTGAGTTCCCGGTCGTCACGCAGGAGCAGCAGAACCGCCTCTACGCCGAGGTGCGGCTCGCGGGCATGACGCTCGAGCAGAAGATCGCGTCGCTGTTCATGGTGCATGTGGGTGGGCCCGATCCGGCGGCCACGCGCGCCTACCTCGCGGCGAACGGCATCGCGGGCGTGCTGCTGCTCGGCGACAACGTGCCGGGCGGCACCGATCAGACGGCGGCCTACACGGAGGCGCTCCGCGCGGGCACTCCGGGCAGCGGCGGCTCGGACGGGCTCGGCACCCTCGTGGCGATCGACGAGGAGGGCGGCATCGTGGCCCGGCTGCAGGCCGACACCTATCCCTCGGCCGAGACCCTCAAGACCGAGCCCGTCGCCGCGACCACCGACGCGTTCCGCCAGCGCGCGGCGCTCCTGGACGCCACCGGCATGAGCGTCAACATCGGTGTGGTCGCCGATGTCACGGGCGATCCGTCCTCGTTCATCTACGAGCGGGCGCTCGGCACCGACGCCGGGTCGGCGAGCGAGCGCGTGGCGGCGGCGGTGGAGGCGGAGCAGGGCGCGGTGTTCAGCACGCTGAAGCACTTCCCGGGACATGGCGCCGCGTCGGGAGACTCGCACAGCTCGGTGCCGACGACCGATCTGCCGCTCGACACCTGGCGGGCTGAGGACGCCCCGCCCTTCGCGGCGGGCATCGACGCGGGCGCGGAGCTAGTGATGTTCGGACACCTCGTCTACTCCTCGGTCGACGCCGCGCCGGCGTCGCTCTCGCGGCCGTGGCACGACATCCTGCGCGACGAGCTCGGCTTCGAGGGGGTGGCCGTGACCGACGACCTCCTCATGCTCGAGGCCTCCGGTGTGCCGGCCTATGCCGACCGCACGGCCAACGCGATCGCGGCGATCGGCGCCGGCAACGACATCCTGCTCTACAACACGACCGTCGACGTGCCGCAGCTCGTCGCCTCGGTCGCTGGAGCGGTGCGGGCGGGGCAGCTCCCGGCCGAGACCGTCGACGAGGCCGCCCTCCGCACCCTCGAGCTCCGCCGCGAGCTGTGGCTCGAGCAGAACCCGGTGGCCGCGAGCTAGCGTTGCGTCACGCTGGCCGCCATCCGCGCGTCACGCCGTTGCTGCCGGTCGCGGGTCACACCGCAGGCGGGGTCTGCGGGTTCTGCGGCGGCTGCTCCTGCGACGGCCCGGACTGCTGGGGTGACGTCGGCGCCGACGGCGCATCCGACTCCGACTCCGCCGCCGTGGAGGCGAGCGGGGCGGAAACCTGAGTCGCACCAACACTCCCGGCGCCCCCGACGGCACCTGCCGTGGGTGCGCCACCAGCCGGCGCTGCGTCACCGGTCGGACCGGCGCCACCTGCCGCAGCTGCGCCACCAGTCGGACCGGCACCACCCGCCACGGCTGCGCCACCAGTCGGATCGACTGCTGCCTGATCACCGCCACCTGCCTGAGCGGCTCCACCTGCCGCAGCTGCGCCACCGGCCGGAGCTGCGAAACCGGCCGGAGCTGCTCCATCTGCCGGAGGTGCTCCACCGGCCGAAGCGGATCCACCTGCCGGAGCTGCTCCGCCTGCCGGAGCGGATCCACCTGCCGAAGCGGATCCACCTGCCGAAGTGTGTGCACCTGCCGGACGACCGGCGGCGCCACCCCCGGCCCCGCCCTGCGCGGCGCGGGCGGGCGTCGAGCGGCGCGAGCTGCGGCGGGTGAGTGCGACGATCAGCACGACCACCGCGGCGATCACCGCGAACGGCAGCAGCCACGGGATGAGCACGCCGATCACGACGACGAGACCCGAGAGCGCTGCGGTGAGGGAGGCCCACCCGGCGGCCAGGCCGCTCCAGAAGTCGCCCGGAACGCTCGAGGGGATGGCCCCCTCCTCCTGCAGGTCGAGGGTGATGGTGGAGTACGAGATCTGGTCCGAGAGGTACTGCTTCTGCGACTTCAGGCTGTCGAGCTGACCCTGGCGGTCGGAGATGGCGGTCTCGAGCTCCACGAGGTCGGCCGTCGTGGCGGCGCTGTCGACGAGGGCGAGCAGCCGGTCGACGGATGCCTGCAGGGCCTTGATCTGAGCGTCGAGATCCCGCACCTGCAGCGTGACGTCGCTCGCGTCGAGCGAGACGGAGTCGACGGTCCCGAGTTCGCGCAGGCCCTCGATGGCCTCGTCGAGCTCGTCGGCGGGGATGCGCACCGTGAGCTGGGCGCTCGCCCGGCTGTCGTCGCTTCCCACCTGCTGCGAGCGGGAGTCGATGCGGCCCTCGAACGAGTCGACCAGTGCGATCGCCTCGTCGGTCGCGGCGATGGCATCGTCGACCGTGATGCTGATCCAGCCGGTGGTGATGATGCTCTGATCGGCCCTGGCCTCCGCCTCGGACGAGCCCTCGGCGAGAGCGCTGCTGTCGCCGCCCTCGGCACCCTCGGCGCTCTGCGGGCCGAGGTCGGGCGCGGACTGGTCAATGGCGGGGCCGCTCGAGGAGGAGCCCTGGGATGCCGAGCACCCCGCGAGCAGGACGACGGCGAGGACGGCTGCGGAAGCGAGGATCGTTCGTTTCATGCCGCCACACTAAAGACGCGAGGCTGGGACGCGGCTGGGATGCGGTCGATGGTTATCCGGTCGTTACCCGCGAGCGGGCGGGGCACCGGGAGCCTAGAGTCGAAGGCATGGACCATCGCACTCTCGGCCGCACCGGCCGCACCATCTCCTCCGTCGGACTCGGCACGTGGCAGCTCGGCGCCGACTGGGGCGACGTCGACGAGGATGCCGCACTCGACGTGCTCCGCGCATCCGCCGACGCAGGGGTCACCTTCTTCGACACCGCCGACGTCTACGGCGACGGCCGCAGCGAGCAGGTGATCGGCCGCTTCCTTGCTGAGAACCCCGGATCGGGGATCACGGTCGCCACCAAGATGGGGCGGCGCGGACCGCAGGAGCCGGGGGAGTTCACGCTGTCGAACTTCCGGGCGTGGACCGACCGCTCGCGCAAGAACCTCGGCGTCGACACCCTCGACCTCGTGCAGCTGCACTGCCCGCCCACGCCGGTGTTCTCGAGCGACGAGGTCTACGACGCCCTCGACACCCTCGTGGCCGACGGCGCCGTCGCGGCCTACGGCGTGAGCGTCGAGACCTGCGACGAGGCGCTCGCCGCCATCGCGCGCGCGGGCACCGCCACCGTACAGATCATCCTCAACGCGTTCCGGCTCAAGCCGCTCGACGAGGTGCTGCCCGCCGCGCGTGAGGCCGGGGTCGGCATCATCGCGCGGGTGCCGCTCGCGTCGGGACTGCTGAGCGGCCGCTACACCGCCGACACGACCTTCTCGCCGGACGACCACCGCAACTACAACCGCGACGGCAGCGCCTTCGACGTCGGGGAGACCTTCTCCGGTGTCGACTACGAGGCCGGAGTGGCCGCCGCCCAGGAGTTCGCGGCGCAGCTGCCCGAGGGAGTCACGCCCGCGGCGGCCGCGATCGCCTGGGTGGTCGCGCAGCCCGGTGTCTCGACGGTCATCCCGGGCGCGCGCAACCGCGCCCAGGCAGAGTCGAACGCGGCTGCGGGCTCGCTCGAGCTGCCCGCGGGCCTCGACGCCGCCGTTCGTGACCTCTACGACCGCACCTTCCGCGCCGCCATCCACCCCCGCTGGTAGCCGCCACCGCTGGTAGCCGCCACAGCCTCCAGCCCGCCCTCCCGCGTCCGGGTGACCCTGTGCCCGGAGCCGCCGACTTGACACATCTTGTGCCAAGTCGGCGCTCTTAGGCCCAACTTCTGTCAAGTCGCGCGCGGACCTGACGCCGCGGCTCGCGTCGAGAACTCCCCGGGTACGTCGACTTGACACAAACTGCGCTTGAAGCTGCTGACTTGACACATCTTGTGCCAAGTCGGCGCTCTTAGGCCCAACTTCTGTCAAGTCGCGCGGTCGCGGGGTCGTGAGGTAAGCCCGACGCCACCTGGGAACGTCGACTTGACACTAGATGCGCGAATAGGCGCCGACTTGGCACCTCTTGTGTCAAGTCGGCTGTCGCGGCTCGACTACCGGCGCGGTCGCGGTCGTGGTCGGCGCGGGCGCGGGACGGATCGGACGCGGGACGCGGGACGCGGGACGCGGGGCGCGGCGGCAGGGGCCGGGCTAGTTGCGGTCGTCGGGGTCGACGCCCGTGCGCTCGCCCGTTTCGAGGGCGGCGATGGCCGCCAGGTCGTCGGCGTCGAGGGCGAAGTCGAAGACGTCGATGTTCTCGCGGATGCGCGAGGGCGTGACCGACTTCGGGATGACCGCGTTGCCTAGCTGCAGGTGCCAGCGGATGACGACCTGCGCCGGCGACTTGCCGTGCTTCCGGGCGACCGCGTCGAGAGCGTCGCCGCCGTGGGAGGCGTCGAACACGTGCCCGCGAGCGAGCGGCGACCACGCCTGCGTCACGATCCCGAGCTCGCCGTCGAACTGCCGGAGCGCCGCCTGCGGCAGCCACGGGTGCAGCTCGACCTGGTTCACCGACGGCACCTCGCCGGTCTCGTCGATCAGCCGCGTGACGTGCTTCGGGTGGAAGTTCGCGACCCCGATCGACCGCGCCCGCCCCTCCTCGCGCAGCCGCACGAGAGCTCGCCAGGTCTCCACGTAGAGGTCGTTCGCCGGCGCCGGCCAGTGGATCAGGTACAGGTCGACGTAGTCGGTGCCGAGCCGCTCGAGGCTCTCGTCGAACGAGCGCAGGGTGGAGTCGAATCCGTTGTCGGTGAACCAGACCTTCGTGGCCAGCGTCACGTCCGCGCGGGGGAGGCCGCTTCGCCGCAGTCCCTCGCCCACGCCCTTCTCGTTGAGGTACATCGCGGCCGTGTCGACGAGACGGTAGCCCTGCTGCAGCGCGAATGAGACGGCCTCGGCCGACTCGTCGTCCGTCGTCTTGTAGACGCCGAGCCCGAGCTGGGGGAGGGTGCGGGAGTCGTTCAGGGTGAGCAGGGGCGAGAGAGCGTTGACCATCAGCCGACGACCGTCACGGGCTCGGTGTCGGGCAGCGGACTCGCATCGCGGCCGCGGAGATCCGGGTGGAACCGCTTGCCGAACAGCGGAACGAGGAACCCGAAGAACGCGAGCCCGGCCGCGACGAGGAACGCCCCGGTGGGCCCGATGCCGTCGATCAGGAAGCCCGCGAGGGCCGATCCCACCGCCGCACCGATGAGCTGCCCCGTGCCGACCCAGCCGTAGGCTTCGGCGGTGTCGCTGAAGCGCACGCTCGACGAGACGATCGCGAACATCACGGCGAGGGCGGGCGCGATGCCCACGCCGGCGATGAACAGCACGATCGAGAGCCACCAGATGTTGAGCGAGGCGGCGGCCACGGCGGTTCCGACGAACACGATCGCCATGCGCCGGGCGAGGGCCCAGGGCCCGATCGGCCGGTGTCCGAGCGAGAGGCCGCCGACGAGAGATCCCACGGCGAAGATCGCGAGCACGATGCCGGCCTCGGCGCCCCCCTCGCCGAAGGCGGACACGACGCCAGCCTCGATGGCGGCGCACGTGGCGACGAGCAGGAATCCGACGATGGTCGACAGCAGCACCGGCGGCTTCTTGAGCACGGCTCCGAGCTTGCGCTTCGAGCGCGGGATGCGCACCCGCCCGAGCTCGGGGCTCGTGAGGAACCAGATGCCGCCGCCCACGAGGAACGCGACCGCGAGCAGGATGCCCCACACGGTGCCGATCTGCACGGAGACGAACGTCGTGATGACGGGCCCGAGCACCCAGATGATCTCCTGCGCCGAGGCGTCGAGCGAGAACAGCGGCGTGAGCTGCTTGGAGTTGACCATCTTCGGATAGATGGTGCGGACCGCGGGCTGGATGGGCGGCATCGTGAGGCCGGCCACGAACGCCACGGCCATATCGGCGGCGATGCCCAGCGGCACGAGGGCGATCACCGAGATGGCGGCCGCGCAGATGATCATGGTGATGAGGATGACCGGGCGCATGCCCCAGACACCCATCAGCCGGCTGGTCAGCGGCCCGGCGATCGCCTGCCCGATGCTGAGGGCGGCGAGCACGAGCCCGGCCACGCCGTACGACTGGTAGGTGTGCTCGATGTGCAGCAGGAACGCCAGCGACAGCATCCCGAACGGGAACCGCGCGGTCAACTGAGCAGCGATGATGCGGGCGACCCCGCGGGTCTTGAGGAGGTCGGTGTAGCTGCTCACTGAGTTATTTTAGCTGCGCCGCCGCTGCTGCGGCGCAGCGGGGCATGTGATGCCGCCGTCGCTGCGCGGCGTCGGTATCACCTTGGGTCGGGTGGGAGGGCCCTGTCGCGTTCGGATTCGGGCGCGGGTGGGAGGGCCCTGTCGCGTTCGGGATCGGGCGCGGGTGGGAAGCCCCTGCGGCTTGCCCAGGATCCGCCCTCAGGCGAGGAGACCTCGGCGGATGGCCTGGGCGACCGCGGAGGCTCGGTCGGAGACGTCGAGCTTGTCGTAGATGTGCTGGAGGTGGCTCTTGACGGTGGCGAGGGAGACATGGAGCTCGGTGGCGATGCGCTGGGCCGGGTAGCCGTCGGCCGCGAGGCGGAGGATCTCGAGCTCGCGCGCCGTGAGGGCGGGCTTCTCCTCGTTGATCTGCCTGGCCCGGATCTCATCGGCGAGCACCTCCTGCGCGAACGGTGAGATGACCGTGCCACCCGCCCCGATCTTCAGCACTGCCGCCGTGATCTCGGCGAACGACGCCGACTTCTCCAGGAAGCCCTTGGCGCCCTTCGCGAAGGCCCGGTACACCGTCGCCGAGTCCATGTAGGCGGTGAGGATGAGGATGCTCGTGGGCGCCTTCTCGGCCGTCAGCACCTCGATCACCTGCATCCCGTCGATCTCCGGCAGCCGGAGGTCGACCACGGCCACCTCGGGCCGTTCCTCGCGGATGGAGGTGAGCGCCGCCACGCCGTCGGCTGCGACCCCGATCACGTGGATTCGCGGGTCGCCCTCCCAGTTGCGCGCGAGACCCTCGCGGTAGACCGGGTGGTCGTCGGCGATGACGACCCGCACGCTCCTCATCGGCGTGCCACCAGTGCCGAGCGGACCGCTTCGAGGAACCGGTGCAGGTCGAGCGGCTTGGTGAGGTACTCGGCGATGTCCATCGAGAGCAGGTGCGCGATGTGTGCCGGCGTGGCATCCGCCGACAGCACGATCACCGGGACGTCGTGCAGCACGGGATCGGCTCGCAGCGCGGAGATCACATCGGCTCCGGTCATGTCGGACAGGTTCAGGTCGAGCAGCACGAGGTCGAGGTCGCTCCCGAGGGCACGGGCGGCGGTGATCCCGGCCGAGCCGCTCGTGGCCGGAATGAGGTCCAGCTTCTCATAGCGGCTCAGGATGTGCTCGACCAGCCGCAGGTTCGCGTGCGTGTCCTCGATGTGCAGCACGGTCGCCGCGAGGCCGTCGTCCGGAGGATCCACCGGGGCGGGCGACTCCGGCACGATGGCGGCGACGGGCTCCTCGGCGAGCGTCAGCTCCACGTAGAAGGTCGTGCCCTCGCCGAGCGCACTGTGCTCGATCCCGAGCTCGCCCCCCATCTCCTCGACCAGCCGCTTCGAGAGCGCCAGCCCGAGGCCCGTGCCCTCGATGCCCGCCGACGAGGGAAGCCGTCCGAAGGGCGTGAAGAGCAGCTCGCGTTCGTCGTCGCGGATGCCGCGTCCGGTGTCGGTCACGAGGTAGCGGAGCCGCTCGTCCCCGGCCTTGCAGGTGACCCGGATGGCCCCGTTACGGCTGTTGAACTTGATCGCGTTGCTGAGGAGGTTGAGGAACACCTGGCGGAGCCGCTGGCCGTCGCCGACCACCGTGCGGAAGAGGGCGTCGTGCAGGTCGCTCGCCACCTCGATGTCGTCGGCGCGGGCGATCGGGCGGATGAGCTGCAGGGCCTCGTGGATGGGTTCGACGGCCGAGATGTTCTGCAGCACGAGGCCCGGGGCTCCGGCATCGATCCAGGTGATGTCGAGCACGTCGTTCACGAGGGAGAGCAGGTGACGACCGGCGTCGAGGATGTGCTGGGACCCCTCGAGCTGCGAGGGGGTGACGGAGCCGTCGTGCATGAGCTGGGCGAAGCCGATGATCGCGTTCAGCGGTGTTCGCAGCTCGTGGCTGATGCGGGAGAGGAACTCGCTCTTGGACTGGTTGGCCCGTTCGGCCTCGTGCATCGCGATGCGGGCGGCCGATTCGGCGCGCTTGCGGTCGGTGATGTCGGTCGAGATCGCACCGAGGGCGTAGGGCTTGCCCGCGGCGTCGAGCAGCGGAAACTTGATCGAGAGCCAGCGGCGATCGTCGTCGACGTCGGTCTCGCCCCCGATCGGCGCGAACGGCTCCTCCACCTCGACGGAGACCCCCAGCGAGACCACGTCGCGGTCGTGGTCGCTGTAGACCGCCGCGCTCGACTGCGGAAAGAGGTCGTGGTCGCTCTTGCCGACGATCTCGGAGGGCTGCACACCGAAGCGGCGCGCGAAGTAGTCGTTGACGATGAGGTAGCGGCCGTCGAGATCCTTGACGTACATGAGCGCCGTCGAGTTGTCGACGAGGTCCTGCAGCTGGTCGACCCGAGAGCGCAGAGCCACCTCGTCGAACTGATGCCGTTCGGCGAACTCCACCACGACGGCCCCGGCCGCCGAGGCGGGGAGGGTGTTGGCTCTCAGTCTGCCGCTGTAGCCGGGCAGGGTGATGTTCCGCCACTGCCCGTCGACGAGGGCGGCCTCCACCACGGCCGACAGCCGGGCGGAGAGGTCCTCCTCGTCGACGAGGAAGGCGAGGTCCACGTCGACGTGGCGCTCGAACGCCGCGTTCGTGGCGAGCAGCACGACCTCGCGCCGACCCGTGCCCGATGCCTCCCCGCTCCGCCACGCGAACAGCGCGCAGGCAGCGGGGAGGGCCTCGAACACCGCGAGGTCGGGGACGCTCGCGCGGGTGCCGTCGGTCATCGCCACATCATTCCACGCGTCGAGACGCACGCGCCCGGCGACGATCACGGGTTCCTCCCGGCCGGCTAGTGAGCGCCCGCGCGGAGCTCCGCGGTGGCCTGCTCGTCGATCCGCAGCGCCGCAGAGGGCCGGTCACCCGACACCGCGACGCCGTACACCGAGCGGGCGCGCTCGATGGAGACGAATCCGAGCCGGATGTCCTCGATCACGCGCTCGGGCTCCCGCTCGAACGGGTGGCCGTAGCCACCGCCGCCGGTCGAGTGCTGCCCGATCCGCTCGCCCGGCTGCAGCGTGATCGCGCCGAGGGACTCGATCTCGCGCTCGCCGGACTCATCGCGGGCGAAGGCGACGTTGCGCGCGGCGGACAGTCCGCCCTGGGTGCCTCGCGGCGGGAACGACACGCAGTCGGTGACGTAGGCGGCCTCCATCGGGTCCCACTTCGGGCCGAAGGCGACTGTGGCGCCGGGTGCGCCCCGGCGGCGGCCTGCGCCCTCGGAGTCTGTGCGGATACGCAGCTCCTCCACCCGGAACGGGTACTTCAGCTCGGAGAGCTCGATGCTGTCGCGGAACATCAGGCCCGCGGCCACCGCGAGCCCGTAGGTGACCCAGCCGTCGATGTCGGGGTGGGCGGGGCCGCCCTGGGAGCCGAGGAAGACCTGGTTCACGTACGGCTCGTCGCCGTTGCGTCGATCGGTGCCCGAGACCACCGAGAAGCCCGGGCCGAGGCCCGTGGCGCCCTCGGCCGCTCCGAAGCCGGCCCAGGCATCCGCCACCGCCTTCTGCGTCGTGACCGTGAGTCGGTCGCCCACGTTCGTGGTGGCCACCGACGTGGAGTGCGGGAACCGCGGCTTGCCCACGATGCAGTTCTCCCGCAGCAGCAGCTCGATCCGCCGGAAGGAGCCGGAGTTCGCGGGGATCCCGGTCTCGAGCGAGTTGAAGATGCCGGCCATCACGTTGCTGACGGTGCAGGCCTCCGACTCGTTGACCCCGGCCGGGATGCAGTCGATGTTGTCCCTGAGGTCGACCGTGATCCGTCGTTCGGCGGTGTCGACGTCGAGCTTGACCGTGATCTCGATGCCATCGGGCAGCACACCGGGGATGGGGTCGTGGCGCCCGGTCCCGACGGTGCTCCCGCCCGGGAGCTTCTCGATGGCCTGGGCCATCCGGTCCTCCGAATAGTCCATCCAGTCCCGGATGAACGCCTTCAGCGCCGCCCGGCCGTACCGGTCGCAGAGCTCCTTGAGCCGAGCCTCGGCCACGCGGGCTGCACCGACCATGGAGAGGTAGTCGCCGTACCACTGCTCAGGCACGCGGATGCGGGCCCGGCACATCCGGATGATGTCCTCGACATCCCGATTCTCCTTCTGCACGCGCACGCAGGGGAAGATCAGCGCGCCCTCCTGGTAGACGTCCTTGGCGAAGGGCATGTAGGTGGATGGCTCGGAGTTGCCGATGTCGGCCTGGTGGGCCTTCGCGAGGGTGGTGAACATGTGCTCGCCCTCGAAGAACACCGGGATGAGGATGGTGTGGTCGGCCGCGTGCGAGTTCCCCCGGTACGGGTCGTTGTGCAGGAACGCGTCGCCCTCGGCCAGGTCCGGCTGCAGCTCGGTCATCGCCTCGGTCATCAGGTGGGCGCCGAAGATGTGGCACGGCAGGCCCTCGGCCGAGGAGAGCAGCTCGTTCTGCCCCGTCGTGATGGCGCACGAGAAGTCGCGCGCCATGTTGAGCACCCCGCTGCGGCCGGTGCGCAGCAGCGTGTTCTCCATCTCGCGCACGATCGAGTCGAGACGGTTCGAGATGACCGCGAGCAGGATCGGGTCGGTCTTCTCGGGGAGTGCGGTCGCAACGGTGGCGTCGGTCGCTCGGGGCGCGGTCATACGAGTGCTCCTTCGTGTGCGGCGAATGCTCCCAGGGAGTCGTTCGAGCCGGTGCTGATGACGTAGTCGGAGGTGGGGGCGACGACGACCGTCGCTCCGGGGTCCACGACGAGGGTCGTCGTGGCCTCGAGGATGATCGCGGGGCCGTGGATCGTGCTGCCGGCGCCGAGGGCGCCGCCGTCGTAGACCGGGGTCTCCGGGGCGTCCTCGAAGGCGAACAGCACCGGGCGGGTGCGCACCGGTTCGGGTGCCTCGGTGGCGACGGGTGCCGACTTCACGGCGGGCTTGTCGAGGGCCGCGGTCACCCGCAGCTTCCAGATCAGGCACTCCACGTGCTGCGTGGGGTCGTTGACCTGGAAGACCCTCTGGTGGTGGGCGTGGAAGGCCGCTTCGAGCGCACCCGTGTCGACCGTGCCGTCCGGCCGGAGCGACACGGGCGTCTCGAGCTCCCAGACCTGCCCGGGGTAGCGGGCATCGACCGAGAGCTGGGTCGTGACGGAGACGGGGGAGAGCGACTCGATCTCGGCGGAGAACTGCTCGGCCTGCTCGGCCAGCTGCGCGATGGCCGCCGCCGCGGAGACGTCGTCGAACGAACGGGTGGTGGTGAAGGCGCTCGCCGTGAAGTCCGAGATCAGGTCGGCGTTCAGCGCACCCGCGGCCGAGAGGGCGCCGGCGGTCTTCGGCAGCACCACGGTGGTGACTCCGAGCTCCCGGGCGATCTGCACGATGTTGACTCCGCTGGCTCCACCGCCGGCGATGATCGAGAGGTCGCGCGGATCGATGCCCTGCGAGATGGTCATCTCCCGCACGGCCGACACGATGTTCTGCGTGGCGATCACGAGAGCGCCGCGGGCGGCGTGCTCGACCGAGGTGCCGAGGGCCTCCGCGATGGGGCCCAGGGCACCGCGCGCCGCCTCGACGTCGAGGCTGAGGGTGCCGCCGATGAAGCCGATCGGGTCGAAGTAGCCGAGCACGAGGGCGGCGTCGGTGATGGTGGGGAGGGTGCCGCCGCGGCCGTAGCAGGCCGGTCCCGGATCGGCTCCCGCGCTCTCCGGACCCACGCGCACGAGGCCCGACGAGTCGACGCTGATGATGGATCCGCCGCCGGCGCCGATCGAGCGCACGTCGACCGACTTCGTTCCGGTGATGTGGCCGGTCCACTTCTGCCCGAGCCAGGTGTCGGCGCTGAAGTGGATGGTGCCGTCGCTGATCAGGCCTACGTCGAAGGTCGTGCCGCCGGTGTCGCAGACGAGCACGTTCGGGTCGGCCTGGCCGAGGGTCGTGCGCCCGGTGTGCAGGGCCGCGATCGGGGCCATCGAGGGGCCGGAGCCGACGCTGTAGATGGGGCGGTCGGCCATTCGCGCGACCGGCCACGATCCGCCGTAGCTCGTCGAGATCAGCAGCTTGCCGTCGAAGCCCGCCGCCACCAGGTCGTCGGAGAGCGTGCCGAGGAAGGCCTGCATGAGCGGCTTCAAGGAGGCGTCGATCACGGTCGACGAGGTGCGCCGGTACTCGCGGAGCACCGGGTTCAGCTGGTGGCTGAGGGTGCGCGGGATCTCCGGGAGGTGCTCGGCCAGCAACCGCTCGACGGAGAGCTCGTGCGCCGCATTGACCGTCGACCAGAGCAGGCTCACGCCGATCGCCTCGACGCCGTGCTCCTTGCAGCTCTCGATGGCGGCGAGCACGCTGGACTCGTCGAGCTCGACGTGCACCTCGCCGTCGCTGTCGATGCGCTCGGTGATCTCGAACGTGAGGTAGCGCGGCACGTACGGCGGCTCGAACTCCCGGGGCGAGAACGCCCCGCCGAGCCGGCCGCCCTCACGCAGCAGCAGCGTGTCGGGGAATCCGGCCGTGGTGAACAGGGCCGTGACGGCCGTCTTCTTCTCCACGATCGCGTTCGTCGAGCGCGTGGTGCCGTAGGCGAAGTGCGAGGTGTCGGCGAGCAGCTCCCGCACCGTGAGGCCGAGTCGGCCGGCGACCTGCTCGACCGCGGTGGAGACGCCGTCGAAGGCGCGCTGGTACGTGGTGAGGGCCTTGCCGATGTGGATTCCACCGTCGGCGTCGGTGATGACGACATCGGTGAAGGTACCGCCGGTGTCGACCGAGATCCTGAAAGCCATCTGTTCTCCGATTCGTGCTGGCTGTGCGTGCTGATGGGCGAACCCCCAGTGTGCGGATCGGGCCCCGCCCGGCACATCGGCCTATCGGGTAGCCGAAAGGTCGAGATCGGTCTCTGCCGAACGGATGATTTCCGCCCTGTTCCGGGCCCCGGCCGTAAACACCATGTTTCCGCCCCTCATCCGCCGTTCCGGCTCGGCTACGTTTCGAGCCCATCACCAGCTCGCCCGAACAGCAGGAGGAATCATGAGGAAGTCCACAGCAGCCGTCGTGGGGATGGGGGTGCTCGTGTTCGCCCTGGCCGGCTGCACGCCCGCCGTCAGCTCCACGGGCGGCGACAGCTCCGCCGCCCCCGTCGACGGTGCGAACGCCGACTGCGTGGCCGCGGTCGCCCCCGAGGTCGAGGCGGCCCTCGAGCCAAGCGAGCTCGTGGCGCCCGAGGCGGCTCTCGACCTGACCGCCCTCGCAGGCAAGAGCATCTGGTACATCACCAACAGCCAGAACCAGTTCTCCACCGAGATGTCGGACGGCGTCGAGGCGGCGGGCGAGGCGGCCGGGGTCGACATCACCGTGTTCGACGGCCAGAACTCCACCAGCCGATACAGCGAGGGCATCAACCAGGCGATCGCCCAGGACGCCGACGGCATCATCCTGATGGCCGTGCAGCCCGCCGTGGTCAAGGAGGATCTCGCTGCCGCCGAGGCCGCGGGCATCCAGGTGCTCAGCACCCTCAACGGCGACCCGGACGAGCCGGTGGCCGACGGCACCTTCGGCAACCTCACCGCCGACTACACGGCCGACGGCGAGCTCATGGGCCGCTGGGCCGTCTACGACTCCGGATGCGCCGCGAACGTCGTGGTGGTGCAGTCGAGCCCCGTGCACGTCTGGGACCTCGCCGCCCAGGGCATCGAGTCGGCCGTGACCGCGGACTGCTCCGACTGCTCCGTCAAGGTGCTCGACATCGACCCCGCGAAGATCGCGACCGACACCGGCACGCAGCTGCAGACCGCGCTGCAGGTCGACCCCGACGTCAACTACGTGCTGCCCGTGTGGGACAGCGCGATGCCCTACGTCGCGCCGGCCGTGCTGAGCTCCGGCACGAGCGCCAAGGTGCTCGCGCACGACGGCATCTCGGCCAGCCTCGAGCTGATCGCCGCCGGGACGGACCAGCAGGGCACCGTGGCGATGCCCCCGCCCGGCTGGATCGGCTGGGCCGCGTTCGACGAGGTCGCGCGTGCCGTCACCGGTGCCGAGATCCCCGACTACGTCATCCCCACCCGGCTCGTGACCACCGAGAACGTGGGAGACGGCTCCGTCGGCGACGTCTCGCCCAACTACACCGACTACGAGGCCGCCTTCACGAAGGCCTGGTCGGAGTAATCGCCCCCGGCAGCCCGGGCGGGCGGAGCTCTGCTCCCGCCCGCCCGGGCACCGTCCCGTTCCTCAAGGAGAGACCGCTCATGCGCTCGACGTTCAAGAACTTCCTCGGCACCGGGGGTGCGCAGCGTTTCGCGCTGCTCGGCATCCTGGTGCTCATCCTGCTGCTGTGCCTCATCGCCATCCCGGAGTTCCGCTCCTGGCGGCTGATCGCGAGCATGATCAACTCGCAGTCGATCATCCTGCTGCTCGCCCTCGTGGCCACGATCGTCCTGCGCACGGGCGGCTTCGATCTCTCGATCTCCCAGACCATGGTCGGCAGTGCGGCGCTCACGATCGTGCTCATCAAGGCCGACGTGCCGCTCGCCGTCGCCATCCCGCTCGCCATCGTGCTCGGCGCCGCCGTCGGAGCACTGAACG
Organism: Herbiconiux sp.; assembly: GCF_023264895.1. GTDB lineage: Bacteria > Actinomycetota > Actinomycetes > Actinomycetales > Microbacteriaceae > Herbiconiux. Next base: position 37,980 of record NZ_JAHFUY010000016.1, on the reverse strand, counting down.
GCCTGCTCGTCGTGGGCATCGGCGTCGACTCCTTCGTGACGACCCTCGGCTCCTACTCGGCACTCGCCGGCTTCGCCTACCTCGTCACCAACTCCAGCATCGTGGCCGGCGTGCCGCCCGAGCTCGTCAACGCGGTGCGCTCCGAGGTGCTGGGCATCCCGCTGGTCACCTGGTACGCCTGGATCCTCGCGCTCGTGCTGTGGTTCGTGTACCAGCGCACCCCGCTCGGCCGCTACATGCTCTTCGTGGGCGGCAATCCGGACGCGGCGCGCCTGGCCGGTGTCCGCGTGAAGGCTGTCCGGTTCGGTGCCTACCTCGCCTCCGGCGTGCTCTCGGCGCTCGTGGGCCTGATCTTCCTCGGCTACTTCGGAGCCGTCGACCCCGGGGTGGGCGGGCAGTACATGCTGCAGCCGCTCGCGGCGGCGTTCCTCGGCACCACGGCGATCGTGATCGGCCGCTTCAACGCGATCGGCACGGTCGTGGCGCTGTACCTGCTCATCGTGGGCATCACCGGGCTCCAGGTGCTCGGGGCGCAGACCTGGGTCACGAACGTGTTCTACGGCGTCGCCCTCATGGTCGCGGTGGCCGCGTCGAAGCTCGCCGGGCGCAAGCGGGCGCTGCGATGAGCGGCGACGCGGCCCTCGGTGGGTCAGGGGCATCGAGCGGGCTCGCGGCCCCGAGCGGCACGGTGGCGCTGCGTGTCGAGGGGCTCGAGAAATCGTTCGGAGGCGTGCGGGCGCTCCGCGGGGTCGACCTCGAGGTGAGGGCCGGGGAGGTGCACGCGCTCCTCGGCCAGAACGGGTGCGGCAAGAGCACGCTCGTCAAGATCCTCACGGGCGTGCACGCTCCGGATGCCGGCACGGCTTCGTTCTTCGGCGAGGAGCTCGCTCTGCCGGTGACCGATCCCGCCGGCTTCGGGATCGCCGTCATCCACCAGGACATCGGCCTCGCCGACACGATGACGGTGCTCGAGAACCTCGGCGTGACCGGTGGCTACGGAGCCCGACTGCTCGGCCCGGTACGGAACAGCCGGCAGCGGGCGCTCTTCACGCGACTGATGGAATCGATCGGCTTCGTGGTGCCCCTCGATGTCCTCGTGGCCGAGCTCAGCCCCGCCGAGCGGGCCATGGTGGGGATCCTGCGCGCCATGGCCCAGCTCGGTCACGACGGATCGGGTGGGCCCGGGCGCCATGTGTTCATCCTCGACGAGCCGACGGCCGCGCTCGGCCGGGAGGACTCCGAGCGGCTGCTCGCACTCATGCGCACCGTCGCCGACACGGGGGCCGCCGTGGTGTTCATCAGCCATCGCCTGAACGAGGTGCAGGAGGCCTGCGACCGGCTGACCGTCCTGCGCGACGGAGCCACCGTGCTCACCGGCGCCGTCGCCGACATCGACCGGCACGCCATCATCGCGAGCATGCTCGGCCGTGAGCTCGATGAGTTCTTCCCCGAGCCGCCCTCGGCCGACCCTCGAGAGGTGCGGCTGCGGCTGCGGGAACTCGACGGAGGCGTGCTGCGCCGGTTCGACCTCGAGGTGCGGGCGGGCGAGATCGTGGGCCTCACCGGTCTGGCCGGGATGGGGCAGGACGAGGTGCCCGAGATCCTCTCGGGGGCCCACCGCGCCGACTCCGGCCGGATCGAGGTCGACGGGCGGGTGCTCGAGCTCCGTGAGCCCCAGGATGCCATCGGGGCGGGCGTCGTCGTGGTGCCAGGCAATCGCCTGCGGGACGGCTGCTGGGTGGCCGCGACGGCGGAGGAGAACGTGACGCTGCCCGTGCTGCGGCGCTTCTCGAGCGCTTTCGGCCTGCGTTCTCGGGCGGAGCGCTCGGCCTCCCGTGCCTCGCTCGAAGGGGTGGGGCTGCGACCGCTCGCCCCTGAGCGCCCGATGTCGAGCTTCAGTGGCGGCAATCAGCAGAAGGTCGTCTTCGCCAAGTGGCTGCAGCTGGATCCCGGAGTGCTCGTGCTGCACGAGCCCACTCAGGGCGTCGACGCCGGAGCCGCGAAGGAGCTCCTCGACCAGGTCGTCGCGCGGGCGGAAGCAGGAGCGGCGGTGCTCGTGATTTCGGGCGACCACGAGCAGCTCGTCGAGATCTGCCACCGAGTCGTGGTCCTGGGCGACGGCACGACGCTGGCCGACATCCCCCGAGCCCGCCTCTCGGAGCAGGCCCTCCTGGCAGCCAGCTCCCAGTAGTTCAGCCAGCCAGCAGCTTCGTCAGGCGCTGCAGCGACGCCGGCTCCGCCGTGCCGAGGGGCTGGGCGAAGAGGCTCACGCGGAGCTCCTCGAGGAGCCAGCGGGCGCGGACGAGCGCGTCGGGGGAGTGCGGGGCGAGGGGCAGGCGGCCGCCGGCGTCGGTGTAGCGGGCCGTGGCGGTCTGCACCTCGGTCATCCACGCGCGGTCCCGAGCCGGGTTGTCGGGGAGCTTCTCGAGGCGGTAGACGATCGCCGCGAGGTACCGCGGCAGGTGCTCGAGCCGGGCGAGACCCGTCTCGCTGATGAAGCGGGGGCGCACGAGCGCACCGAGCTGCTCCCGGGCATCGCTCACGGCCGGCAGGAGCGCCATGCTCGAGGTCTTCTTCAGGGCCCGGTCGACATCCCGAGCGGCGGTCAGGATGCGCAGGACCGTCGCGATCGTGTGGTCCAGCAGCGGCAGCACCGCTTTCGACAGCCGGTCGCGCACGGCCTCGAACTCGGCCGCCGTCCAGACGAGGCCATCCGGATGCAGCGCGAACAGCGCCTCGTCGGCGCACGCCGCCATGGCGTCGTCGAAGAGCGCGTTAACGTTCTGGTACGGGCTCGTGGCGAGCAGGAGCTTCTCGTTCTGGGTGAGGTGCTCCCGCACATACGAGGCCGGGCTCGGCACCGCGAGCAGGAGCAGCCGCCGCACACCTGTGGGCGTAATCTCGGACTGCTCCGCCGCCGTCGCCATCAGGCGCACCGAGACCGATGTCTTCTCGTCGACGAGCGCCGGATAGGCGCGGATCACTCCGCCGTGCTGCTCGGTGTCGACGAAGCGCGGCAGCTCACCGAGGTCCCAGGTGGTGATGCCAGAGCGCTCGGCGAAACCACCCGAACGACGAGCGCCCGCCGTGGCGATGCGCGACGCGACCGCAGGACCGGTGGGCGCCGGCCCGGATGACCCGGCCTTCCCGCGCGCGGCACCGGATCCCGCAGAGCCGCCAGACCCAGACCCGCCAGACCCAGACCCACCAGATCCAGACCCGCCAGATCCACCCCCCGCGGCCCCGCCCGCCTCACCACGGGACGCGCGCGCGATGCTCGCCCGGGCCGCATCCGCGAGCGACGCCTTCAGCGCCGCGAGATCCTTCCCGGCCCCCACGGTCGCCCCGCGCTCGTCGATCACCCGGAACGTCACCCGCAGGTGCTCGGGCAGCTTCTCCCGGTCGAAGTCGTCGCGGGTCACCGGCACGTGCGCGAGCTGCTTCATGAGCCCCGCGAGCTCGCCCAGGAAGTCGTCGCCGACGTCGTCGCCGAGCGCGTCGACGAGCCGCTCCGCCCAGTCGGTGGCCGGCACGAAGTTCACCCGCAGCCGCTTCGGCAGCGAGCGGATGAGCGCCGTCGTGAGCTCCCGCCGGAACCCCGGCACCTGCGACTCGAACGCCCGCTCCTCGAGCCGCGGCAGCAGTGCGAGCGGCACGGTCGCCGTCACACCGTCGTCATCCGACCCCGGCTCGAAGCGGTAGCGCAGCGCCAGCCGCTGGTCGCCCTGCTGCCACTGCGCGGGGAACTCGGTCTCGTCGACCTCCGGCGCACCCTCGGGCAGCAGCGTCTCGAGGGTCATCGTGAGGAGCTCGGGGTCGTCGTGCCGAGCCTTCTTCCACCACCCCTCGAAGCTCCGCTGCGAGACCACGTCGCGCGGGATGCGGGCCTGGTAGAACTCGAACACGGCCTCGTCGTCGAGCAGGATGTCGCGCCGCCGCGACCGCTCCTCGAGCTGCTCGAGATCGCGGCGGAACTCCCGGTTGGCCCGGTCGAACGCCTGCTGCGACTCCCACTCGCCCTCCACGAGCGCGTGCCGGATGAAGAGCTCCCGCGCGTACTCGGGATCGATCCGCGCGAACTGCACCCGCCGCCGCGCCACGAGCGGCACCCCGAAGAGCGTCACCCGCTCGTAGGCCACGGCCGCGCCCTGCTTCTTCTCCCAGTGCGGCTCGGAGTAGCTGCGCTTCAGCAGGTCACCGGCGAGCGGCTCCGCCCAGGTGGGGTCGATCGCCGCGTTCATGCGCGCGAAAAGGCGGCTCGTCTCCACGAGCTCGGCGCTCATGACGGCCGCCGGCTGCTTCTTGGCGAGGGCCGACCCCGGGAAGATCATGAACCGCGTCTGCCGGGCACCCACGTAGTCGCGCTTCGCCTGGTCGCGCAGGCCGATCTGCGAGAGCAGGCCCGACAGGATCGACTTGTGGATGCCATCCGGGTTCACCGCGGGCTCACCGATGGTGAGACCGAGCGGCTTGGCGAGCTGGCGCAGCTGGCGGTAGACGTCCTGCCACTCGCGGATGCGCAGGTAGTTGAGGAACTCGGCCTTGCACAGCCGCCGGAACGCGCTCGACGAGAGCTCGCGCTGCTTCTCCTCCAGGTAGTTCCAGAGGTTCAGCAGGGTCAGGAAGTCGCTCGACTGGTCGGCGAACCGCGCGTGCAGCTCGTCGGCGCGGCCGCGCTTCTCGAGCGGGCGCTCCCGCGGATCCTGGATCGTGAGGCCGGCCACGATCGCGAGCACCTCGCGGCTCGTCCCCGTGCGCTTGGACTCGACCACCATGCGGGCGAACCGCGGCTCGATCGGCAGACGGGCGAGATCGCGGCCCACGGCGGTGAGCCGGGGCAGCGCATCCTTCGACTCGGGGGTGCGCAGGGCGTTCAGCTCGGTGAGGAGGTCGACGCCGTCCTTGATGCCGCGCGAGTCCGGCGGCTGCAGGAACGGGAACGCGGCGACGTCGCCGAGCCCGAGCGAGATCATCTGCAGGATGACGGCTGCGAGGTTCGTGCGCAGGATCTCGGGGTCGGTGAACTCGGGGCGCCGCGTGTAGTCCTCCTCCGAGTAGAGGCGGATGGCGATGCCGTCGCTCGTGCGGCCAGACCGGCCGGAGCGCTGATTGGCGCTCGCCTGCGAGATCGGCTCGATCGGCAGTCGCTGCACCTTCGAGCGCACCGAGTACCGGCTGATGCGCGCCGTGCCGGAGTCGATCACGTACTTGATACCGGGCACCGTGAGGCTCGTCTCGGCCACGTTGGTGGCGAGGATGACGCGACGCCGGATGCCCGGGGTCGACGAGCGCTGGAAGACCCGGTGCTGGTCGGCGGCGCTGAGCCGGCCGTAGAGCGGCAGCACCTCCACGCCGTTGCCGGTCGACGCGCTGCGGGAGGCGTACTTGCCGCGCAGGGCGTCCTCGGCGTCCCGGATCTCGTTCTCACCGGAGAGGAAGACGAGCACGTCGCCCGGAGCCTCGCGCTCGAGCTCGTCGAGCGCCTCGCCAATGCCTTCGAAGAGGTCCTTGGGCTCGCGCTCGCCGGAGCCGGAGCCCCCGGATCGCGGCCTGCCGGCCGGACGCGCGTCGACGTCCTCGTCGCCGTCGTCGCCGTCCGCATCCGGAGCCAGGGGCCGGTACCGGATCTCGACCGGGAACGTGCGCCCCGAGACCTCCACGATCGGTGCCGGAGTCCCATCGGCCGCGGCGAAGTGCCGCGCGAAGCTCTCGGGGTCGATCGTGGCGCTCGTGATGATGAGCTTGAGGTCGGGGCGCCTCGGCAGCAGCTGCTTGAGGTAGCCGAGCAGGAAGTCGATGTTGAGGCTGCGCTCGTGGGCCTCGTCGATGATGATCGTGTCGTACCGGCTGAGCATCCGGTCGTGGTTCATCTCATTGAGCAGGATGCCATCGGTCATCAGCTTGATGCGGGTGGCGGCGCTCGCGCGGTCGGTGAACCGCACCTGGTAGCCGACGAGACCGCCGACCTCCTGGCCGAGCTCCTCGGCGATGCGCTCCGCGATCGTGCGGGCGGCGAGTCGGCGGGGCTGGGTGTGCCCGATGTTCTCGCGGCCGAGCTCGAGGCAGATCTTCGGCAGCTGCGTGGTCTTGCCCGAACCTGTGGCACCGGCCACGATCACGACCTGGTGGTCGCGGATGGCGTCGGCGATGTCGTCCTTCCTCTGGCTGACGGGCAGCTCGGGAGGGAAGACGATGCGCAGCGGGGAGGTCTCGGACATGAGCCCTCCATCGTACGACGATCACCGCACCCTGCGGGCGCCCCTCGCCCCCTTTCACCCCCACCACCCCCACCCGCTCGTGAGTCGCGCCGAAGTGTCGTCATAGGGCGCCGACGGCCCGGAATGGGAGCACTTGGACGCGACTCAGCAGAAGGTGGGCGGGGTGGGGTGGTGGGGCGGGGTGGGGTGGAGCGGGGAAGCGGGAGGGTCAGGCGGGGAGGGGGCAGGAGAGGGTGAAGGCCGCGAGCTCGGCGGCCATGGGGGCCGGCTCCCAGGAGTGCCAGGCGCCGGCGACCTCCTTCTCGACCGCCTGGGGCATGGCGCCCACGACGAGCGAGGCGGCCGTGCGCATCACGGGGAAGGTCTCGGTGCCGTACATCGTGAGGACCGGCACCCGGATGCGCGCGAGGTCGCCCTGGGCGAGCGCCCGCGTGGCCCAGACGAGCGACTGGCCGTCGGCCCGGAGGGTGCGGGCCGCCTGCACGATGGCCGGCCACGCGGGTGACCCGCTGGCCTGGGCCAGGAACTCCGGCGGCATGTCGCGCATGTACTGGCGCTGGGCGGACTCGAGGTCTCCCGCGTCGAGCAGCCGCTCGAACTCCGCGATCCAGGCTGCCGTGTCGTCGGCGTCGTCGGTGAGCGGGAACTCCCACAGCGCGAGCCCGTTCACGGGCAGCCCCGCCGCCGCGGCGGCCACGGCCAGGGAGCAGCCCGAGGAGTGGCCGCAGAGCACGGCGGGGGTGCTCGCGTTGCCGGTGGCGGCCTCGATGGCGGCACGGATGGCGGCGAGCTCGCGGTCGAGATCGAGCAGGCCGTCCGCCTCGCTCTCGCCCCGGCCGAGGCGGTCGAACACGAGGGTGGTGAGGCCCTCGCGGGCGGCGAGCTCGGCGGTCTCGGTGGTGATGGGGTCGCCCGCGCGGAACGGCCCGGCACCGGCGATGAAGACTAGGGCGGGGCCCTCCCCGTAGCGGTCGAAGGCGAGGCGGTCGCCGCGGGCGGTGGTGGTGAACTCGGTCATGCCACCGAATGTAGCCGCGCCCTCCGATCGCGTCGAGGGCCGGTGAGGTCGAGGGTCGGTCGGGTCGAGGGTCGGTGAGGTCGAGGGCCGGTCGGGTCGAGGGTCGGTGAGGTCGAGGGCCGATCGGGTCGAGGAGCAGGCGCATAGTCGAGCGCAGGCCGATAGTCGAGGCCGGGGCGCCGGGCCGGAGGCAGGCGTATCGTCAGCGGGGTGACGACGAGTGAGACGACCCGCACCTTCGGCGAGGCCTGGGCGAGCTGGCAGACCGCGCGGCTCCGCGCGGCGACGGCGCCCTACGGCCTCGCCTCCCTCGTGGCGACGAACTGGCTCTCGCCCGCGCCGCAGCGACTCGAAGGGCTGCCCGGCACGTGGCGGCTCGAGGAGGGCGAGATCGTGGGCGAGGGGCTACCGGGGTCCGCCGACATCCACCTCGCGGAGGGCGGTGAGCTCGAGCTCGGTCGGCTGCTCCTCCGCCACCACCGGCGCGACGACGAGGTGGCGCTGCGGGTGCTCGACGCCGACGCGCCGGACCGTGCCGCCGTGGCCGGCATCGACGCCTTCCCGCCCGACCCCGCCTGGGTGCTGACCGGTCGCTTCGAACCGGCCGCCGACGGATCGAGCGTCGACATCCACGAGATCGACGGCTACGTCGAGAGCTACGCGCTCGCCGGAACCGTGCACCTGCGGCTCGGCGGCGAGGAGGTCGCCCTGCTCGCGACCGGCGCCCGATCCGGGATGCAGGTCGTCTTCAGCGACAGCACGAGCGGCGGCGAGACCTACCGCTTTCGCTTCCTGCGGCTGAAGGCCCAGGACGGTGCCGGTGACGGCGCCGGTGATGGAGACCGCGACGGTGACGGAGACGGCTCGCAGCCGATCGAGGTCGACTTCAACCGCGCCTACCTGCCGCCCTGCGCCTTCGCCGACTTCTACCTCTGCCCCATGCCCGCCCCGCAGAACCGCCTCCCGGTGGCGGTGCGGGCCGGTGAGAAGACCGTCGACCGCCTGCCGGAGGAGCCCGCCCGATGACCAACCGCCTCGCCGACGCCGTCAGCCCCTACCTCCGCTCGCACGCCTCGAACCCCGTCGACTGGTACCCGTGGGGCGAGGAGGCCTTCGCCGAGGCGCGCCGCCGCAACGTCCCCCTGCTCGTCTCGATCGGCTACTCCACCTGCCACTGGTGCCACGTGATGGCGCGCGAGAGCTTCGCCGATCCGGTGCTCGCCGAGCGCCTCAACGCGCGGTTCGTGGCGATCAAGGTCGACCGGGAGGAGCATCCGGAGGTCGACTCGGTCTACCTCACCGCCGCGGGGGCCTTCACGCCCAACCTCGGCTGGCCGCTCAACGTGTTCGTGACACCGGAGGGCCGGCCCTTCTACGCGGGGACGTACTGGCCGCCGGTGCCGGTCGACGGGCATCCGGCGTTCTCGCAGGTGCTCGACGCGGTCGACGAGGCGTGGACGGCCCGGCACGAGGAGGTCGTCGACACCGCCGAGCGGCTCGCGGCGGCGATCGCGGGGGCCGTGGGGTCGGGGGCCGCCCGGTCTGGATCAGACGGGGGAGCGGATACGCTGCCCGACGCCGCGACGATCTCCACCGCGGTCGACGGCCTGCTCGCGCACGAGGACCGCGAATACGGCGGCTTCGGCGACGCCCCCAAGTTCCCCATGGCCCCGGTGCTCGGCCTGCTGCTCGAGCTGCCTGGTGCAGCCCGCTCCGTCGCGCACCGCGCCCTCACCGCGATGGCGCGCTCCGAGCTCCGCGATCCGGTCGAGGGCGGCTTCTTCCGCTACGGCACCCGCCGCGACTGGAGCGAGCCCCACTACGAGCGGATGCTCTACGACAACTCCCTGCTCCTGGATGCGTACACGACGGCGTGGGCGCAGACGGGCGACGAGCTGCTGCGCGAGACGGCCGAGGGCATCGCCCGCTACCTCGTGGAGGGCCTCCAGCTCCCTTCCGGCGGCTTCGCGTCGGCGCAGGACTCCGAGAGCACCGTCGACGGAGCCCGCACCGAGGGCGGCTACTACCGCCTCGACGCCGCCGCCCGGGCACGCCAGACCCCGCCCGCACTCGACGAGAAGGTGCTCGCCGGCTGGAACGGCCTCGCCATCGGCGCCCTCGCCCACGCCTCCTTCGCCCTCGACCACCCCGAGTGGATGCTCGCGGCCCGGCACGCCGCCGACCACCTCCTCGCCCTGCACGTCGTCTCCGCCGGCGACGGCTCGACCCGCCTGGTGCGGGCCTCGATCGCCGGCCGCCTCTCGTCGGCCGCCTCCACCCCCGAGGACTACGGCCTGCTCGCCGAGGGACTCCTGCGGCTCGCGGCCGTCACGGGCTCGGCACGCTACGCCGAAGCGGGCCGGACGCTCGTGCAGGCGCTCGTCGACTCCGGCTTCCGGGCCCCGGGCGGCGGCGATCCGGTGCTCGCGGCCCAGGGCCTCCTCGTCGAGCTCGACCCCTCCGAGGCCGCCTACCCCTCGGCCACGAGCGCCACGGCCTCGGCGCTCCTGCTGCTGCACGGCCTCACGGGCGAGGGCCGCCACCGCGAGGCCGCCCGCGAGCTCCTCGCCCCGCTCGCGGCCCAGGCCCTCGCGCAGCCCATCTCGTTCGGCCGCACGCTGCAGCTCATCGCCTCGTTCGGGCGCCCCGAGGAGCAGCTCGTGCTCCTCGAGCCGGATCCCGTCGCCGCCGTCGACCCGGGGCCCGCCGATCCCGCCGGCAAGGCCGATGCCGCCGGCGAGGCCGAGGCCGCCGCAGGCCCCGAGGCCGTCGAGCTCCGCGCCGCCGTCCGCCGCCGCACGGGCGCGCTCGTCGCCGTCGCCACCGACTCCCAGGCGCGCCTGCTCGCCGACGCCGGCTTCGCCCTCTTCGCCGACCGCTCCACCCGCGACGCCCGCCCCACCGCCTACCTCTGCCACGACTTCGTCTGCCGCCTCCCCACCACCACCGCCGACGGCCTCGCCGGCTGAGCCGGCTGACCCGACTGAGCAGGCTGACCCGCTCGTGCACGGGCCTTGATCAGGCAGCTCTGCCAGAATGGAGTCAAGGCCGCAGAGCGGCCTCCGGACGAGGGCGCAGTACCCGGAGAGCGACAAGACTGACCACGTAGGAGTCAGTCATGTCCTGGATCATCCTGATCGCATCCGGTGTTCTCGAAGCCGTCTGGGCCACCGCCCTCGGCCGCTCGGAGGGCTTCACCAAGCTCTGGCCGACCGTGATCTTCGCCGGCGGCCTCCTGGCGAGCATGGCCGGTCTCGCCTTCGCCCTCCGCACCATCCCGGTCGGCACGGGCTACGCCGTCTGGGTCGGGATCGGGGCCGCGCTCACCGTGGGCTACGGCATGGCCTTCGGCGGGGAGTCGTTCTCGATCGTCAAGATGCTGCTCGTGCTCGGCATCGTCGCTTGTGTCGTGGGCCTGAAGCTCCTACACTGATCCGGCCCCGCGAATCCGCGGAGCCCGCCCGCGCGCATCGCGTGCAGCGCACCAGCCAGACCAGTCAGACCAGCCAGAGCAGTGAGAGGACGCATCGTGACGTATCGCAACGACCGACAGCAGCGCCTCCTTCTCGAGCGCAACACGATCATCGACGCGGTGCACCTGGCCTGATCGCCCGGCCCTTCCGGCCCGGCAGCCCAGCCCCGCACCCGTCGAGGTCCGGGGCTTCTTCGTCGTCCGCGACGGGCCCACCGCCTCCTGCCCGCGCGGTCAGGGCGCCCCGGACGAGGGCCCGTGAAGAACAAGCACACAGAGAGAAAGGATCATGGAGAAGATCACCGATCGCCTGTACTCCTGGGCGAGCATCCTCGACGAGAACGCGCGCGCGCAGGCCGTCACCACCTCCACCATGCCGTTCGTGTTCCCGCACCTGGCCCTCATGCCGGATGCGCACCTCGGACTCGGCGCGACCGTCGGCTCGGTCATCCCCACGCTGGGAGCCATCATCCCGGCGGCGGTGGGAGTCGACATCGGCTGCGGCATGATCGCAGTGAAGACGCAGTACACGCGCGCAGACCTCGCGAAGCGCGCCGCCACCGACCCGAAGGGGCTCGCGGAGCTCCGCGAGCAGATCGAGCGCGCCATCCCGCTCTCGGCGGGAGGGGTGAACCGCAAGGTCGTCGAGACGGCCGAGCCGCGCATCCGCGAGCTCGAGGAGCTCGCCGAGGCGGCCGGGTTCGATCCGGATGCCCGTGCCAAGCGGTGGCGGCTGCAGCTGGGCTCGCTCGGCTCCGGCAACCACTTCATCGAGGTGTCGGCCGACGAGACCGACGCCATCTGGCTGTTCCTGCACTCGGGCAGCCGGGGCGTGGGCAACCGGATCGCGCAGCACCACATCGAGATCGCCCGCGCCCACGCGAAGAAGAACTGGATCGAGCTGCCGGACCCCGACCTCGCCTACCTCGTGGAGGAGACGCCGGAGTTCGACGCCTACATCGCCGAGCTGCGCTGGGCCCAGCACTACGCCCTGCTGAACCGCGAGGAGATGATGGACCGGGTCGTGCGCCAGGTGTCGGAGTGGATGGGGGAGCCGGTCGCCGAGCGCGAGCGGATCAACTGCCACCACAACTTCACGGAGCAGGAGAAGCACTTCGGCAAGGAGGTGTGGGTCTCCCGGAAGGGCGCCATCATCGCCACCGACGGCGCCCCTGGCCTCATCCCGGGGTCGATGGGCACGGCCTCGTACGTCGTGGAGGGCGCGGGCAACCCGATGGCGCTGAACTCCTCTCCGCACGGTGCGGGGCGGGAGTACTCGCGGTCGCGGGCCCGCAAGACCTTCACGCACGACCAGCTGAGGGAGGCGATGACGGGGATCGAGTTCCGCGACACCGACGCCTTCATCGACGAGATCCCGCAGGCCTACAAGCCGATCGACCGCGTGATGGAGGATGCGCGCGACCTCGTGCGCATCCGGCACACGCTGCGTCAGCTCGTCAACGTGAAGGGCGACTGACCACACCGCTGACACGGTTCCCGGACCGTGTCAGCGGTGCGTCAGCGTGACGTCGGCGTCGTGTCTGCGCCCCCGCGCAGAGTGGGGACATCCACGATGAAAGGACGTCCTCCATGACGCATTCCAGCGACTGGGCCGTCGAGGCCCACGGCCTCGTCAAGGTCTTCGGCGACAACCGGGCGGTCGACGGCGTCGACCTGAGCGTGCGCACGGGCACCGTCTACGGCGTGCTCGGCCCGAACGGCGCCGGCAAGACCACCACCATCCGCATGCTCGCGACCCTGCTGAAGCCCGACGGCGGTGACGCGACCGTGTTCGGCCACGACATCCGCCGCGAGCCCCAGATCGTGCGGCAGCTGATCGGAGTCACCGGCCAGTACGCGAGCGTCGACGAGACCCTCTCGGCCACCGAGAACCTCATGCTCTTCTCCCGGCTCAACGGCCTCAGCCGCGCGGATGCCCGGCGCAAGTCGAGCGAGCTGCTCGAGGAGTTCGGGCTCAGCGAGGCCGCCACCCGGCCGCTGAAGAAGTTCTCGGGCGGCATGCGGCGCCGGCTCGACCTGGCCGCGAGTCTCATCTCGCAGCCGCCCCTGATCTTCCTCGACGAGCCCACCACGGGCCTCGACCCGCGCACCCGATCGCAGATGTGGGACACCATCCGCCGGCTGGTGGCCACCGGTTCGACCGTGCTCCTCACCACCCAGTACCTCGACGAGGCCGACCAGCTGGCCGACCGCATCGCGGTGATCGACCGCGGCATCGTCGTGGCCGAGGGCACGGCCGGCGAGCTCAAGGCCTCGGTCGGCACCTCGTCGCTCCTCCTCCGGCTCGCGGATGCGGGCTCGCTCGAGCGAGCCCGTCACGCCATCCTCGACGTGCTCGGCGTCGAATCGGTGCTCACCCCTGAGGCCGGCCGCATCACCGCTCCGATGAGCGACCCCGACTCGGTCACCGACCTGCTGATCCGCCTGCGCGCCGACGGGATCGCGATCGAGGAGCTCTCGGTGCAGCAGCCCACCCTCGACGAGGTGTTCCTCGCCCTGACCGGCCACCCGGCCGACGACGAGGCGCCCTCGCCCGATGGCACCTCGCCCGATGGCACCTCACCCGATGGCTCCGCACCTGGCGCGCCCGGCGCATCCGGAACCGCCTCGACCCCCGAACTGGAGACCGCACGATGACCGCACTGACCATCACCCCCGGTGCCTCACGCACCCTCAAGAACCACGTGGGCCTCGCTCAGACCGTGCGGAACTCGTTCAGCATGGCCGGTCGCGGGCTCATCAAGATGCGTCGCACCCCCGAGCAGCTGATCGACGTGACGGTGCAGCCGATCATCTTCACGCTCATGTTCACCTACATCTTCGGCGGCGCGATCGCGGGGAGCGTGGCGGACTACCTGCCGCTTCTGATCCCCGGGATCCTCGTGCAGACGGTCGTCACCACGAGCGTCGTCACGGGCGTGCAGCTGCGGGAGGACATGGACAAGGGGGTCTTCGACCGCTTCAAGTCGCTGCCGATCGCCCGCATCGCCCCGCTGGCCGGAGCCCTGCTGGCCGACACTGTGCGCTACGCCATCGCCACCACGCTCACCTTCGCGATGGGCTTCGCACTGGGCTACCGCCCCGAGGGCGGGCTCGGCGCGGTGGTGCTCGCCGGCCTCCTCGTGATCGTCTGCTCCTGGGCGATCAGCTGGATCTTCGCGTTCTTCGGCGTCATCGCCCGGAGTGCCGCGAGCGTGCAGGGCATCTCTTTCCTCGTGCTCTTCCCGCTGACGTTCCTCTCGAACGCCTTCGTGCCGGTCGACACGCTGCCGCCCTTCCTGCAGTGGTTCGTGAACGTCAACCCGGTGTCGCACCTCGTCACCGCCGTCCGCGATCTGGCGAACACGGCGACCTTCGGCGGCGACGCCTGGATCTCGCTCCTCGGCGCGGCGATCATCGTGGCGGTCTTCGCCCCGCTGACGGTGCGGGCCTACATGAAGAAGGCCTAGTCCCTCCAGCCCCACGACCACGGCCCGGGTGTGCGCAGCAGAGCTGCGACACGCTCGGGCCGCTCGGGGTGGGGCACGAGGGCGGCGGATGCGCGGGCCGAGAGCACGGCGGGCTCTCCGAGCGAGTCGGCGAAGCGGGCGCGCAGCGGGGCGAGGTGGAGCCCCGGATTGTCCTGGCGGGCGCCCATCAGCTCGGCCAGCGCGAGGAGCTCGGGCGCGGCGGCCCGGAGGCCGGGCTCCGTGCTCTCGGCCGCCCAGGTGGCGAGGCCGATGACCGAGGAGCCGAGGACCGGGTTGTCGGTGAAGCCCGCGGCGAGACGGAGGCCCGCCAGCACGCGGGACCGGAGCCGCCGAGCGAGGGCCCGGGTCTCGCCTGGTGCGTCCGTGCCGTCGACGACGAGCGTGGCGAGGACGCTCGAGAGGATCATCTGGTACCACGGGGAGCCCTTGGTCCTCGGCACCCGGAACGACGAGAGCACGAGGCGGTTCGCCTCTGCCGCCTCGGCCGCGAGGCCTCGGGCTCGCAGCACCTCGGCGCGACCGGCGAGGCCGATCGAGACGATGTCCACGCCGTCCGCCTGGCCCGGGGTCGTCGCCAGCTCCTCGAACACGCGGCTCGCCTCGTCGAGGTGCCCGAGGGCGAGCTCGTTCACCGCGATCATCCAGTCGAGCTGGCGCAGGTCCTCGAGGGCGGCGATGCGCTCCATCCCCTCGCGGCTCCGCCTCGCCCAGCGGAGGGCCTCGGCGGGCTCGGCGCTCTGGCTGTGCAGCTGGGCGAGCAGCTGGGCGGCCGAGGCGGTGCCCCACGTGTCGCCCACCGATTCGGCGATCGTCACCGCACGCCGGGCCAGGGCCTCGGCATCGCGCGGGCGGCCCGCGTTCTCGGCCGCGGCTGCGCCGGCGAGGCAGCCGAGCAGTGCCGCCTGGGGGTCGCGGTAGGACTGCAACCGGTCGATCACTGCGAGCACGCGGTCCATGGCGCCCAGCGCGAGCAGGAGGGAGCTCATCGCGAGCAGGCGCGGGGTATCGGGGTTCGCCGTGGTCTCGTCGCCCACGCCACTGGTCCTGTCGCTGCCGGCGCGCGCCGCGAGCGTCTTCCGCAGCTGCGACAGCACCACGGCGAACCGACGGTCGCCCGCCGAGAGCAGGCCGATCCCCGCGAAGACGAGAGTCCAGGCGAGCGCCTCGAGCCGGTCCGGATCCGGGCGGTACCGCCGCACGGTGTCGAGCACGGGCAGGGCGAACGCCACCACCTCGGTCGGTGTGCTCCGCAGGATCCAGTGGTTGGCGAGCAGCGGGAAGACACCGGAGACGATGTCGGGGTGCTCGGCGGCGATCGCGCGGCGCAGCTGGTCGATGAGGTTGTCCTCCTCGAGTCCCACCACCGCGAACACGTCCACCTGGCGGGGACCCGTGAGCTGCGGCTGCAATGCCCGTCCCGTCTCGTCGGCCCAGGCGAAGAGGGCGTCCTGCGCGGCAGCGCTCTCCGCACGGCGCTCGAGCTGCAGCCGACCGAACTCGCGCACCGTCTCGAGCATCCGGAACCGGACGCCGCCACCCGAGGATGCGGGCAGCTCGGAGACGGTCACGAGCGACTGGGCGACGAGCGAGTCGAGGGCGTCGTCGACGGCGTCGTCGACGGCATAGTCGATCGTGTCGGCCGGTATCGCTTCCCCTGCGCCGGTTCCCGCCCGCCTGCCGGTGGCCGCCGCTGCGCTCCGCACGACGGCACGGGCCGCCTCGGCGCTGAAGCCGTCGGCGAACTCGGAGAGCACCGCGAGCGCGCGCTGCTCGTCGGAGTCGAGCAGGTTCCAGCTCCACTCGATCACGGCCAGCAGCGTGCGATGCCGCTCGGGAGCGCTGCGGTCACCCCCGGTGAGCAGCGAGAACCGGTTGCCGAGGCGGCGCTCGACCTCGTCGAGCGACATCGACCGGATGCGTGCCGCGGCGAGCTCGATGGCCAGCGGCAGGCCGTCGAGGCGCTCGCAGAGCCGCGCCACGACGTCGCGGGGAAGGGCGGCGCCGGGTCGAGCTGCGGTCGCGCGGTCGACGAAGAGCTGCACGGCAGGATCGTCCGCGTCGTCGTCGCCCCCGGCCCCATCCGGCACCTCGGCACGGGAGCTGCCGAGCGGCTGCAGGGCGTAGACCCGCTCGCTCGAGAGCGCCAGCGCGGTGCGGCTCGTGGCGAGCACGCTCAGCTGCGGCAGCTCGGCGGTGAGGGCGGCGATCCACTCCGCCGCGGCGTCGACGAGGTGCTCGCAGTTGTCGACCACGAGCAGCGTGGGCTGCTCGGCGAGTCGATCGAGGATGCGCGTGCGCAGGTCGGCGCGCACGACCTGATCGCCCATCCGTCGTGACGTCGCGCCCTCGCGGATGCCGAGAGCGGTCGCCAGCGCGATCACCACGTCGTCGGCGTCGCGCACACTCGCGAGCTCGACCACCACCACGAACGGGAAGCGCTCGAGCGCCCGCTCGGCGACCTCGTGCGCCAGCCTCGTCTTGCCGAGGCCGCCCGGGCCGAGGATCGTGGTCACCCGCGCCTCGTCGAGCGACCGCAGCACAGCGGCCACGGCGGATTCCCGCCCGATCAACGCGTTCGGCGCCGCCCGGATGCCGCGCCCGACGCCGCGCCGAGCGTCGCGCCCAGCACCGGGGCGCCCGCGCATCCGCTCTGCTGCCCGCTCGTTCTCCGGCGCGCTCGCCCGCTCCTCCGTCTGTGCGGAAGTGCCGTCCCGGTCGAGCAGCTCGAGATGCAGCGCCTGGAGCTCGGGGGAGGGACTCGTGCCGAACGCGTCCTGCACCCGGGCGCGGAACTCCGCGAACTGGGCCACCGCATCCGTCGACCGCCCGAGCGCGTCGAGCGCCCGCATGAGCAGGAGCTGGGCGCTGTCGTCGTAGGGCGACCCGGCGACCAGCCGGCGCGCGATCTCCTCGCCCTCCGCGGCCTCGCCTCTGGCAAGGGCCGCCGAGGCCGCCGTCGTCTCGAGCGAGCGCCGCAGCCTGGATGCCCGCTCTGCCAGCTCGTCGGCGACGGCCCCCGGCGCGAGGTCGGCACCGGGATCGCCGCGCCACAGCGCGAGCGCTGACCGTGCGGCGCGGTCGGCCTCCTCGACGTCGCCCCGCGCGAGGGCATCGCGACCGGCGGCGGCGGCCTCCGAAGCCGCTCCCAGATCGGTCTCCTCGGGGCGGACCCCGAGCCGGTAGCCCGAGGTCGTCGACTCGATCAGCTCGCTCCCGTGGGCGCTGCGGGCGCGCGACACCAGCGCCTGGAGTGCACCGCGGGCGTCGCCGGGAGGATCGTCGCCCCAGATGTCGTCGCGGAGCGCCTCCCCCGACACGGCGCGCGGTGCGGCGAGGGCGAGCGCGGCGATCAGACCCTTGGCGCGCGCGCCCGACGGCTCCACCCAGACGCCGTCACGCCAGACGGCCACGGGACCGAGCACGCCGACGCGCCTGGCGCGCATCTCGGGCGCTGCGGCCACCGCTCCACTCACCCTGCCGAGCCTACTGACCGCCGAGGAGCCCCGGCTCAGGCCGCCTCACGAGAGCAGCTCGACCGCGGCGAGCGAGAGCACGGCGATGAGGGCCCAGGATGCCAGTCCCACCACGAGGGCGCGCCACCCGGTGCGCGCGAGCTGGGCGAAACGGATCCCCGTGCCCAGCGCGAAGAGCGCGAGGCCGAAGAGCGCGGTCTGCAGCACGTCGGCCGTCTCCAGGATGACGTTGGCGGCACCCGTCCCGACGCCGGATGCGCCTCCGCCCACGAGCGGCAGCAGGAACGAGCGCACCAGCACGGCCGCCACGAATCCCAGCACGAACAGCGGCACGATCGCCGGCCGCTTCCCGGGCTCGGGAGCGTCCGCACCGGCCGACCGGCGGTCGGAGCGCCGCTGGAGGAGGCCGACGGTCGCCACCATCGGCGCCAGGGTCAGCACCCGCGTGAGCTTCACCACGACGGCGGCGGCGAGTGCGGCCGGCCCCGCGATCTGAGCCGTCGCGACGACCTGCCCCACGTCGTGCACGCTCAGCCCCACCCACAGCCCGAACTCCTCCGGCGACATCCCGAGCGGGATGGCCAGCACCGGCAGCACGGCGATCGCGAGCGTTCCGCAGAGGGTCACGAGGGCCACCGCCGTCGCCGCGTCCTCGTCCTTGCTGCGGGTCACGGCGCCCACGGCACCGATCGCGGAGGCTCCGCAGATGGAGAACCCGGCGGCGATGAGGATGGGCTGCGTGCCGGGCAGCCGCAGCCGGCGGCCGAGCGCCAGCGTGGCGAGGAACGTCAGCACGACGATCGCGACGATGACCCCGATGGTCGCCCAGCCCAGCCCGGCGATGTCGGAGAGGCTCAGCTTCAGCCCGAGCAGCACGATGCCGACCCGGAGCAGCGGCCTCGCCGCGAGGGCGAGACCGGGCTTCAGAACGCCGTCGACGTGCCGCCGGAGGGCCGGGATCTGCGCCACCACCACGCCGAGCACCACGGCGGCCGTGAGCATCGGCACGGCCGGCGCCGCCAGATGCACGGCGAACGCGACGACCGCGGCCGCTCCGGCGACGAGGACCCCGGGAACCCACGCCCCGGGCGCCCTCATCGCCAGCTCGGCAGCCAGTAGTGCAGGCTCAGGAACCAGGACGGCACGGGGATCGCCGTCCAGACGGGGTAGAACCACGCGGTCACGGCGAGGCACACCACGAGGAACGCGCCCACGATCCAGAGCGCACGCGTGCGCACGGCCCGCGGATCATCCCGGGAGCCGAGCGCGAGCCCGATCACGAACGTCAGCCCGAGGATCATGTAGGGCTCGAAGGCGATCGTGTAGAACTGGAAGATCGTGCGGTTGAGGTAGAGCAGCCACGGCAGGTAGCCGGCCACCATGCCCATGAGCACGAGCCCCACCTGCCACTCGCGCTTCCGCACCAGCCGATAGACCAGGTAGAACAGCGCGGCGGTGGCGCACCACCAGATGATCGGGTTGGCGATCGAGGTGATGTTCTCGTAGCAGATGGCGCTGCCGCAGGCGCTCGGGTCGACCTCGTTCACGTACATCTGGGTGGGCCGCACGAGGAAGAGCCAGCTGAACGGGTTCGACTGGTAGGGGTGCGGCGAGTTCTCACCCACGTGGTAGTTGTAGACGGCCACCTCGAGGTGCCAGAAGTTTTGGATCGGCAGCGGGACCCACGAGAGCGCCCCCGTCCACTGACCCCCCGTGTCCTCGGCCCAGGTGCGGTACATGCCGCCGGTGGTGGCGAACCAGCCGGCCCAGGTGGAGAGGTAGGTCAGCACGGCGACGGGCACGAGCAGCACGAACGTGGCGGGCGCCTGCTTGAGGATGGCGGCGCTGAACCAGAACGGGATGCCGAGCCGCCGGCGGGCGAGCGCGTCGACCACCACGAGGTAGAGCCCGAAGGCGGCCAGGAAGTACAGGCCGGACCACTTCACCGACGAGGCGAGCCCGAAGGCCACGGCGGCGGCGAGCACCCACGGGCGGTTCCACAGCACGGGGCCCCAGGAGGGCGGAACGGCCCCGGCCTCGGGATCGGCGGAGAGGTCAGACGGCTGCCGCGTGCGCGCCGCGACGGCCGCCGCCAGCCGGGTGGCGTGCCACTCGCGATCCAGCAGCACCGCCCCGAAGCCGAGCAGCAGGAACAGCGCCGAGATGCCGTCGAGGATGGCCACGCGGCTCATCACGATGGCGTGCCCGTCGATGGCGAGCAGGAACCCCGCGATCACGCCCAGGAGCGTGGAGTGGAAGAGCTTCGTGGCGATGAGCACCGTCACGAGCACGAGCAGGATGCCGCAGAGCGCCACGGCGATGCGCCAGCCGAACGGGTCGTCGGCGCCGAACAGGGCCATCCCGGCCCCGATGATCCACTTGCCGAGGGGCGGATGCACGGCGAACGATCCGGTGGTCTGGAAGATGTCGGTGACGCCCGCGTTGAACTGCAGGTCGGCGTCGCCCGGCCAGGTGGCCTCGTAGCCGAGGTTCCAGGTGGTCCAGCCGTCTTTCACGTAGAACGTCTCGTCGAACACGAGGGTTCCCGGATGCCCGAGGTTCACGAGGCGCAGCACGGCCGCGAGCAGGGTGACCGCGATCGGCCCGCCCCAGCGCCACAGCCGCTCGCGCACCGGGGTGCTCATGAGGCGCAGCCACCAGTCGTCGAGACGTGAGCCGGTGGGGTCGGCGGCCACGGTCTTCTGCTGGCCGGTCGTCACCTCTGTGCTCACCGGGCAATGCTAACGGGCGAGCGCGGGCGAGGTGGGAGACTGGGCGGCATGCTCATCCTCGCGGCCACGCCCATCGGAAACCTCAAGGATGCGTCGGTGCGGCTCGTCGAGGTGCTCGAGGCCGCCGAGGTGGTCGCCGCCGAGGACACCAGGGTCACCGCGAAGCTCCTCAGGGGCCTGGGTGTCGAGAACCGCCCGCGGCTGCTGCCGCTGCACGAGCACAACGAGCGCGAGCGCGCCGGCGCCCTCGTCGAGATGGCGCGCGAGGGCGACCTCGTGCTGCTCTCGGATGCCGGCATGCCGACGGTCTCGGACCCGGGCTACCAGCTGGTCTCCGCCGCGATCGAGGCGGGGGTCGACGTGACCGTCATCCCCGGGCCCTCCGCGGTGGTCACCGCGCTCGCCCTCTCCGGCCTGCCGACCGACCGCTTCACCTTCGAGGGCTTCCTGCCACGCAAGCACGGCGAGCGGGCCTCCGCCTACCGGGCGCTCGCCCGGGAGGCGCGCACGATGGTGTTCTTCGAGTCGCCCAACCGGCTCGCGGAGTCGCTCACCGACCTCGCGGCCGAGCTCGGCGCCGACCGCCGGGTCGTGGTGGTGCGCGAGCTCACGAAGCTCTACGAGGAGGCGAAGCGCGGCACCGCCACCGAGCTCGCCGAGTGGGCCGCCGGGGGAGTGCGGGGCGAGATCTGCATCGTGGTCGCCGGCGCCACCGCTCTCGAGGTCTCGGACGAGACGGGCATCGCCCAGGTGCTCGAGCTCGTCTCCGACGGCTACCGGCTGAAGGATGCGGCGGCGGCGATCGCCGAGGCCACCGGGCTCTCGAAGCGCACGCTCTACGAGGGCGCCCTGGCCGCCCGCCGCCCGTAGAGCCCCCGTCACACGGCGTCGGCGCGAGGCCCCGGCCTTTAGGATGGAGACCATGTCCGACGGCTCGTTCTACATCACCACGCCGATCTTCTACGTGAACGACGTGCCCCACATCGGGCACGCCTACACCGAGGTCGCCGCCGACGTGCTCGCGCGCTGGCACCGCCAGGCGGGTGACGACACGTGGTTCCTCACCGGCACCGACGAGCACGGCCAGAAGATCCTGCGCACCGCTACCGCCAACGGCGTGAGCCCCCAGGAGTGGGCCGACAAGCTCGTGGCGGAGTCGTGGCAGCCGCTGCTCGAGACCATCGACATCTCCAACGACGACTTCATCCGCACCACCGAGGAGCGGCACGAGAAGAACGTGCAGCTCTTCCTGCAGCGCCTCTACGACGCCGGCTACATCTACACCGGCGAGTACGAGGGCTACTACTGCGTGGGCTGCGAGGAGTACAAGCAGCTCTCCGACCTCGTCGACGGCACGGGGCAGTACGAGGGGCAGCTGGTCTGCGCCATCCACTCCAAGCCGGTGGAGCTGCTGAAGGAGCGCAACTACTTCTTCCGCATGAGCGACTTCACCCAGCGCCTGCTCGACCTCTACGAGGAGCGCCCCGAGTTCGTGCAGCCCGCGAGCGTGCGCAACGAGATCGTCGCCTTCGTGCAGCGCGGGCTCACCGACCTGTCGATCTCGCGGCAGACCTTCGACTGGGGCGTCAAGGTGCCGTGGGACGAGTCGCACGTGGTCTACGTGTGGTTCGACGCCCTTCTCAACTACGCCACCGCCGCGGGCTACGGGTCGGACGACGAGAAGTTCGAGCGGCTCTGGCCCGCCACCCACATCGTGGGCAAGGACATCGCGCGCTTCCACGCCGTCATCTGGCCCGCCATGCTCATGGCCGCAGGCCTCGAGGTGCCCAAGCAGGTCTTCGGCCACGGCTGGCTGCTCGTCGGCGGCGAGAAGATGTCGAAATCGAAGCTCACCGGCATCGCGCCCGAGCAGATCACCGACACCTTCGGGTCGGACGCGTTCCGCTACTACTTCATGCGCGCCATCAGCTTCGGCCAGGACGGCTCGTTCTCCTGGGAGGACCTCGCGGCCCGCTACCAGGCGGAGCTCGCCAACGGCTTCGGCAACCTCGCCTCGCGCGTCGTCGCCATGGTCACCCGCTACTTCGACGGCGTCATCCCCGCCGTCGTCGAGAGCGCCGTGACGGATGCGGAGCGCGCCATCCAGCAGACCGAGCGCCGCGTCACCCAGGCCGCCGACGCCGCCATCGAGCGCGTCGCCGTGCACGAGGCGATCGCGCGCATCTGGGAGCTCGTCGACGAGCTCAACGGCTACATCACCGTGCAGGAGCCCTGGGCGCTGTCGAAGGATCCGGCGAACGCCGAGCGCCTCGCCGTCGTGCTCGGCACGGCCGTCCGCGGTCTCGGCACGCTCGCCGTGCTGCTCTCGCCCGTCGTGCCCGAGGCCTCGGCCAAGCTCTGGACCGCCCTGTCGGGAGACGGCGCCGTCGCCGACCAGCCGATCCGCTCGGCCTTCGAGTGGACGGGCGGTGACCGCGTGCAGCCCCTCGAGGCGCTCTTCCCGCGCATCGAGGTGGAGGCCACGGCGTGACGATCCCCGAGGGGCAGCCGGCGTTCCTCCGCGAGCGCGAGCCGTCCGACCGCACCGAGCAGGCCTACCCGCCGCTGCCCGAGGCGCTCGTCGTGCCCGTCTACGACAACCACACGCACCTCGAGATCGCGCACGGAGCCGATCCGATCGACTACCACGAGCAGCTCGACCGGGCCTCGGCCGTCGGCGTGCGCGGGGTCGTGCAGGTGGGCACCGACCTCGAGACCTCGCGCTGGTCGGCCGAGCAGGCGGCCAGGGAGCCGCGCATGCTCGCCGCCGTCGCCATCCACCCGAACGAGGCGCCGGAGTACGACGCGGCCGGTGGGCTCGACGACGCGCTCGCCGAGATCGCCGACCTCGCGAGCTGGCCGCGGGTGCGTGCCGTCGGTGAGACCGGGCTCGACTTCTACCGCACGGGTGAGGCCGGCCTCGCGGCGCAGTACCGCTCGTTCGAGGCGCACATCGAGATCGCCAAGGAGAACGGCATCGCGCTGCAGATCCACGACCGGGATGCGCACGCGGAGGTCATCGCCACGCTGCACCGGGTGGGCGCGCCTGAGCGCACGGTCTTCCACTGCTTCTCGGGCGACGCCGAGCTCGCCGCGATCTGCGCGGAGAACGGCTGGTACATGTCGTTCGCCGGCAACGTGACCTTCAAGAACGCGGGCAACCTGCGCGAGGCGCTCGAGGTGGCACCGCGGGCGCTGCTGCTGGTCGAGACGGATGCGCCCTACCTCACGCCGATGCCGTTCCGGGGCCGGCCGAACGCCCCGTACCTGGTGCCGCACACGCTGCGGGCCATGGCCGCGCACCTCGGCACCGACGTGTCGATGCTCGCGGCGCAGATCTCGTCGAACTCGGAGCTCGTCTACGGCCGCTGGGACGACGAGCCGGTGCAGGCCTCGTGACCGACTCCGCGTCGACCGGGGTCTCCCTGCTGGGGCCGGCCGAGATCCGGGATCTGGCCGGCATGCTCGACCTGACGCCCACGAAGAAGCTCGGCCAGAACTTCGTGATCGACGCCAACACGGTGCGGAAGATCGTGCGGGTCGCCAAGGTCGAGGCGGGCGACGTGGTCGTCGAGGTGGGCCCGGGGCTCGGCTCGCTCACGCTCGGCCTCCTCGAGGCCGGTGCCTCGGTGGTGGCGGTGGAGATCGACCACCGGCTGGCGGAGCAGCTGCCGCTCACGGTGTCGCAGCTGGCGCCGGCGGCGAAGCTCACGGTGATCCGGGAGGACGCGCTGCGCATCCGGTCGCTGCCGGACGAGCCGTCTCGGCTCGTGGCGAACCTGCCCTACAACGTCTCGGTGCCCGTGCTGCTGCACCTGCTCGAGCACTTCCCGGGCATCCGCTCGGGGGTCGTCATGGTGCAGGCGGAGGTCGGCCACCGGCTCGCGGCGGACCCGGGCTCGAAGGTCTACGGCTCGCCGAGCGTGAAGGCCGCCTGGTACGGCGAGTGGCGGACGGCCGGGCAGGTGTCGCGGCAGGTGTTCTGGCCGGTGCCGAACGTTGACTCGGTGCTCGTGGGCTTCGAGCGCGTGGGCACGGGGCTCGACACCGAGGAGCTGCGGGTGCGCACCTTCGAGATCGTCGACGCCGCCTTCGGCCAGCGCCGCAAGATGCTCCGGCAGGCGCTCTCGGAGCTCTTCGGCTCCTCCCAGGCCGCGATCGCCGTGCTCGAGGCGGCGGGCATCGCGCCCACGGCCCGCGGCGAGTCCCTCACGGTGCACGACTTCCTCGCGGTGGCGCGAGCCTCCCTCGGGGCCGCGGCTCCTGCCGCTGAGTAGCAAGTACTCCTCACGCTCGATCGGTTGTGAGCGCAAGTCTGGAAGATCATTTCCAGACGCAAGGAGCTCTTCATGACCACCCGTACCCGACCTCCGCTTCGAGCGATGGGAGCTGCGGCCACCGTCGCCGTGGCCCTCTCCCTGTTCGCCGTACCCTCCGCCGCCGTTGCCGACACGGCACCTGTGCCGTCGTCGACCGAGTCGGTCCAGAGCGAGGAGTTCGCCGCGGCCGGCGTCACGCGCATCGGCGGGGCGGACCGTTACGCCGTGTCCGCCGGGGTAGCAGCCAGCGAGTTCACCACCTCGCCCCTCGTGTTCGTGGCGTCGGGCGAGGGGTATGCCGACGCCCTTTCCGCCTCGGCCGTGGCCGGTGCGCAGAAGGCACCGGTGCTGCTCGTGTCGCGATCGGGCATCTCCGACCTGGTGGCCGCCCAGCTGACGAAACTGAATCCCGACGTCATCGTCGTCGTGGGCGGCACCGCGTCCGTCAGCAGCGACGTCGAGAAGGCGCTGGGCGACTTCGCCGATGACGTCGAACGCGTGGTCGGCGATACGCGCTACGAGGTGTCCGCCAGGCTCTCCGAGCAGACCCTGTGGCCGAAGAACCCTGTCGCGTACATCGCGTCCGGCCAGGTGTTCCCGGATGCCCTGTCGGGCTCCGCGGCCGCGGGACAGCTGGGCGGCCCGGTCCTGCTCGTGCAGAAGGACGCCATCCCGGGCGCCATCGGACTCGAGCTCGCCCGTTTGGCTCCGTCGAAGCTGATCGTCCTCGGCGGGGAGAACACGATCTCCGACACCGTCCTCACCCAGCTGCGGGGCATCGTGCGCGACACCACCCGTGTCGGCGGTGCCGATCGCTATGCCGTCTCGGCCGCGACGTCGCTCAGCGCCTTCCCCGTCGGCGCGAAGACCGTGTTCGTGGCGTCCGGCTCGGTGTTCCCCGACGCCCTTTCCGGGTCGGCTGCTGCGATCAAGGCGCACGGGCCCGTGCTGCTCGTCACGGCGGACTCCGTTCCCGGCCTGGTGGGCTTGGAGCTGGACCGGTTGAACCCCACGCGAATCGTCGTCCTCGGAGGCGATAGGACCGTCTCCGAGTCCGTTCGTGCGCAGCTGGCCGGCTACATCGTCCCCTCCTGAGGAGGCCGAGCAGCCGCGATTGAGTAGCAAGTACTCATAACGCCGGCGGGGTCGGGTGCGGGTAGATGGAGGTTCCCTTCCATCTCGACGAGGAGAGATTCTCATGACCCGTTCCCGATCCCGTACCCGTTCCTTCGTCTCCGTGGTGGCCGTCGCTGCCGCTGTGCTGGCCGCTCAGACCGTGCTCGCGCCCGCCGCCCAGGCCTACCCGGCCGTCGAGCGCTATGGCGGGGCCGACCGCTACGCGGTGTCGGCGCTGGTGTCGGAGAAGACCTTCGCGCCGGATGGACCCGTCGTCTACATCACCTCGGGGGTCGGCTTCGCCGACGCTCTGTCGGCGTCGGCCGTCGCCGGCACCTTCAACGCACCTGTGCTCCTGGTTCCGCACCGGGGCATCCCCGAGGCCGTGGCGACGGAGCTCAGGCGACTCTCTCCGGATCGCATCGTGGTGGCGGGTGGGGCTGCGAGCGTGAGCGACGAGACCTTCCGGCTGCTCCACGACTTCGCGGGGGTCGTCGACCGCCTCGACGGCGCGAACCGGTACGAGGTCTCGACGCTGCTCTCCGGAGACGCGTTCCGGCCGGGCCGACCCGTGGTCTACGTCGCCTCGGGCGCGGTGTTCCCTGACGCACTGTCCGGGTCGGCCGCCGCCGGCTCGCTGCAGGCACCCGTGCTGCTCACGACGAAGGATTTCGTTCCCGGCGTGGTGGAGGAGGAACTGCTGCGTCTGCGGCCAGGGAGGATCGTCCTGATGGGCGGGGAGAGCACCGTCTCGGCGGAGGTCGCGCGGCAGCTCGGTGAGATCGCGCCCGTCAGCCGCACCACCGGCGCCGACCGCTACGAGGTCTCGGCTGCGACCGCCGCCGGCTTCCGCACCGACATCCAGACGGTGTACGTCGCTTCCGGCCTCGTGTTCCCCGACGCGCTCTCCGGGTCGGCGGCGGCGATCGTCGACGGTGCGCCGGTGCTGCTCGTCCGACCCGACTCCCTCCCGGGGGCGGCGGCCACAGAGCTGGGCCGGCTCCGACCGAAGCACATCATCGTGCTCGGTGGCCCTTCCACCATCAGCGACTCGGTCATGGCCGAACTGCTGCCTTATGTGCGGGCCGACCGCTGACTCTCGATTGATCACCGGCCCTGGGCTGGTCATCGACCCCGGGCTGGTCACCGACCCCCGCCGTCCGCGACAGGTCGTCGCGGCGGCGTGCCAGGTGGGCGCGGGGGTGGGAGGATTCCGGGATGAGTGGATCCGTGCCGTTCGCCGTCGAGCTCGCCACACTGCGGTGGGGCGAGCACACCTCCCGAGCGCCGTCGGTGCTGCTCCTGCACGGACTGCCCTCGGCCGCGGGCACATGGTGGCAGGTGGCGAGCCTGCTCGCCGAGCAGGGGTGGGCGGTGACCGCGGCCGACCTCCGCGGTCACGGCGCCTCGCCGCGGACGACCGATTACTCGCTCGACGGCTACGCGGCTGATGTGGTGCGCCTCAGCCCGACCGGGGATGATCGGCCGTGGGACCTCGTGGTCGGGCACTCCCTCGGCGGAGCGGTCTCGGTGGTGGCCGCCGCTGCGGAGCCGCGGTGGGCCCGCACGCTCCTCCTGCTCGATCCCGTCATCGCGGTCGATCACGAGGAGGCCGACGACCTCGTCGCCGACATCCTGGGCGATCTCGACGACCTCGATCCGGCCGAGCTCCTGAGTCGGCACCCGCGCTGGCACGTCGAAGACGCCGTGCAGAAGGTCCTGGCCGCTCGCGTCGTCAGCCCGTTCGTGGTGGAGCGCACCATCCGTGCCAACACCACCGGCGGGTCGTCGAGGCGCTGGCAGCTGGAGCCGACCCTCGCCGAACTGGCACCCCGCGTGCACGTGCTCGCCGCCGACCCCGCGTGCGGCGCCATCTTCTCGCCGGAGCAGGGTGCAGCCCTCACCGAGGCCAAGGCGGATGCCATCGTGCAGACGGTCGTGGGCGCCGGCCACTCCGTGCACCGCGACGATCCCGCCGCCGTGGTGGCGGCAGCGCTGGCCTTGGTGCGACCGTGACCACGACCATCACCACCGTCACTGCCGGAAGGGCCCTGACTGCGACTGCGACTGCGACGGCGAAGGCGTCTGTGACGCCATGTGCCACGCCCCACCGACCCCCGGCACGATGGGACTGCGAGTCTCGATAGAATGGAGGGTCCGATCAGGCGGGCGCCACATCTCCGCCGGGACGCCTTCACAGCAGACCTTCCGTAAGGGGACTTCCATGTCGAAAATCGCGCGCCGAGCCAGCGCCGCCGCACTGGCGGCCGGGCTCCTCGTGTCCGTGGCCGCGTGCTCGAGCTCGGGCGGCGAGGGCGGCGACGCCTCGGCCGACGCCGAGAACTCGATCATCCTCATCACGCCGACGCCCATCGGCTCCAACAACTTCCTGCAGCTCGCCGCCGACGGCGCCGTGCAGGCCGGCGAGGAGTTCGACGCCTCGGTCGACGTGTACGAGAGCGAAGACCCCACGAGCATCCAGCAGAACATCGACGCCGCCGTGCGCGAGGAGCCGAGCATCATCATCGGTGTGAGCTTCAGCGTGCTCGACCAGATCACGCAGGCCGCCGCCGACTACCCCGACCAGCAGTTCCTGCTGATCGACACCTCGGCCGAGGAGCCCACCGACAACCTCACCTCCGCCGTCTTCAAGGAGTACGAGGCCACCTACCTCACCGGCGTCGAGGCGGGCCTGCTCACCCAGACGAACAACATCGGTGTGGTCGCCTCGCTCGACACCCCGTTCCTGCACCGCTGGGTCGACCCGTTCTTCGAGGGCGCCAAGAGCGTCAAGCCCGACGTGGCCACCGCCGTGCAGTACGTGGGCGGCGACAACCCGTTCGGCGACCAGGCCCGCTCCAAGGCGCAGGCCCAGATCCTCGCCGACGGCGGGGCCGACTACGTGCAGGCCGCCGCGTCCGGCGGAAACCTGGGTGTGTTCGAGGCCGCGGCCGAGACCGGATTCAAGGCCTTCGGCGTCGACACCAACCAGTGCCTCGACTCGCCCGGCAACGTCGTCGACAACGCCATCAAGCGCGTCGACATCGCCCTCGTGAACTCGGTCGGTGACATCCTCGACGGCACCACGGGCGGCTTCACCGCCTACGGCCTCGCCGAGGGCGGCGTCGGCCTCACCGGTCTCGAGGAGGGCGTCGCGGAGTCGGAGTGCCTCATCGCCGACCACCCCGAGGTCATCGAGCAGGTCGCGGCCATCCGCGACCAGATCATCTCGGGCGAGATCGTCGTGGCAGACCCGCTCACCGCCGGATGACCTCACCCTCCGCAGCAGCGGTGACCGGCGAGCCGAGCGCTCCGGCGGTCGAGCTCGTCGGGATCGGCAAGAGATTCGGCGCCGTCGTGGCCAACGACGGCGTCGATCTCGTGCTGCGCCGCGGCTCCGTGCACGCCGTCATGGGCGAGAACGGCGCCGGCAAGTCGACCCTCATGTCGATGCTCTTCGGCCTCCTGAAGCCCGACTCCGGAGAGATCCGCGTCGACGGCGCGCCCGTGCAGTTCGACGGCCCGCTCGACGCGATCGCCGCCGGTCTCGGCATGGTGCACCAGCACTTCCGGCTCTTCGACTCGATGACCGTGGCCGATAACGTCGTCTACGGCGCCGAGCCCACGAAGGGCGGTCTCATCGACCGCCGGGCCGCCGCCGCGCGCGTGCGCGAGCTGAGTGAGCGCTACGGCCTCGAGACCGAGCCCACCGCCGTCGTGGGCTCGCTCTCGGCCGGCGCCCGCCAGCGGGTCGAGATCCTCAAGGCGCTTCATCGCGACGCCCGCATCCTCATCCTCGACGAGCCCACCGCCGTGCTCACCCCGAGCGAGGTCACCTCCCTCTTCACCGTCATCAGGCGGGCAGCGGATGCCGGCACCACCGTCGTGCTCGTCACCCACAAGATCCACGAGGTGCTCGCCGTGAGCGACGAGGTCACCGTGCTCCGGGACGGGCGCGTCACGGGCCGGTTCGCCACCAGCGAGGCCACGAGCGCGTCGCTCGTGCACGCCATGACCGGCCGCGAGATCGACGAGGTGCGGAACCCGGGCACGGGCACGCCGGGCGCCGTGGCGCTCGAGGTCGAGCACGTCACCGTGGGCGACCCCCGCACCCCTGCCGTGCACGACGTCTCGCTCGCCGTGCACCGCGGTGAGATCGTCGGCGTCGCGGGCGTCTCCGGCAACGGCCAGCACGAGCTCGTCGCCGCCGTGCTCGGCACCGTGCAGGCCTCGTCCGGGCGCATCCGCCTCCTCGGCGAGGAGGTCGGCAGCCGCTCGGTGCGCGACCGACGCGCGGCCGGGCTCGCCGTCATCCCCGAGGACCGTCGTGGCGAGGGCACCGCGGTCACCCTCTCGGTGGCCGAGAACGTGACCCTGGGCCACCACCGCACCGCCCCCATCGGCGCCTCGAAGGGCCTCCGCCGCGGCTGGATGTCGATCAGGGCCGAGCGCGCCCGTGCCCGCGAGCTCATCGCCGACTACGACGTGCGCACGTCGGGCGAGCAGCAGCCGATCGGCGCGCTCTCCGGCGGCAACGCGCAGAAGGTCGTCATCGCGCGCGAGCTCTCGCACGGCGCGCCGGTGCTCATTGCCGAGCAGCCCACCCAGGGAGTCGACGTGGGCGCCATCGAGTCGATCCACCAGCGACTGCTCGACTACCGGGCCGGCGGGGGAGCTGTGCTGCTCGTCTCGCACGAGATCAGCGAGCTGCTCGCGCTCGCCGACCGCATCCTCGTCATGTACTCCGGCCGCGTCGTGGCCGAGTTCACCGCCGCCGAGGCCACGACGGCCCGCATCGGAGCCGCGATGGCGGGCGCCGCCGAGGCCGCACCCGCGCCCGACGCGGCAGCCGCAGTCGCTCCCGCGCCCACCGACACCCCCGCTCCCGAGCCGGAGACCGACCGCACCCCATGACCTCCACCCCCACCAAGCCGCAGCCCCGCGCCCGGCGCCTGCTCGCCACGGCCCTCCGCCACCCCGCGGTCGTGCCCCTCGGCGCCGTCGTCCTCGCCCTCCTCATCGGCGCCGTCATCATCGCCGCGGCCGGGCTCGATCCCCTCACCGCCTACGCCGCCGTGCTCGAGGGCAGCCTCGATCCGCGCCAGCTCGACTACACCTTCTCGGTCTGGGGCTTCATCTGCGGCATGGCCCTCGCGGCGGCGATCCCGCTCCGGATGGGCGAGTTCAACCTCGGCGGCAACGGCCAGATGGTGCTCGGCGGCCTCACGGCGGCCTGGGTCGCGCTCAACGTGCCGCTTCCCGGCATCCTGCTCGTGCCGCTCGCCGTGCTCGCCGCCGCGATCGTGTCGGGCGGCTTCGGTGCGCTGTCGGCCCCGCTCGCCACGCGCTTCGGCATCCCCATCATCATCTCCACGCTCCTGCTGTCGCCGATCGCGGTGGCCGTGGTCTCCTACCTCCTCCGGTTCCAGATCGGCGAGGCCGGCTCCGCGGTGGCCCAGACCCCACGCCTGCCCGACGAGGGGCGGATGTGGGCGCTCGGCGACCTCTCCTACTCCAACACCGGCCTCCTCGTCATCATCGCCATGATGGTCGCGTTCTACGTGGTCGACTCCCGCAGCGCCGTCGGCTTCGAACTCCGCGTGGTGGGGGCGAACCGGCGCTTCGGCGCCTACGGCGGCGTGCGGGTGGGGCGCCTCGCCTTCGGTGCGATGGCCGCCGCCGGGGCCGCCGCCGGCATCGTCGGCGCGATCATCGTCATGTCCTCGCCCTACCGCCTCATCGACGGGGCGCTCATCTCGCCCGGCTACACCTTCGCCGGTCTCGCGGCGGCGCTGCTCGCCGGCGGTCGCCCGGCGCTCATCCCCGTCACCGCGATCCTCTTCACCATCCTGCAGGTGGGCGGGGCGTCGATGGAGCGCTCGGCCGACGTTCCGCGCCAGCTCTCCGACGTGCTCCAGGGAGTCGTCATCGTGGTGCTCGCCCTCCGCACCGTGCTCGACCAGCGCCGCACCGAGCGGAGCTCCGCCTGATGCAGATCTTCGAACTGAGCTTCGTGGCCGCCGTGCTCCTCGCGGCCACGCCCATCCTCTACGCCGCCCTCGCCGGTGCGATCTCCGCCCAGGTGGGCGTCTTCAACATCGCGCTCGAGGGGCAGATGCTGTGGGGCGCCTTCGCCGCCGTGGCCGGCAGCTACTACACCGGCAGCGCCTGGGGCGGCGTGCTCGTCGCGCTCCTCAGCACCGCCCTGTTCGCCGTGATCCTCGCGGTCGGGTCGGCGCGCTGGAAGGCCGATCCGATCATCATCGCGATCGGCACGAACCTCCTCGCCCTCGGTCTCACGGGCTTCCTCCTGCGCGTGCTGTTCGACGTCTCCGGATCGTTCTCGCCGCGCGGCCTCGAGGGGCTGCCCAAGATGGCGTTCCTCGCCGACGTCCCCGTCATCGGCCCGATCTTCGCCGGCCAGACCCTGCTCGTGCCCCTCGCCTTCGTCGTGATCGTGGCCGTGGGCCTGTGGCTGAAGGCGACGCCGGCCGGCCTGCGCCTGCGCGGCGTGGGCGAGCATCCGGAGGCCGCTGCGAGCCTCGGCGTGAACGTGCCGTCGTTCCAGATGTGGGCCACGATCGTGGGCGGCGCCCTCTGCGGCATCGCCGGCGCGCAGCTCGCCCTCGGCAACGTCACGGTCTTCACCGAGAACATGACGGCGGGCCGTGGCTGGATCGCGGTGGCCGCGGTCATGCTCGTGGCGGGACGGCCGCTCTGGCTGCCGCTCGCCTGCCTGGGCTTCGGCGCGGCCGAGGCCCTCGGCTTCCGGCTGCAGGGCATCGGAGCCCCCCAGCAGCTCACGGATGCCGCGCCCTACGCCATCACCCTCGTCGTGCTCGTCCTCACGCGCATCCGCTTCGCCCGCTCCAGAAAGGTCTCGGTATGACCGGCCAGAACCCCGCATCCGCCACCACCCCCGCCGTCGCCGCGCTCCAAGACGGCACGATCGACGGCGGCGGCGTCCGGCACATCGTGCTCGACACCGACACGGGCATCGACGACGCCCTCGCCCTGCTCTACCTCGCGGGCCGCGACGACGCCGAGATCTCGGCCATCACGAGCGTCTATGGCAACACCCCCGTCGAGTCGGCGCTGGAGAACATCGCGCGCGTGCTGAAGGTCGCCGGCCTCGAGGACACCCTCGTGGCCAAGGGTGCTCCCGGCCCCATCGACGGCGAGGCCCGGATCGCGGCGCACGTGCACGGCGCCGACGGCCTCGGCGACCTCTGGCCCGAGCGGCTCACCCCCAAGAACCTCTCGCCGCTGAGCTCCGCCGAGCTGCTCGTGGAGCTCGGCCGTTCACGCCCCGGCTACTACGACCTGCTGCCGATCGGCCCGCTGACGAACCTCGGGCTCGCGCTCGAGATCGAGCCCGAACTGCTCACCCTCTACCGCTCGGTCGTCATCATGGGAGGCTCAGGCCCCTTCCCGCCGCTCGGGACCGTGCAGATGGTCGACGCCAACATCCACAACGACGCCGAGGCCTCCGCGCGCGTGTTCGCCGCGCCGCGCAACAAGCTCGTCATGGTGGGCGTCAACGTCACCGCCGGCACGATCGTCGACGAGCAGGCCGTGCAGGCGCTGCACCGCGCCGGCACCGAGTGGGGCACCTTCTCGGCCCAGGTGCTCGAGGCCTACATGGACTTCTACCAGGTCTCCTGGGGCCGCCGCGTCTCGCCCGCCCACGACGGCCTCGCCGCCGCGCTGCTCGTGCAGCCGGAGTGGATCACGAAGTCGGTCGAGGGCCCGGTCAACATCACGAGCGACGGCTTCTTCACCCGCGCGCACCTCATGCAGACCGCCGAGGGACTCCCCGTGAGCTGGCCCACCGAGGCGGCGCCCGACACCTTCGTGGTGCTCGACGTCGACCGCGAGGCCTTCCTCGCCGACTTCGTGCGGGTGCTCTCCGGGCGCTGAACGGAGGGGCTGGCCCGGTGGGATAAGTTGGATCCATGACCACCAGGGGCCAGCTGAAGACCGTGCACGTGCGGGCCCCCGGCAAGATCAACGTGTTCCTCAAGGTGGGCGCGGTGATGGAGGACGGCTACCACGACGTCGCCACCGCCTACCAGGCCGTCTCGCTCTACGAGGACGTCTTCGCGAGCGCGGCCGACGACTTCTCGGTGGAGTTCGGCGGGCACATCGACACCTCGGGGCTCGAGACCGACGGCTCGAACCTCGCCATCCGCGCAGCCCGGCTGCTCGCACGCACCACGGGGTTCCGCGGCGGCGCCCACCTCCGGATCGAGAAGAACGTGCCGATCGCGGGCGGCATGGGCGGCGGATCGGCCGACGCCGCAGCCACCCTGCTCGCCTGCGACACGCTCTGGGGCACGGAGCTCGGCCGCGACGAGCTGCTCACGCTCGCCTCCGAGCTCGGCGCCGACGTGCCGTTCGCCTTCACCGGGGGCACGGCAATCGGCACGGGGCGCGGCGACCAGCTCAGCCCCGCGCTCGCGAAGGGGAACTTCCAGTGGGTGCTCGTGCTGCCGGAGCGCGGGCTCTCGACCCCCGAGGTCTACCGCGAGCTCGACCGGCACCGCGAGCGCCACGCCCAGGACATCTTCCCCGCCCAGGGCCAGCCGCAGGTCGAGGCCGACGTGCTGCAGGCGCTCCGGGCCGGCGACCCGCACATGCTCGCCGAGTCGCTGCACAATGACCTCCAGGCGCCCTCGCTGCACCTGCATCCGGGGCTCGGCGCCGTGCTCGAGGTGGGGGAGGCCAACGGCGCCCTCGCCGGCATCGTCTCCGGATCGGGCCCCACGATCGCCTTCCTCGCCGCCGACCTCGACGGTGCGCTCGAGTTGCAGATCGCGCTGAGCGCGGCACGCCACCACGTCGTGCGCGTCACCGGCCCGGTGGCCGGCGCGCGCGTCGTCGGCGACTAGCCAGGCCTTGCCGCTTCAGCAGTCGCCGGCACAGGCCCCGGTCCCGGCCGGCCACGCGGAGAAACGCGAGCCTCGTGCTGACCATCGCCCAGGGCGCCGAGGTCACCGCCAGGCTCGCGTTTCTCCACGCGCGCGCGACTAGAACGACACGAGGGCCTTCACCGGCGCATCCGTCGACGCCGCGAGCACGCCTCGGCCGTCGAACTCGCTCGACAGCTCGATCACGACCGCGACGCCCGCGACCTCCCAGCCGGCGCGCTCCATCAGCCGCAGCGTGGCGGTGAGGGTGCCGCCGGTCGCGAGCACGTCGTCGACGATCACCACGCGGGCGCCGCGCGGAAGGGTGTCGGGGTGCACCTCGAGGGTCGCGGTGCCGTACTCGAGCTCGTAGCTCTCGGCGAGCACCTCGCCCGGGAGCTTGCCCGCCTTCCGCACCGCGAGCATCCCGAGGCCGCCGGCCACCGCGGCAGCGGCGCCCAGCACGAAGCCGCGCGCCTCGACGCCCACCACGGCGTCGATCGGACCGAAGCCCTCGATGAGCTCCTCGGCCACGGCGCGGAGAGCCGGCCCGTCGGCGAAGAGTCCGGAGAGGTCGCGGAAGAGGATCCCGGGGCTCGGGAAGTCCGGCGTCTCGGTCAGGCGGGAACGGATGAGGGTGGAGATCTGGGTGTCAGGCACGGTTCAATCGTATGGGCCGGAGATTTCTTTCCCGATCGTGTCGATCCGCGCATCCGCCGTTCGACGTCAGAGTAGGAGCGCGCAGAGGGCCGCTCCGAGATGAGGAGAAGACGATGAAGTACATGCTGATCATGCGATCGACCGACGCGGCGAAGACCGAGTACGAGGCGGCCGACTTCGAGGAGATCATCAACGCGATGGGCGCCTACAACGAGGCCATGATGAACGCGGGCGTGCTCCTCGCGGGCGAGGGCCTGGCGGACGACATGTCGAAGAACTTCGTGGTGGAGTTCGGCGGCGAGGCCCCGATCGTGACCGACGGCCCCTACGGCGAGACCCACGAGCTGTTCAGCGGCTTCTGGATGCTCGAGGTCTCCTCCAAGGAGGAGGCGGTCGAGTGGGCGTCGCGAGCACCCCTCGGTGCGGGCTCGAAGCTCGAGGTGCGCCGGGTCACCGAGATGAGCGACTTCGAGGGCTTCCAGGACAACGAGTTCCTGAAGAAGGAGGAGGGCTGGCGCGAGGAGCAGGCCGCGCGGTGACCGCGGGCCAGGCCGGCGAGGGTCGGGCCGGCGAGGGTCGGGCCGGCGAGAGCCAGGCCGGCGAGCGTGTCGTCGACGCCCTGCGGCGACGGGTCGACGCCGTCTGGCGCATCGACGGATCGCACGTGGTCGCCACCCTCGCCCGCCTCACGGGAGACCTCGGGCTCGCCGAGGACCTCGCGCAGGAGGCCGTGCTCGACGCCCTCCGCCAGTGGCAGGAGTCGGGCGTGCCGGAGAACCCGGCCGCCTGGCTCACCGCCGTCGCGAAGCGGAAGGCGATCGACGTGTGGCGCCGCCGGGAGCGCCTCGACGAGCGGCACCGGGCGATGGCCCACGAGCTCGAGGAGTCGGTCTCCGGTGCGGGCGACGCGTGGCAGCCGATCCCGGACGACGTGCTGCGGCTCGTGTTCACCGCCTGCCACCCGGTGCTCTCCCGGGAGGCGCAGGTCGCGCTCACCCTCAAGGTCGTGGGCGGTCTCACGACGGAGGAGATCGCGCGGCTGTTCCTCCTGCCCGTCTCGACGGTGCAGCAGCGGATCGTGCGGGCGAAGAAGACGCTCGCGGCCGCCAAGGTGCCGTTCGAGGTGCCGGAGCCCGCCGAGTGGCGCGCCCGGCTCGGGCCCGTGCTCGGCGTCGTGTACCTCGTGTTCACCGAGGGCTACGCGGCCACGGCGGGCGACCGCTGGATCCGCACCGAGCTCGCCGCGGAGGCGCTCCGGCTCGGCCGGGTGCTCGACGGCCTCCTGCCGCGAGAACCCGAGGTGCACGGGCTCGTGGCCCTGATGGAGTTCCAGGCGTCGAGGTTCCGTGCGCGGGAGCGACCGGACGGCACGCCCGTGCTGCTCGACGACCAGGACCGCACCCTGTGGGACCGCTCGCAGATCGGCCGCGGGCGCACCGTGCTCGCGCGCGCCGACGACCTCTCCCGGCGGCTCGGCCGCAGCCGCGGCAGCTATGCGCTGCAGGCCGCGATCGCGGAGTGCCATGCCGTGGCGCCGAGCGTCGAGGCCACCGACTGGGCGCGGATCGTGCTGCTCTACGAGGCCCTCGGGCGGATCGCGCCGAATCCGTTCGTCGACCTCAACCGGGCGGTGGCGGTCTCGATGGCGATGGGACCGGCATCCGCTCTGCCGATCGTCGACGGGCTGCGGGAGGGTGGCGCGCTTGCCGGGTCGCACCTGCTGCCGAGCGTGCGTGGAGAGCTGCTCGCGCGCCTCGGGCGCCACGAGGAGGCCCGCACGGAGTTCGAGGCCGCGGCCGCGCTCGCCCGCAACGAGCGCGAGCGGTCGGTGCTGCGGGAGAAGGCGGCCGCCGTCGGGAAGCCTGCCGGAGGCGGCGAGGCCCGCCGCTAGAGTGTGGCCATGCGCAGAGTGTTCGGGGTCATCCGCATCGTCGCGGCCGGTGTCATCATCGCGGCGATCGTGGCGCAGCTCGTGCACAGCATCGAGCTCGTGCCCGACGTGCCGCACTTCCTGGTGAACTTCTTCAGCTACTTCACCATCCTCTCCAACGCCCTGGCGGCTCTCGCCCTGCTCATCGGCGCCTACTACTCGTTCACGGTGCGGCGCGATCCGGCCTGGTACAACCTCTCGCTCGCGGCCGTCGTGACCTACATGGCCACCACCGGGGTGGTCTACAACCTGCTCCTGCGCTCGATCTCCCTCGACCAGGGCAGCACGGTGCCGTGGTCGAACGAGGTGCTGCACCTCATCGCGCCGATCTACGTCGTCGTCGTGTGGATCCTCACGCCGGGCAAGTCGCCGCTGAAGTGGTCGGCCATCGGGGCCATCGTCGCGTTCCCGCTCGTGTGGTCGGTCTACACGATGATCCGCGGGCCGCTCGTCGGCTGGTACCCGTACCCGTTCCTCAACCCGGCGCAGCCGGGTGGCTACGGCGCGGTCGCGGTCTACATCGTGGCGGTCGCGGGGTTCATCGGGCTCATGGCCGTCGTCGTCGTGGCGCTCAGCCGTACCCGCATCCTCCGCGGGTAGGCGGGGGCGGGCGGCCGGCCGGGCGCATCCGGGAACGGCGGG
>NZ_JAHFUY010000150.1 GCF_023264895.1 Herbiconiux sp. | reverse complement strand
CCAGCTCGACGCCGCGGTCGCCGCAGCCGCCGCAGCCGGTGCTCCCGCCGAGCAGCAGGCCGCCCTCGCGGCCCAGCTCGCGGCCCTCGACGAGCAGCAGGCCACCCTCGACGCCTCGCGCGCCGAGCTGGCGACCGGCGATGAGCAGCTCGAGCTCGGCACCACCCTCCTCGGCCTCGCCGACGGCATCGGCGTGGTGTCGGACGACGGCACGACCGCCATCGTCAACGTCTCGTTCGTCGACCCCCGGCTGGAGCTCTCCGAGGAGGTCAAGCAGGCCACCATCGCGCACTTCGAGGAGAACCCGGTCGAGGGCGCGACGGTCGACTTCGGCACCGACATCGCTCAGGGCGTGCCCGAGATCTTCGGCGTGGGCGAGGTCGTGGGCCTCGTCTTCGCGGCGATCGTGCTCATCGTCATGCTCGGCTCGCTCATCGCGGCGTCGCTGCCGATCGTGACCGCCATCGTGGGTGTGGGAGTCGGCGTCACGGCCTCGCTCGCGTTCTCCGGGGTCGTCGACATGGCATCCGTGACCCCGGTGCTCGGCGTGATGCTGGGGCTCGCGGTGGGCATCGACTACTCGCTCTTCATCGTCAACCGGCACCGCAAGCAGCTCATCGAGGGCGTGCCCGTGCGGGAGTCGATCGGGCTCGCCACCGGAACCTCGGGCACCGCCGTGGTGTTCGCGGGCTCGACCGTGATCGTGGCGCTGCTCGCCCTCAACGTCACGGGGGTGCCGTTCCTCGGCCTCATGGGCACCGTCGGCGCGGTGTGCGTGGCGGTGGCCGTGCTCGTGGCGATCACGTTCGCCCCGGCCCTCCTCAGCCTCATCGGCGAGCGGCTGCTGCGCCGGAAGACGCGCGGCATCATCGGCCACAAGCACGCCGGCGAGAAGCCCGTGAAGACCATGTCGACCGTGCGCGCGGTCGTCACCGTGCTCGTGTCGGTGGTGGCGCTGCTCATCGTCGCCATCCCCGCCCTCTCGATGCGGCTCGGGCTGCCGGACGGCTCGAGCGAGCCGAGCGACTCCACGAGCTACCGCGCGTTCCAGATCGTCGACGAGACCTTCGGTGCGGGCGCCAACGGGCCGTTGCTCGTGACCGCCACGCTGCCCTCCGCGATCGACGACGACGAGCTGCTCGCCACCCAGGCCGCCGTGGCCTCCGCCATCGCCGAGCAGCCCGACGTGGCGGCCGTCGCCCCCATCGCCGCCTCCGACGACGGCACGCTGCTCGCGTTCCAGGTGCTTCCGGAGGAGGGACCCAACAGCGCCACGACCGAGGAGCTCGTGCAGGACCTCCGCGCGATGGAGCCCGTGAACGGCGACATCGTGCTCGGGGTCGCGGGCCAGGCGGCCATCAACATCGACATCTCCGAGGCGCTCGCCGACGTGCTGCCGATCTACCTCGTGGTGGTCGTGGGGCTCTCGCTCATCATCATGGTGGTGGTGTTCCGCTCGCTCCTCGTGCCGCTCATCGCCACCGGCGGGTTCGTGCTGTCGCTGTTCGCGACCTACGGCCTCATCGTGTCGGTGTTCCAGTTCGGCTGGGGGGCGTCGATCATCGGGCTGCACAGCACCGGGCCCATCCTGAGCTTCCTGCCGGTCATCCTCGTGGGCATCCTGTTCGGGCTCGCGATGGACTACCAGCTGTTCCTCGCCTCCGGCATGCGCGAGGCGTACGTGCACGGGTCGCCGGCCCGCCTCGCCGTGGCGCAGGGCTTCCGGGCCGGGCGCTCGGACGTGATCGCGGCGGCGCTCATCATGGTGTCGGTGTTCGGCGGGTTCATCTTCTCGGAGTCGACCATCATCCGGTCGATCGGCTTCGGGCTGGCGTTCGGCGTGCTGCTGGATGCGTTCGTGGTGCGGATGCTGCTCATGCCGGCCCTCATGCACCTGCTCGGCCGATCCGCCTGGTGGCTGCCGCGATGGCTCGACCGGATGCTGCCGAACGTCGACATGGAGGGCGCGGCGCTCGAGCGGGATCACCCGGGCGTGCAGACCGGTGGGGTGCGGCTGACGTCGTAGGGGTGCGGGTCAGGGCTTGTCGGGCTGCGGCTGCTCGGGATGCGCGGCCTACGGCTGTTCCGGGTGGTCCGGGTGCTCGGCGATCGCCTTGATCGCGGCCAGGCGGCGCTCCCAGGCCGCGCCGATGCGGTCGAGCTGCCGGGCGGTGCTGCTGAGGTGGGCACCGAGCACGCGGTAGCGCACCTCGCGGCCCGCGCGCACGGGCTCGACGAGGCCGGCCTCCTGCAGCACCGTGAGGTGACGGGCGATCGCCTGCCTGGTCACGGGCAGCCGGCCGGCGAGGGCCGAGGCGGAGGCCTCTCCCTCACCGAGTGCGGTGAGGATGCTCCACCTGGTCTCGTCGCCGAGCGCGGCGAACACGGGGACGAGAGTGGCGACCGTCATGCGGCGCTCTCGACCGGGCCCTCGACCAGCGCGACGAGCTCGTCGAGCTCGGAGTCCCAGCCCTGGCGGTGGCTCTCGAGGTGGGCGGCGGGGTCGTCCGAGGTGCCGAATCCGGTCTCGACCACCGTGAGGCTCGTGCCGCCCTCGACCTCCTCGAGGGTGAATGTGAAGACAGTGGAGTGCTCTTCGTCGACCTCGGCGAGGTCGTCCGAGCGGGGGCTGCTCCAGCGGTAGCTGATCGAGCGCAGCTCGTCGACGGCCTCGATGCGCACGGGGAAGCTGCCGTGGTCGTCCCAGGTGAGGGATCCGGTGGTGCCGGCATCGAGGCTGTCGAACGAGGCCTCACCGAACCAGCCCGAGATGAGATTCGGTTCCGTCACCGCGGCCCAGACCCGGGCGAGCGGGGCGGCGATGCGGATGCTCCTGGTCACCGTGAGGGCGTCGGGATCGACGACGGAGGGCGGGTTCGTGGTGGTGTCCATGGCGGTTTTCTCCTTGTCGAGGGGCTTCGATTTCTGCAACACGATGATTGCACATCGCTTCGTGGGGTGCAATAGAAATGTTGCACTTCGCGATCCGACCAAACCGTTCCCCGGGCGGTGCCGAAGTATCAGTGTCTGCAATCACGGACACGACTCACAGGAAGAAGGCATCATCATGCGACACATCACCAAGGCCACGATCGGGCTCGCTGCCGCCGGCCTCCTCACGTTCTCGCTCGCCGCCTGCTCGGCATCGAGCACCACCGACACCTCGAGCCCGGCCGCGTCGTCGTCCTCCTCGGCCAACGAGACCCCCGAGCCGCTGGCCTCGATCCCCGCACTGTCGGGTGTCGACACCCAGGTCGCCGTCGACGCCGGCTTCCTCGACGCCATCACGGGCCTTGGCCTGACCCCCGGAGTCGTGGGCACCGCGACCCTCACCGACGGGGTCCTCGCGTTCCCGATCACCGGCGGCAACGTCGACTACTACGACCCCGAGTCCGGCTACCGCCCCTACGTCCAGGGCAACATCGAGCACGACGGCTCCGGCCTGTCCCTCACCGCCGGCGACACCGTCGTCGAGCTCACCAACTTCACCGTCGACCCCGGAGAGTCCAAGCTCTACGGCGACGTGACCGTCAACGGCACCGTCGCAGTCGAGCAGGCCTACCTGTTCGAGCTCTGGGGCGGCACCCTGAAGCCGCTCGAGATGGGCCCCAACGACACCGCCATCCTCGAGGGCACCACCGTGCACGTCTCCGAGGACGCCGCCGGGCTGCTGAACGAGACCTTCGGCACCGACGCTGTGAAGCGCGGCCTGCTCGTGGGTGTTGCGAAGATCACCGTCAACACGAAGTAGTCCCCCTCCACCCCTGAACGGCCTGTCGCATTCGTGCGGCGGGCCGTTTCGGCGTTTCCTGGGCGGGTCGGGTTGTTCGTGTGGCCGTGGGGTGTGCATGATCCGTTCGAGTCATAGTCCCCTCGCCCGCTTCGCGGTCTCCCGCCAGGCCCGATGCCTATGCCTCGAACGGATCATGCACACCCCACGGCCCGCTTCAGTTCGGGGGCTGGCGCGGCCCTGGGAGGTCGTCGACTTGACAGTAGGTGTGCGCAAAAGCCGCGACTTGGCACAACTTGGGTCAAGTCGGCGCGAATGGGCGCATCTACTGTCAAGTCGCGGGCGATCCCGTGCCGCTCGTCAGCTGAACTGGTTCATCGTGTTGTGCTGGCCGCCGGCTTTGAGGGCGGCGTCGCCGGCGAAGTACTCCTTGTGGTTGTCGCCGATGTCGCTTCCCGACATGTTCTGGTGCTTCACCGTCGCGATCCCTTCGCGGATCTCGCGGCGCTGCACGCCCTTGACGTAGGCGAGCATGCCCTCGTCGCCGAAGTAGCCCTTCGAGAGGTCATCGGTCGACAGAGCCGCCGTGTGGTAGGTCGGCAGGGTGATGAGGTGATGGAAGATGCCGGCACGCGCCGAGGAGTCCTTCTGGAAGGTGCGGATCATCTCGTCGGCGCGCTGCGCCAGCTCGGTGTCGTCGTAGTCGATGCTCATCAGTTCGGCGCGATCGTAGGCCGTGACGTCGGCGCCCTGCGCGAGCAGCGCGTCGTAGGCCTGCTGGCGGAAGTTGAGGGTCCAGTTGAACGAGGGGCTGTTGTTGTAGACGAGCTTCGCGTTCGGGATGACCTCGCGGATGCGGTCGACCATGCCGGCGATCTGCTCCACGTGCGGCTTCTCGGTCTCAATCCAGAGCAGGTCCGCGCCGTTCTGCAGCGACGTGATGCAGTCGAGCACGACACGGTCTTCGCCGGTGCCGGCGCGGAACTGGTACAGGTTGCTCGCGAGCCGCTTGGGGCGGAGCAGCTTGCCTTCGCGGCGGATGACGACATCTCCGTCGTTCAAGCCGCCTTCGGTGATCTCGTCGACGTCGAGGAACGAGTTGTACTGATCACCCAGGTCGCCGGGCTCGTTCGAGACGGCGAGCTTCTGGGTCAGGCCGGCACCGAGCGAGTCGGTGCGCGCGACGATGATGCCGTTGTCGATGCCCAGCTCGAGGAACGCGTAGCGCACCGCGTTGATCTTGGCGAGGAAGTCCTCGTGCGGCACGGTGACCTTGCCGTCCTGGTGCCCGCACTGCTTCTCATCCGAGACCTGGTTCTCGATCTGGATCGCGCACGCTCCCGCCTCGATCATCTTCTTGGCGAGGAGGTAGGTGGCCTCGGGGTTGCCGAAACCGGCGTCGATGTCGGCGATGATCGGCACGACATGGGTCTCGTAGGTGTCGATCTGCGACTGGATGAACTCCGCCGCGGTCTCGTCGCCGGCAGCGCGTGCCCGGTCGAGCTGTGTGAAGAGCAGGTCGAGTTCGCGCACGTCGGCCTGACGGAGGAACGTGTAGAGCTCCTCGACGAGAGCCGGCACGGCGGTTTTCTCGTGCATCGACTGGTCGGGCAGTGGCCCGAACTCGGAGCGGAGGGCGGCGACCATCCACCCCGACAGGTAGAGGTAGCGCTTGTTCGTCGTCTTGAGGTGCTTCTTGATCGAGATCAGCTTCTGCTGGCCGATGAAGCCGTGCCAGACACCGAGCGACTGGGTGTAGACCGAGGAGTCCGCGTCGTACTCCTCCATGTCGCGGCGCATGATGTCGGCGGTGTACTGCGCGATCTCGAGGCCGGTCTTGAACCGGTTCTGAGCCCGCATGCGTGCCACGTTCTCGGGGCTGATGGCACCCCACGACGAGCCGTGTCGCTCCTTCAGGGCCTGGGTGGCAGCGATGTCGTTGCTGTAGTCAGTCATGGTGAGTCCTTTTCGAGCGGAAGCCTGTCTTTCCTTCACTCTGAGGGCGGAATCCGACGACGTACCGGGATGATCGAGCAGAAGAACTCCGTTCCTTCAGGTGAAGCAGAAGAAGGCATGATCTTCTGTCACTCCGCCGGATTCGAGGGTCACGCGCATCCCGAAGGATCGAAGTCATGACCTCCCTCTCGACCGCCGACCTCTACGACGAGCGCGGCAAACAGCTGCAATCGGTCTCGCTGCAGCTGCAGAACCTCGGTGGTCGCGCGCACTTCGCCGGCGCGGTGCGCACCGTCCGCTGCTCCGAGGACAACGGGCTGGTGAAGCAGGTGCTCGCCACGCCGGGGGAGGGGGCGGTGCTCGTGGTCGATGGCGGCGGTTCGCTGCGCACCGCGCTCATGGGTGACCTGATCGCGGCCGCCG
>NZ_JAHFUY010000069.1 GCF_023264895.1 Herbiconiux sp. | reverse complement strand
TCGCGGCCCTCATGATCACCTACCCCTCCACCCACGGCGTCTACGAGCACGAGGTCACCGAGATCTGCCGTCTCGTGCACGAAGCGGGCGGTCAGGTCTACGTCGACGGCGCCAACCTCAACGCCCTGCTGGGCTACGCCCGGTTCGGCGACTTCGGCGGCGACATCTCGCACCTCAACCTGCACAAGACCTTCTGCATCCCGCACGGCGGGGGCGGCCCCGGCGTCGGTCCGGTGGCGGCGAAGGCCCACCTCGCGCCGTTCCTGCCGTCGCATCCGTTCGCCCAGGAGGCCGAGCACCTGCTCCTCGACGGGCAGACGGTCGTGCACGGCGGGCCGCAGATCTCGGCGGCACCCTACGGCAGCCCGAGCATCCTGCCCATCAGCTGGGCGTACGTGCGCATGATGGGCCTCGAGGGTCTCGCGGAGGCCACGGCCTCGGCGGTTCTCGCGGCGAACTACGTGGCGGCGCGGCTCGCTCCGCACTTCCCCGTGCTCTACACGGGTGAGAACGGCCTCGTGGCGCACGAGTGCATCCTCGACCTCCGCGGCATCACGCAGGCCTCGGGCGTGAGTGTCGACGACGTGGCCAAGCGGCTCGTCGACTACGGTTTCCACGCGCCCACCATGAGCTTCCCGGTGCCGGGCACGCTGATGGTGGAGCCCACGGAGAGCGAGGACCTGGCCGAGATCGACCGCTTCGTCGACGCCATGATCGCCATCAAGGCCGAGATCGACCGCGTGGCCGCGGGGGAGTGGCCGGCCGGCGACAACCCGCTCCGGAACGCCCCGCACACGGCGCAGTCGGTGGTGCAGGGGGAGTGGGAGCACGCCTACGACCGCGAGACCGCGGTGTACCCC
Organism: Herbiconiux sp.; assembly: GCF_023264895.1. Taxonomy (GTDB): domain Bacteria; phylum Actinomycetota; class Actinomycetes; order Actinomycetales; family Microbacteriaceae; genus Herbiconiux. The sequence continues at coordinate 24,956 of NZ_JAHFUY010000069.1, read as the reverse complement.
GTGGCCTCGCTCGTGCGCGGCAAGTACTGGCCTCCCGTGCGCCGCATCGACCAGGCCTACGGCGACCGCAACCTGGTCTGCGCGTGCCCGCCTCCGGAGGCCTTCGAGTAGCGGGCGGGCACCCGCGCATTTGCTAGAGTTCGACACATGACGACACCCCGTGCCGCCCGCCTGTCCGCACTCCTGACGGGCGCGGCGCTCGCGGGGGCGGCGGTGGTGGGCTCGGTGCTCGGGGTCGCCGCCCCGGCCTCGGCCGAACCGGTGTTCGACGAGGGCGGCTGCACCGTGCTGCGGGTGGCCGATGCGGGCCCGGGCGGAGCCCAGTGCGCGGGCATGGACCTCAGCGGCCCGCGGTTCGGCGAGGGCGACTTCCGGAACGCCGACCTGCAGAACACCTCGTTCGTCGACGGCGACGTGCAGGGCGCGATCTTCAACGGCGCGAACCTCACGGGGGCCGACTTCACCAACACCCGCATCGTGGGCGCCGACTTCACGGGCTCGAGCATCCTGCCCGGTGTGCTCGACCTCGAGGCGGATGCGTCGGGCATGGCGCCCGTGCCCATCACGCCCAATCTGCCCACGGGCCTCACCCTCGACGGCTGCTCGATCGTGGCCACGCCCGTCGGCTCGGGCGAGATGTTCCCGATCGGCACCTCGAACATCCTCTGCACCCTCTCGACCTCGTTCGAGGGCACGGCCACCGCGGTGATGACGGTCAACGTCACGGCCTCCGCCACGGCGCCGCCCACCGAGGAGCCGCTCTTCACGCCCGATCCCTCGGTCGCTGCCCCCACGGCCACCGAGTCCACGCCGAACTGGCTCATGATCGGCGGCTTCATCGGCGGCGGCGTGCTCGTGGCCGGCGGCATCGCGGCGTTCGTGGTCTCGAACCGCCGTTCGGCGCGCTAGCTGCCCGGCGCTACGCGCCGAAGAGCGCGGGCAGGTTGGCCACGGCCCAGGCGTAGCCCACGAACGACAGGATGTCGATGATCCAGTGGGCCACCACGAGCGGCATCGTGCGTCCCCAGCGCCAGTAGCACCAGCCGAACACCACGCCCATCACGACGTTGCCGACGAACGGGCCGATGCCCTGATAGAGGTGGTAGCTGCCCCGCAGCACGGCGGCCGAGAGGATGATGCGCCACTTCTGCCAGCCCAGCTGCCGCAACCGGGTGAAGAGGTAGCCCACCACGATCAGCTCCTCCTGCAGCGCGGCGCGGAGGGCCGAGAGGATGAGCACGGGGGTGGTCCACCAGAAGGTGTCGAGGGGAGCCGGCACGACGTCGACGGTGATGCCGGCCGCCCGGCCCGCGAAGTAGAGCGCGATGCCCGGCACGCCGATCAGGAGCACGAGCAGGAGACCCCGGCCGAGGTCGCGCCACGGGTCGCGCAGATCGAAACCGAGACGCCGGAATGGGTTCCCGCCGGAGATCGCGAGCAGGTAGAAGATCAGGGCCACGGGCGCGAGCGCGAACACGATCGCGAGCACCTGGTAGGTGCCGTCGAGCCACTCACGCGGGTTCAGCGATCCGTTGATCGTGGCGGTCTGATCGGCCAGCGCCGTCTCGGCGGTGAGGCGCGCGACGATGCTCACGACCGAGTAGACGGCGGATGCTCCGAGCGACAGCCCGAGCACGATCGCGATCTCGCTCCACAGCCTCCGGCGGCGCAGCCGGGCCCAGCTCAGGGCACGAGTCATTCCACTTCACTTTCTTGCGTCGAGCGCCACTTTTCCACAACAACTGTGGAAGGCGCACAAAGAACTCGCTGAATTAGTTTCGTGTTCGTAACTTTTTCGGCCGTGGTTTGCTCCGGGTCTGACCCCCGCTTAGGGTACTTCCTTAGGTTCGGCCCCTCATGAGGGGGCACACCTTCTCTCATTCTGCATCAGGAGGAAAATTGAAGATCAGACGGTTTGGTCTCGGCGCGATCGCGCTCGTGGCCGCGGGTACGCTCGCACTGTCCGGCTGCGCCAGCGGCGGCTCGGACGACTCGGCCGGCGACACCGCCGCCATCATCACCACCAACGGCTCTGAGCCCCAGAACCCCTTGGTCCCCACCAACACCAACGAGGTCGGCGGTGGAAAGATCCTCGACGCGATCTTCGAGGGCCTGGTGTACTACGACGGCGACGGCGCCCCCCACAACGCGGTGGCCGAGTCGATCGAGACCGATGACGCGACGAACTACACCATCACGCTGAAGCCCGATCTGACCTTCACCAATGGCGACCCCGTCACCGCCGACTCCTTCATCGACGCCTGGAACTACGGCGCGCTGGCCTCCAACGAGCAGCTCTCGAGCTACTTCTTCGAGGACATCGTCGGGTTCAGCTACGACGAGGACTCCGAGCTCACCGGTCTCAAGAAGGTCGACGACCTGACCTTCACCGTCGAGCTCAACGCACCGAAGTCCGACTTCCCCCTGCGCCTCGGCTACTCCGCCTTCTACCCGCTGCCCGCCTCGGCGTTCGACGACATGGAGGCCTTCGGCCAGAACCCGGTCGGCAACGGCCCGTACATGCTCGACGGCGAGAACGCCTGGGCCCACAACGAGAAGATCGACCTCGTCGTGAACCCCGACTACGCCGGTGAGCGGACGCCCGTGAACGGCGGCCTCTCGATCGTCTTCTACGCCACGCAGGATGCGGCCTACGCCGACCTCCTCGGCGGCAACCTCGACGTGCTCGACGCCGTGCCGGACTCGGCGCTGTCGACCTTCGAGGCCGACCTCGGCGACCGCGCGGTCAACCAGCCCGCCGCCGTGTTCCAGTCGTTCACCATCCCGGAGCGCCTCGCGCACTTCGGCGGCGAAGAGGGCAAGCTCCGCCGTGCGGCGCTGTCGATGGCGATCAACCGCGAGGAGATCACCGACGTGATCTTCGAGGGTTCGCGCACCCCGGCCTCCGACTTCACCTCCCCGGTCATCGACGGCTTCAGCGACTCGCTCGAAGGCGCCGAGGTGCTCGAGTACAACCCCGACGAGGCCGTGAAGCTGTGGGCCGAGGCCGACGCCATCTCCCCGTGGGACGGCGAGTTCAAGATCGCCTACAACGCCGACGGCGGCCACCAGGCCTGGGTCGACGCCACCACGAACAGCATCAAGAACGTCCTCGGCATCGAGGCGTCCGGTGAGCCGTACCCGACCTTCCAGGAGGCGCGCACGCTCATCACCGACCGCACGATCCAGACCGCGTTCCGCACCGGATGGCAGGCCGACTACCCCGGCCTGTTCAACTTCCTCGGCCCGCTGTACGCGACCAACGCCGGCTCCAACGACGGTGACTACTCGAACCCCGAGTTCGACGCCCTCATCAACTCCGGCGCGGAGGACACCGACCCGGCCTCGGCCAACGAGAAGTTCCAGCAGGCACAGGAGATCCTCCTTCAGGACCTCCCCGCCACCCCGCTGTGGTACTCCAACGTGACCGGCGGCTACAGCGAGAACGTCGACGACGTCGTGTTCGGCTGGAACTCGGTTCCGCTGTACTACGAGATCACCAAGAGCTAGTCCACCAGCTCGTTCGGGGGCGACGGCTTCGCGCCGTCGCCCCCGAATCATGCATCCTCGTCCGTTCGGCGCCACCCGCCTCTAGCTCGATTGGTACGGTCTGATCCGTGGCCGGATACATCTTCAGACGTCTTCTCCAGGCGTTACCCGTCCTGGTGGGAACGACGTTCCTCATCTACTTCATGGTCTTCGCGATGCCCGGAGACCCGCTTCTCGCCCTCTTCGGCGACAAGACCCCCAACCCGGCCGTGCTCGAGCGCCTGCGCGAGCAGTACCACCTCGACCAGCCGTTCATCGTGCAGTACTTCCTGTACCTCGGCGGGATCTTCCGCGGCGACTTCGGCACCTCGTTCTCGGGCGAGCCGGTCACCGAGATCCTGGCGCGCACGTTCCCCGTCACGATCCGCCTGGCGCTCATGGCCCTGTTCATCGAGTTCGTGCTCGGCGTGCTGATCGGCCTCATCTCCGGCCTTCGGAAGGGCAAGCTGTTCGACGCCTCGGCGCTCGTGATCAGCCTCATCCTCATCTCGCTGCCGATCTTCGTGATCGCGTTCGTAGCGCAGTTCATCTTCGGGATCCAACTGGGCTGGGCCAGGACGACGGTGTCCGCCGGTGCCCCGATCCAGGATCTGATCCTGCCCGCGTTCGTGCTCGCCTCGATCACGTTCGCGCAGATCGTGAGACTCACGCGCTCGTCGGTGATCGAGACGCAGAGCCTCGACTTCGTGCGCACCGCCTACGGCAAGGGCCTCAGCCGGCGCCGCATCATCCCGGTGCACATCCTGCGCAACTCGCTCATCCCCGTGGTCACCTACGCGGCCACCGACTTCGGCGTGCTGCTGGTCGGTGCGACCGTCACGGAGGGCATCTTCAACGTGCCCGGTGTCGGCCGCACGCTCTACCAGGCGATCATCCGCGGCGAGGGCCCCACGGTCGTCTCGTTCGTGACCGTCATGGTGCTCATCTATCTGGTGGTCAACCTCGTCGTCGACCTCCTGTACGGCCTTCTCGACCCGAGGATCCGCTATGTCAAATAATCCACCCACCCCGACGCCGAAGCACTTCGTCGCGCCCCTGGAGGAGACCCCTCTCGTCGCGATCGACGCCGTCAACGTCGGTGAGCGCAAGAGCAACCTCTGGATCGACGCCTGGCGCGACATGCGCCGTCGGCCGATGTTCTGGATCTCGGCCGCCATCATCCTGCTGGTCGTGGTCGTGGCCCTGTTCCCGAACCTCTTCTCGCAGATCGACCCGCGCGAGTGCGTGCTCTCGAACAGCAACGGCGCACCCACGGGCGCGCACCTGCTGGGCTTCAACAAGCAGGGCTGCGACGTGTTCTCGCGGATCATCCACGGCACCTCGACGTCGCTGTCCGTCGGCATCATCGTGGTCATCCTCACCACGGTGCTCGGCATCCTGTTCGGCGCCTTCGCGGGCTTCTACGGCGGCTGGCTCGACTCGATCCTGTCCCGCGCCGGCGACATCTTCTTCTCGATCCCCTACATCCTGGCCGCCGTGGTCATCATGTCGGTGTTCTCGGCCTACCGGAACGTGTTCGTGATCGCCCTGGCGATCGGCATCTTCGCCTGGCCGTCGACGGCGCGTGTGCTGCGGGCCGAGATCTTGAGGGTCAAGAACGCCGACTTCGTGATGGCCTCCCGGGCCCTCGGCGTCTCGAACTTCAAGATCCTGCTGCGCCACGTGCTGCCGAACTCCATCGCCCCGGTCATCGTGGTCACCACGATCTCGCTGGGCGCCGCGATCGTCGCGGAGGCGACCCTGTCGTTCCTCGGTGTCGGGCTGCCCAACACGACCATGTCGTGGGGCAACGACATCAGCGCCGCGCAGACCGACCTCCGCACCGCGCCGCAGACGCTCATCTACCCGTCCATCGCGCTCTCCGTGACCGTGCTCGCCTTCATCATGATGGGCGAAGTCGTGCGAGATGCCCTCGACCCGAAGGCGAGGGCTCAGCGATGACCGACGTCACGAACCAGAACGGAGCAGCGCAGAAGCCGCTGCTCGAGATCAAGGACCTGCAGGTGGGCTTCAAGACCACCGAGGGCGTCGTCCCCGCCGTGCGCGGTGTCGACCTCACCCTGATGCCGGGCCAGACGCTCGCCATCGTGGGGGAGTCGGGTTCCGGCAAGTCCACCACCGCCCACGCCATCATCAACCTGCTCCCCGGCCCCGGCCGCATCACGGGCGGTTCCATCATGTTCGACGGCCAGGAGCTCACCTCCTTCAGCCAGAAGAAGATGGAGGAGGTGCGCGGGCGCCAGATCGGCTTCGTGCCGCAGGACCCGATGTCGAACCTCAACCCGGTCTGGTCGATCGGCTTCCAGGTCGAGGAGACCATCCGCGCCAACGGCATCGCCACGGGCCGGAAGGCCGTGCGCGAGCACGCCATCCAGGTGCTGAAGGAGGCGGGCCTCGCCGACGCCGACAAGCGACTGAAGCAGTTCCCGCACCAGTTCTCCGGCGGCATGCGCCAGCGCGTGCTGATCGGCATCGGCCTCTCGTCGCGGCCGAAGCTCCTCATCGCCGACGAGCCCACCTCGGCGCTCGACGTGACGGTGCAGCGCAAGATCCTCGACCACCTCGAGACGCTCACCCGCGACATCGGCACGGCCGTGCTCTTCATCACGCACGACCTCGGCCTCGCCGCCGAGCGCGCCGAGCAGCTCGTGGTGATGTACAAGGGGCGGATCGTCGAAGCGGGCCCCTCCAAGGAGATCCTGCAGAACCCGGTGCACCCGTACACGCAGCGACTCGTGGCCGCGGCTCCGAGCCTCGCCTCGCGGCGCATCCAGTCGGGCACGGCGGCGACGCCCACGCACGCGCTGAGCGACCTCGACTACGCGCCCACCACGGTGACCGAGAGCGTCGACCTCATCGCGGCCGCCGAGGAGCGCCTCGAGCAGACCTCCCAGGGGCCGAGTCTTGAGAAGCGTCCGGATGCCATCGTGGTGAAGGACCTCACCAAGGTCTACAACATCCGCGGCCAGGGCAAGGGCAAGGCGAGCGAGCTCGTCGCCTCCGACAACGTCTCGTTCTCGGTGGCCAAGGGCACGACGACCGCGCTCGTCGGCGAGTCCGGTTCGGGCAAGTCGACCGTGGCGAAGATGATCCTCAGGCTCGAGGATCCGACGAGCGGATCGATCATGATCGACGGCGTCGACGTGGCGCCGCTGAAGGGCCGCCCGCTGCTCGACCTGCGCCGGCGCATGCAGCCGGTCTTCCAGGACCCGTACGGCTCGCTCGACCCGCTGCGGAACATCGGCAACACCATCGGCGAGCCGCTGCAGGTGCACAAGGTCGGCGACCGCACGTCGAGGCGCGAGCGCGTGCTCGAGCTGCTCGACCAGGTCGCGCTGCCGGAGAACCTCATCACCCGCTACCCGAACGAGCTCTCCGGCGGTCAGCGCCAGCGCGTGGCCATCGCGCGGGCGCTCGCGCTGAAGCCCGACATCGTGGTGCTCGACGAGGCGGTCTCGGCTCTCGACGTGCTCGTGCAGGCCCAGATCCTGAAGCTGCTGGCCGATCTGCAGGCCGAGCTCGAGCTCACGTACCTGTTCATCACGCACGACCTGGCGGTGGTCCGGGTGATCGCCGACAACGTCTGCGTCATGCAGCGCGGGCGCATCGTGGAGGCGGCTTCGACCGATCAGGTCTTCGACAGCCCGCAGGAGCAATATACTAAGGAGTTGCTGAACGCCATCCCGGGCGCTGGAATCACCCTGGGCGTTTAGCGGATCCGGGCCACGACGCCCACTTTTCCCGCTATCTAAGAGCCCGCGGGTGGCACGGCCACCAGACTCGGGTTCACGAACCTGAGGACTTCCCATGGCCAAAGCCACCCGCGACGACCTGCGTAACGTCGCTATCGTCGCCCACGTCGACCACGGCAAGACCACCCTGGTCGACGCCATGCTCACCCAGACCAACTCGTTCGACGCGCACTTCGATGCCGACGACCGCATGATGGACTCCAACGACCTGGAGCGTGAGAAGGGCATCACGATCCTCGCCAAGAACACGGCGATCTCGTACACCGGCAAGCACGCCGGCGACAAGCCGATCACCATCAACGTGATCGACACGCCCGGCCACGCCGACTTCGGCGGCGAGGTCGAGCGCGGCCTCTCCATGGTCGACGGCGTCGTGCTCCTCGTCGACGCCTCGGAGGGCCCGCTGCCGCAGACGCGCTTCGTGCTCCGCAAGGCGCTCGAGGCCAAGCTGCCCGTCATCCTCCTGGTCAACAAGACCGACCGCCCGGATGCGCGCATCGACGAGGTCGTGGGCGAGTCGCAGGACCTGCTGCTCGGCCTCGCCTCCGACATGGCCGACGACGTGCCCGACCTCGACCTCGACGCCATCCTCGACGTGCCCGTCGTCTACGCCTCGGGCCGCAACGGCGCCGCGTCGCTCAACAAGCCCGAGAACGGCACGCTGCCCGACAACGACGACCTCGAGCCGCTCTTCGGCGCCATCCTCGAGCACGTCCCGGCTCCGGTCTACGACGACGAGGCGCCCCTCCAGGCCCACGTCACGAACCTCGACTCCTCGCCGTTCCTCGGCCGTCTGGCCCTGCTCCGTGTCTTCAACGGCACGATCAAGAAGGGCCAGCAGGTCGCCTGGGTCAAGCACGACGGCACCGTGCACCAGCAGCGCATCAGCGAGCTGCTGAAGACGGTCGCCCTCACCCGCGTGCCCACCGAGAGCGCCGGCCCCGGCGACATCGTGGCCATCGCCGGCATCGACGAGATCACCATCGGCGAGACCATCGCCGACCCGGAGGACGTGCGGCCGCTCCCCGCCATCACGGTCGACGACCCCGCCATCTCGATGACCATCGGCACCAACACCTCGCCCCTCGTGGGCAAGGTCAAGGGCCACAAGCTCACCGCCCGCATGGTCAAGGACCGCCTCGACCGCGAGCTCATCGGCAACGTGTCGCTGCGCGTGCTCGACGTGGGCAAGCCCGACGCCTGGGAGGTGCAGGGCCGTGGAGAGCTCGCGCTCGCCATCCTCGTCGAGAACATGCGCCGCGAGGGCTTCGAGCTCACCGTGGGCAAGCCCCAGGTGGTCACCAAGCAGGTCGACGGCAAGACGCACGAGCCCTACGAGCACCTCACGATCGACGCCCCCGAGGAGTACCTCGGCGCCATCACGCAGCTGCTCGCCGCTCGCAAGGGCCGCATGGAGAACATGTCGAACCACGGCACCGGCTGGGTGCGCATGGAGTTCATCGTCCCCTCGCGCGGCCTGATCGGCTTCCGCACCGAGTTCCTCACCATCACACGCGGCACCGGCATCGCGAACGCGATCTCGCACGGCTACGGCGAGTGGGCCGGCGCCATCGTGACCCGCAACAACGGCTCCATCGTGGCCGACCGCTCCGGTGTGGTCACGCCGTTCGCCATCATCGCCCTGCAGGAGCGCATGACCTTCTTCGTGAACCCCACCGAGGAGGTCTACGAGGGCATGGTGATCGGCGAGAACTCGCGCGCCGACGACATGGACGTGAACATCACCAAGGAGAAGAAGCTGACCAACATGCGTCAGTCCACCTCCGACACGTTCGAGTCGATGACCCCCTCGCGTCAGCTCTCGCTCGAGGAGTGCCTCGAGTTCGCCCGCGAGGACGAGTGCGTCGAGGTCACCCCCGAGATCGTGCGCATCCGCAAGGTCGAGCTCGACGCCAACGCGCGTGCGCGCCGCACCGCCAATCTGAAGCGCGCCAACCAGTAGCGTTCACCACATCGCAGTAGCCGGGACGCCCGGGGATCTGGGATGATCGACACATGAAGCGCAGAGCCTCCGTCATCATCGCCATCTCCCTGGGCGTTCTCGCTGCCCCGGCCCTCACGGGCTGTTTCGGCAACCCCGTCGAGTCGATCGTCGAGGGTGCGGTCGAGCAGTCTGGCGGCGGCGAGGTCGATCTCAACAGCGACGGCGGCGTGCCCGACGGCTTCCCGAGCGAGATCCCCCTCTACGACGGCGAGGTCGTAGGCGGCCTCGGTGCCGGCAACGTGACCGACGGCGGCGGCTGGACCGTCGTGATCGCGGTCGACGACCTCGAGGCCTCGTTCACCTCGATCAACGACCAGCTCGTGGCCGCGGGCTTCGAGTCGAGCTTCTCGGGCTTCACCGAGGGCACCGGCAGCGGCATGTACAGCAACGGCACCTACAGCGTGCTGCTCGCCGTGGCCGACGACGGATCGGGCCAGAAGACGGCCACCTACATCGTCACGGGCGCTTCGCAGTAGCGCCTCGGGCGGCGTCGGCGCGCGGAGCGGCGGTGGCGCGAGGCGCCACGAGGAAGGCGGCCACGGCCACGGCCAGGGCGAGCACGAACACCGCCACGAAACCCGATCCGGCTGCACCTGCTCCCGCGCCAGGGTCGGCTCCCGGGCCGAACGCCTGGAACAGGATTCCGGCGATCGCGAGGCTCATCGCCGGCCCCGACGAGTCCGCGATGTTGAGGGCCGACGAGTTGAAGCCCTGGTTCGCCGGGGTCGAATTCGCCAGCGTGAGCACGGAGAGCCGCGGGTAGGCGAGGCCCATGCCGGCGCCGGAGACCGCCCAGCCCGCGATCACCACCCCGATCGGCAGGTGCAGCGCAGACGCGAGCAGCACCACTCCGATGGCGAGCACCACGAGGGTGCTGCCGATCCGGAGGCTCACCCGGGCCGGGATGCGATCGGCGAAACGGCCCTGCGTGAGGGCGACGCCGCCCCACGCGATGCCGCTCGCCGTGAGGGCGAGACCGGCCGCCGCGGCACCGAGGCCGTAGCTCTCGGTGAAGAGGTAGGGCAGGTAGACCTCGGCGGCGAAGAAGCCGCCGGCGAGCAGCAGCCGGGTGGAGACGACGCTCGGGAGACCGGGCAGCGCCCGGAGCGCGCCGCGCGGCAGGAGGGTGCGGAGCGCGATCAGGGCCACCACGAGCGCCGCCGCCGCGACCAGGTAGACGAGGGCGCCCTCGAGCTCGGTCGAGACGCTGAGGCCGAGCACCGAACCGGCCAGCACGATCGACCAGACGATCCGCCAGCCGTCGATGCGCGGCCGGTCTGCCCCCGCGGTGTCGGGCGCGCCGTTCTGCCGGAGCAGCCGGAGGGCCGGGCGCAGCAGCGCGGCGGCGGGCAGGATGATGGCGACGACGCCGAGGAACACCCAGCGCCAGCCGAAGGTCTCGCCCACGACCCCGGCGAGGAAGGGGCCGACGAGCGAGGGCACGACCCAGGCGGCCGCGAACAGCCCGAAGATGCGCGGCTGGAGGGCGGGCGGGAACACCCGGGCCACGATCACGTAGAGCGCGACCGTGGTGGCGCCGCTGCCGAGCCCCTGCACGAGGCGGCCGACGACCACGAGCTCCATCGACACCGCGGTGCCCGCCACGATCAGGCCGGCGGCGAACAGCGCCACCGAGAGCAGCAGGGGAGTGCGGGGACCCGTGCGGTCGCACCAGAGCCCCGCCACGACCATGCCGACGACCGCGGCGGCCAGCGGCGCCGCGAAGGCGACGGCGTAGAGGGCGGCACCGTCGAGCTCGGCGCTGATGGTGGGCATGACGGTCGTGACCGCGAGGTTCTCGAACGCCGCGACGAACACGAGCACGACCGCGCCGACTGTGATCAGGCGGTAGCGCGAGGAGAAGGGCCCCTCGCTCACGCGAAGAGCGTCTCGCCGACGAAGCCGCCCTCTGAGGCGCCCGGCGGCACCGCGAAGACGCCGGAGCCGACGTGCCGCAGGTACTCGTTCATGGCGTCGTTCTTCGCGAGGTTCATCTGGATCGGCACGAACTGCGTGCGCGGATCCCGCTGGTAGCAGATGAAGAACAGGCCGGCGTTCAGGCGCCCCAGGTCGTCGTTGCCGTCGACGAAGTTGTAGCCGCGGCGGAGCATCTTGGCACCCGCGTTCTGATCCGGATGCGCGAGCCGCACGTGCGCATCCGTCGCGATCAGCGGCGCGCCACCTCGGCCGGTCGCCGCGAAGTCGGGCTCGGAGAACTCGGTGCCGCCCGAGAAGGGTGCGCCCTCGCCCTTGGTGCGGCCGACGATCGCCTCCTGCTCACGCAGCGACGTGCGGTCCCAGGTCTCGATCGTCATGCGGATCTTGCGGGCCACGAGGTAGGAGCCGCCCGCCATCCACGCGGCGTCGTCGGCGGCCGCCCAGACCTGCTCGTCGACCACGGCGGTCTCCTCGGCCTTGATGTTGGCCGTGCCGTCCTTGAACCCGAAGAGGTTGCGGGGTGTCAGCTGGGCGGTCGTGGTGGAGCTCGTGCGCCCGAAGCCGAGCTGCGACCAGCGGATGGAGGCCCGGCCGAACGCGATCCGGGAGAGGTTGCGGATGGCGTGCACCGCGACCTGCGGGTCGTCGCTGCAGGCCTGGATGCAGAGGTCACCGCCCGTGAGCGTCTCGACGAGGGCGTCGGCCGGGAAGTGCGGGAGGTCGGCGAGGGCGGCGGGGCGACGGCCGGCTATGCCGAACCGGTCTGTGCCGTCGGCCGACGTGAAGAGCGTGGGGCCGAAGCCGATCGTGATGGTGAGGCCGGCCGCGGGGAGCCCGAGCGCCTCGCCGGTGTCGTCCGGCGGCGCGTCGTAGGGGCCGCTGACGGCGCCGTAGACGCCCACGGGGTCTCCGGCCGTCATGAGCGCCGATGCCGCGCTCCAGTCCTGCAGCAGCTCGACGAGCTCGTCGCGGGTGATGTCACCCACGTCGAAGCTCGCGAAGTGCAGGCGGTCCTGTGCCGGGGTCACGATGCCCGACTGGTGCGCGCCGAAGAACGGGTACACCGCTGCGCTGCTCGCGGCCGACGCCGCCTGGGGAAGCGCGAACCGGTCGACGGCGATGCCTCCCGCCACGCCGATGCCGGCCCCGAGCGCGCCGGCCCCGGCGAGGCCGAGCAGCCCCCTGCGGGAGATGCCGGGCGACGCCTGGGCCGGATCGGGTTCGGACATGGCTCCTACTGTAGGCCGGGCCCGGAGGCTAGCCGACCAGGGTCGCCGTGAGGCGGCTGAGAGGTTCGCTGAGTGCGCTCACGCCGTCGGCCAACTGCTTGACCTGGTCGGTCGAGAGCTCGTCGTAGTAGACGAAGCCCTCATCGAGGCTGCCGTACTCGGCGAGGGTCGACTCGAGGGAGGCGAAGCGCTCGTCGATCGTCGTCACGAGCTCCGGATCCTTCGTCTCGACGATGTCGCGGACGCCCTCGTAGGCCACGCGGGCGCCCTCGAGATTGGTTTGGAAGTCCCACAGGTCGGTGTGCGACCAGATCTCCTCCTCGCCCGTGATCTTGCCGCTCGCGACCTCCTCGAGGAGGCCGATCGCGCCGTTGGAGATCGCGTCGATCGTGACGGTGTACTCCGGGTCGTTGACGGCGTCGTGGAGCAGCTGCGTGTCGGCCACGAGCTTGTCGGCGTAGTAGGTGCGCTCGTCGGCGGTGAGCGGCACGTACTCGGTGCCGCCGTTCTCCTCGGCGGTCGGCGGGAAGAGGTCCTTCTCGATCCGGTGCCAGCCGGTCCACTCGTCCTCCGGCGGCACGTCGGCCTCGCGGAAGTCGATGGCGGGGTCGAGGTCGCCGAACGACTCGGCCACGGGCTCGATCCGCTCGTAGTTCGCGCGGGTGATGGCGTAGAGCTCGGCCGCGGTCTTGCCGTCGGGCGACGGGGTGTCGGAGACGTAGGCTTCGACGAAGGTCTGGGTGCCCACGACGAGCTGGCCCACCTGGTCCTTGACGTAGGCGACGTAGTTGGCCGCCGCCGCGTCGACCTGGTCCTGCACGTCGCCCGCGAGCTCGACCTTGTCGCCGGTGACCGAGAACGAGGCGCGGCCCACACCGTCACCCACCATGCCGGGCTTGCAGACCGTGAAGTAGTCGCCGGGCTGCGCCTGCACCACGAGGTCGCGCGAGATGCCGGGGCCCACGTTCTCGACCTCGCCCACGATGCGCAGGCCGTCGTCGGCGAGGAGGGAGAACTCGGTCACCTGATCGCCGGAGTTGGTGACGTTGAAGGTGAGGGTGCCGCTCGTGGCGGTCGTGGCGCTCACCACGCAGTCGTCGGTGGTGGAGTCGACGGTGATGGCCGCGGTGTCGCCGCCGGCCGGGCTGTTCGGCACGCAGCCGGCGAGGGCCAGCAGGGTGATGGCCGCTCCTGCCGAGGCGATGAGGGGTCTGGTGTTCACGAGTGCTCCTTGATGGGGTGGGAGGTGCTGGGGCTGGTCGTGGGGGAGCCGGTGCCGGTGGCGCTTGTGGTGCCGGCGCTGCGGGGCTTCCGGCCGCGTCGCACGGCGAGCACGAAGAGGGTCATGGTGGGGATGAAGTAGGCGAGCCAGGCGATCATCTCGAGCCAGGTGGTGGCGGGGGAGAAGTTCACCGTGCCCTTCAGCAGGGTGCCGTACCAGCTGTCCGGCGGCACGATCGCGCTCACGTCGAACGCGAGGTCGTAGAGACCGGGGAGGATGCCCGCCTCCTGCAGGTCGTGCACGCCGTAGGAGAGCACGCCGGCGGCCACCACGATGAGGAAGCCGCCCGACCAGGCGAAGAACTTCGCGAGGTCGATGCGCACCATGCCCTTGTAGATCAGGTAACCGAGCACGACCGCGGTGGCGATGCCGAGGGCCGCCCCCAGGATCGGCAGCGTGGTCTCGCCCGTGGCCTGCACGGCCGCCCAGATGAACAGGGCGGTCTCGATGCCCTCGCGGCCCACGGCGAGGAACGCCACGAGCACGAGTCCCCAGCCTGCTCCCACGAGCGCCCTGTCGACATCGCCATGGAGGGTGCCGCGGAGGTTCTGGCTCGTGCGGAGCATCCAGAACACCATCCAGGTCACGAAGCCCGTGGCGATGATCGAGAGGCCGCCGCCGGTGGCCTCCTGGGCCTCGAAGCTCAGGCCGTAGGTGCCGAACGTGAGCACGGCGCCGAGCGTCAGCGCCACGAGCACAGCGAGGGCGACTCCGGCCCACAGCCGCAGCAGCACGTCGCGCCGTTCGAGCTTCTGCACGTAGGCGATCAGGATGCCCACCACGAGGGCGGCTTCGAGCCCTTCGCGAAGGCCGATCAGGTAATTGGCGAGCACCCGCATCCATTCATAGGAATTCGGTAAGCCTTGCCTTACCAAGGATCGAGAGTACGACTCGTTCAGCCTTTTGTCCACTGCGGCCGCGTATCCTGAGCGGATGCTCTCCGCACCCGATGTCGCACCGCCCCCCGCGGCCGCCGGGTCGACCCTCGGCACGCGCATCCTCGCGCTCGTCGTGTCGTTCGTGCTGGGGGCCGTCTTCGGCATCCTCGGCACCGTCGTGCACCAGGTGACGTTCAGCGTGTTCGGGCTCTTCGACGTTCCCGTCGGACTGATCGTGGCGCTCCCCGCCACAGCCCTCCTGCTGGCCGGCCTCCGGCTCGTCGCGCCCACGCGGCTCGCCGCCGTGCTGGCGGCCGCGGCGCTCGTCGGGGTCGTGGCGCTGCTCGCGCTGCCGAGCCAGGGCGGCTCGGTGCTCATCCCCGCCGACCTGACCGGCATGGCGTGGGTCATCGGGTCGACGCTCGTGGCCGTCGTGGTGCTCGCGTGGCCCGAGCCCGCCCCGCGGAAGCCGTAGACTTGACCTCCCGGTCATCGAAGGGAAACGAACAACTGTGACCTATGTCATCGCCCTCCCGTGCGTGGACGTCAAAGACCGCGCCTGCATCGACGAGTGCCCGGTCGACTGCATCTACGAAGGCGAGCGTTCGCTCTACATCCACCCCGACGAGTGCGTCGACTGCGGGGCCTGCGAACCCGTGTGCCCCGTCGAGGCCATCTACTACGAAGACGACCTGCCCGAGGAATGGGCCGACTACTACAAGGCCAACGTCGAGTTCTTCGACGAGGTGGGCTCGCCCGGCGGCGCCGCCAAGGTCGGCGTCATCAAGCACGACCACCCGGTGATCGCGGCCCTGCCCCCGCAGGGCGACCACTAGCGGCGGGGCCGGACCGTGGCCCTCGGCGCCCTTCCCGACTACCCGTGGGACCAGATGGAGCCGTACGCGGCGACGGCCCGGGCGCATCCGGGCGGCATCGTCGACCTCTCGATCGGCTCGCCGGTCGACCCCACGCCCGAGCTCGTCCGCTCCGCGCTGGCCGCGGCGACCGACGCTCACGCGTATCCGCTGACCGCCGGCTCGGTGCCGCTGCGCACGGCGATCGTCTCCTGGTGGGAGCGCCGTCGTGGTGTGACGGGGCTCACCGAGGCGAACGTGCTGCCGACCATCGGGTCGAAGGAGTTCGTGGCGTGGCTGCCGTTCATGCTGGGCCTCGGCGACGGAGACGTCGTCGTGCATCCGCTCGCCGCGTACCCGACCTACGCGATCGGTGCGCAGCTCGCGGGGGCGACCGCCGTGGCCGCCGACGACCCCGAATCCTGGCCCACCGACACCAAGCTCGTCTGGCTCAACAGCCCGGGCAATCCGGATGGCCGCGTGCTGTCGGTGGCCGAGCTGCAGGCGGCCGTCGCGCGGGCGCGCTCGCTCGGCGCCGTGATCGTGGGCGACGAGTGCTACGCCGAGCTCGGCTGGGACGGGCCGTGGGCGAACTCGCCCGTGCCGTCGCTGCTCGAGCCGCGGGTGACCGGGGGAGACCTCACGGGCGTGCTCGCCGCCTACTCGCTGAGCAAGCAGTCGAACCTCGCCGGCTACCGCGCGGCCTTCGCGGCCGGTGACGCCGCCCTGATCTCCCGGCTCCTCACGGTGCGGAAGCACGCGGGCATGATCCCGCCCGCTCCCGTGCAGGCGGCCATGGTGGCGGCGCTCGGCGACGACGCGCACGTGGCGGCGCAGAAGGAGCTCTACCGGGCCAGGCGCTCGGTGCTGCGGCCCGCGCTCGAGGCGGCAGGGCTCCGGATCGACCGGAGCGAGGCCGGGCTCTACCTCTGGGCCACCGAGGGTCGGGACGGCTGGGAGACGATCGGGCGGCTCGCCTCGCTCGGCATCCTCGCCGGGCCCGGGCACTTCTACGGGTCGTCGTACCCGGGCCACGTGCGCTTCTCCCTCACCGCGACCGACGAGCGGATCGCCGCCGCCGCCTCGCGGCTGTCGGAATCCTCCAACGACCGCTGACCAGCGTGAGCGGATGCGACAGTGGGCTTCGGGTCACATTAGGCTGTATGAGGGTCAACGCGGTCACGGGTCACATTCCTGCTGCGTCCCGCCACTGAAAACCCAGGCAGGATCACTCAAGGAGGCGCCGTGACGGACGTCGAGAAGAAGGCAACGCTGACCTATCCGGGAGGGACTGCGGAGTTCCCGATCCTCGACAGTGTCGACGGGGCATCGTCGATCGACCTCTCGTCGCTGACGAAGCAGACGGGCTACACGACGCTCGACTACGGGTTCGTGAACACGGCGGCCACGAAGTCGTCGATCACCTACATCGACGGCGATCAGGGCATCCTGCGCTACCGCGGGTACCCCATCGAGCAGGTCGCGACGTCGCTGTCGTACCTCGAGACCGCGTGGCTGCTCATCTACGGCGAGCTGCCGACCGCCACCGAGCTCAGCGACTTCGACGAGCGCATCCGCCGGCACACCCTGCTGCACGAAGACCTCAAGCGCTTCTTCGACGCGCTGCCGCACAACGCGCACCCGATGTCGGTGCTGTCGTCGGGCGTCTCGGCGCTCTCGACCTACTACCAGGACTCGCTCAACCCGCACTCGCCGGAGGACGTCGAGATCTCGACCATCCGGCTGCTCGCGAAGCTGCCGGTGATGGCGGCCTACGCGCACAAGAAGAGCCTCGGGCAGGCGTTCCTCTACCCCGACAACTCGCTGTCGTTCGTCGACAACTTCCTGCGGCTCAACTTCGGCAACCTCGCCGAGCCCTACGAGATCAACCCGGTGCTGTCGAAGGCGCTCGAGCGCCTGCTCATCCTGCACGAGGACCACGAGCAGAACGCGTCGACCTCTACGGTGCGGCTCGTCGGCTCGACCGAGGCGAACATGTTCGCGTCGATCTCGGCCGGCATCAACGCGCTTTTCGGGCCGCTGCACGGCGGCGCCAACGAGGCCGTGCTCACGATGCTCGCGCAGATCCGCGACTCCGGCGAGGGTGTGGCGAAGTTCGTGGAGCGCGTGAAGAACAAGGAGGCGGGCATCCGTCTCATGGGCTTCGGGCACCGCGTCTACAAGAACTACGACCCGCGCGCGAAGCTCGTCAAGGAGTCGGCCGACGAGGTGCTCGCCGCCCTCGGTGTGAAGGACCCGCTGCTCGACATCGCCAAGGAGCTCGAGGAGGTGGCACTCAACGACGAGTACTTCGTCTCGCGCCGCCTCTACCCGAACGTCGACTTCTACACGGGCGTCATCTACAAGGCGATGGGGTTCCCCACGCGCATGTTCACGGTGCTCTTCGCCATCGGCCGCCTCCCGGGCTGGATCGCCCACTGGCGCGAGATGTCCTCCGACCCCCAGACCAAGATCGGCCGCCCCCAGCAGCTCTACCTGGGCTCCGCGGCCCGCGACCTCCCCCCGCGCTAACCCCCCCCCGCACCCTCCCTCCCTGCCACCCCTCCCACGAGTGGGCACTTTCGGTCGCAAAGCGGCGACTATCAAGCCGAAACTGCCCGCTCGTGGGGTAGGGCTGGGGTCGTTGTCCACAGGATGGCTGGGCGGGGATGGTGGTGCCGGTCGGTGGGGCACTCTTGGGCATGCCCAAGAGAGTTCCGTTGCCTTCCGAGTTGCAGGATGTCCCATTCAACCTCCGAGACGCAAGGGCGTCCGGGGTCGGTCTCGGCAGGCTCCGGAGTGGCGATCTGGAGCGCCCGTTCCGGGGTGTGCGTTGCTCCTCGCCCGCTATCGGGGTCGTCGATCGATGCGAGGCCTACGCGACGAGGATGCGAGACGACCAGCTGTTCAGTCACGTCACGGCCGCGCAGCTCTGGGGAATCCCGCTGCCTGCGTGGGCAGCGCGTCAGATCGACCTCGATGTCTCCACGGTCGGGTCGGCTACCCGGCCGCGGACGCCGGGCGTGAGAGGTCATCGCCTCAACGCGCCGATGAGACAGGCGCGGAGGGCGGGACTGAGGGTCACGGATGCGGCGACCACGTGGATGCAACTGGCCGGCATCGTGGCTCTCGACGACCTCATCGTGGCCGCAGACCATCTCATCCGCACTCCGCGGCGTCCGGCCGTCGATGACCCGCGACCCTACGTGAACGCCACGGCGCTCGCTCAGTTCGCGGGTCGCCACCGGGGCCGCGGTCGTCGCCACGCTCTCGAGGCAGTGCGGTGGATGCGAGATGGTGCGGATTCGCCTCGGGAGACGATGCTTCGTCTCGAACTCGTGCGTGCCGGGCTCCCCGAGCCCCGACTCAACGTCCCTATCGTGGATGCATTCGGGCGATTCATCGCGTTCGGTGACCTGGTCTACTCGGAGGAGAAGGTCCTGGTGGAGTACGACGGTGAACAGCACCGCCTCGACTCCGTGCAGTTCCAGCACGACATCGCCCGCCACGAGACGCTCCTCGAGGCCGGCTGGATCCACATCCGCGAGACGAAGGAGACTCCCGCCACGGGCGCGGACTCGACCGTCCACCGCACGCGCCGTGCACTAGCCCTCCGCCGCCAACCCCCTCCCACGAGTGGGCAGTTCCGGTCGTAAGTTGTGGTTCTTGGAGCCGAAAGTGCCCACTCGTGGGAGGGGGGGAGGGGGAGGGGGTTAGGCGTGGAGGGTGGGGTTGAGGGTCACTCCCGCTCCGGTGCGGGAGACGGCCTCGACCGCGCCCGTGAGGGAGTTGCGGCGGAAGAGGAGGTTGGGCACGCCGGAGAGGGAGACCGCCTTGACCACGCGGTTCTCGGCATCCGCTCCGGAGTCGTCGATGAGGACGACCTTCGTGCCCGCCGTCACGTAGAGGCCCGCCTCCACGACCGAGTCGTCGCCGATCGAGATGCCGATGCCCGCGTTGGCGCCGAGGAGCGCCCGCGAGCCGATCGAGACGCGCTGCGTGCCTCCGCCCGAGAGGGTGCCCATGATGGAGGCGCCGCCGCCGATGTCCGAGCCGTCGCCCACCACGACACCCTGCGAGATGCGCCCCTCCACCATCGAGGTGCCGAGCGTGCCCGCATTGAAGTTCACGAACCCCTCGTGCATGACCGTCGTGCCCGGTGCCAGGTGCGCCCCGAGCCGCACGCGCGAGGCGTCGCCGATCCGCACTCCGGCCGGGGTGACGTAGTCCAGCAGCCGCGGGAACTTGTCGATCGAGTAGGCCTGGATGCCCGCTCGCTGGAGCGACGGGCGCAGGCGCGAGAAGGCCTCCGGATGCACGGGGCCCGCATTCGTCCACGCCACGATGGGCAGGTGGCCGAAGATGCCGTCGAGGTTGATCGTGTTCGGCGCCACGAGCAGGTGCGACAGCAGGTGCAGGCGGAGGTACGCATCCGGGGTCGAGGCGGGCGGCGCGGCCAGCTCGATCGAGACCATCGTGACCGAGACGGAGACCTCGCGACGCGCATCCGGAACCGCGTGCCCCGTGAGGTCGGCGGGCACCGAACGGTCGGCCCCGGCCGGAGCCGACCCGAGCGCGGGGGCGGGGTACCAGGTGTCGAGCACGGTGCCGTCTGCGGCGATCGTGGCGAGGCCGTGGCCCCAGGCGTGCGTGGGAGTGGAAGCGTCTTCAGGCATGCCTCCAGCGTATTGGGCCGGGAACCCTACACTTGAGCACATGGACCGATTCGATCCCGCCCAGCCCGTGTTCGACCTGAGCGGATCGTCGACGGTCCTCACCCAGCAGATCTGCGACGTCGAGTCGGTGTCGGGCGACGAGGGTCTCCTCGCCGACGCGATCGTGGCCTCGCTCGCGGGAGCCGCGCACCTCGAGATCATCCGCGACGGCGACACGATCGTGGCCCGCACGAACCTCGGCCGGGCCGAGCGCGTCGTGATCGCCGGCCACATCGACACCGTGCCCCTCAACGCGAACCTGCCGACCCGCTACGAGACGATCGACGGCGAGGAGTACCTCTGGGGCCGCGGCACGGTCGACATGAAGGCCGGCGTGGCGGTGCAGCTGAAGCTCGCCGCCGAGCTCACCGATCCCGTGGTCGACATCACGTGGATGTGGTACGACCACGAGGAGGTCTCCAACGACCTCAACGGCCTGACCCGCCTGGCGGCGAACCGGCCCGACCTCTTCGCGGGCGACTTCGCCATTCTCGGCGAGCCCAGCAACTCGCAGATCGAGGGCGGCTGCAACGGCAACCTGCGCGCCGAGATCCGCACCTTCGGCCTGCGCTCGCACTCGGCCCGCAGCTGGGTGGGCGACAACGCCATCCACAAGACCGCCCCCATCCTCGCCACCCTCGCCGCCTACGAGCCGCGCCAGGTGGAGGTCGACGGCCTCGTCTACCGCGAGGGGCTGAACGCGGTGGGCATCAGCGGCGGGATCGCCGGCAACGTCATCCCTGACGAGGCGATGGTGCACGTGAACTACCGCTTCGCCCCCAGCCGCTCGGGCGAGGAGGCCATCGCCCACATCCACGAGACCTTCCCCGGCTACGACATCCGGATCGTCGACCTCGCCGAGGGCGCTCGCCCCGGGCTCGACGCCGCGCTCGCGCAGCGCTTCCTGGCTGCCGTCGGCGGCGAGGCCAAGCCGAAGTACGGCTGGACCGACGTGGCCCGCTTCTCGGCCATGGGCGTGCCCGCCGTGAACTACGGCCCCGGCGACCCGCTCAAGGCGCACGCCGACGACGAGCGCGTGCGGGTGAGCCAGATCGAGGACTGCGAGGCCGGCCTCCGCGCCTGGCTCACCGGCGCGGTCTGAGCCGGTGGCGGCGAAGTCGGGCAACCCGGCGCGGGTGATGGATCGCCCCCGCATCGTCGACCGCGGATGGCGTTCCGGCGTCGGTGGCCTGCCGTGGTGGGCGCACGTGCTCGCGATCTTCGTGCTCTCGCGCGTCGTCACCACCACCATCGTGCTGCTCTTCGCCCAGGCGCAGGGCCAGAACCCGTGGACGGGCGCCAACCCGCCCTACCTCTCCTACGCCGCCATCTGGGACGGCAACTGGTACAAGATCATCTCCTTCTCGGGCTACCCGAGCACCCTGCCGATCACCGCCGACGGCCACGTGGGCGAGAGCGCGTGGGCCTTCATGCCGGTCTACCCGTTCGTGGTGGAGGGCATCCGCTTCGTCACCGGCGCCAGCTGGGAGCTCGTGGCCGTGACGGTCTCGGTGCTCTGCTCGGCCGGCGCCGCGCTCGTGTTCTACAAGCTCATGGAGCACGTGCTGAAGAACCGCGGCGCAGCCCTGTTCAGCGTGGTGCTGCTGACGGTCGCCCCGCTCTCGCCGCTGCTGCAGTTCGCCTACGCCGAGGCGATGCAGCTCCTCCTCCTCGTGAGCGCCCTCTACCTCGTCGTGACACGGCGCTACGCGTGGGTGTTCCCGATCGTCGCCGTCATGGCGCTCACCCGGCCCACCGGCCTCGCGTTCGCCCTCTTCATCGCCCTGCACGTGGTGCACCGGTTCGTGAGGCGGGCCCGCGACCCGTTCCCCGTCTCCGAGCGGATCACGACGTGCCTGCTCGCCGTGTTCAGCGGCGTCATGGGGCTGGCGTGGCTCCTCATCGCCTGGGCGGTCACCGGATCGCTCACCGCCTACACCGACACCGAGCTCGCCTGGCGCGCGGCCTACATCGGCTACGGCGAGCTCGTGCCATTCACGGCCTGGTTCCAGAGCGGCACCTGGTGGCTGGGGGAGCCGCTCGGCGCGATCGTCGTGGTGGGGATCGTGATCGGCTTCGCCGTGTTCCTCGTCCTGCCGCCGGTCAAGCGGCTCGGGGTCGACCTCCGGCTGTGGCTCCTCAGCTATGCGCTCTACCTCTTCGCCGTGTTCTTTCCGCAGTCGAGCGTGTTCCGGCTGCTCCTGCCGATGTTCCCGGCGCTCGGCGCGCTCGCCCTGCCGCGCTCGATCGTCTACCGGGTCGGCATCGTGCTCGTCTGCATCGCCGGCCAGGTGGGCTGGATGGCGATCGGCTGGGGCGTGGACGGAGCCGACTGGACACCCCCGTGATGACGGAGATGTTCCATCACTTCACTCGCATCCGCGATAATAGGTAGCGACTACCACGAAAGGGGAGCCGAATGGCCGCCATGAAACCGAGGACCGGCGACGGACCGATGGAGGCAGTGAAAGAAGGACGCCTCATCATCGTGCGCGTTCCGCTGGAAGGCGGAGGACGCCTGGTCGTCTCCGTCAACGACGCGGAGGCGAAAGAGCTCCACGATGCTCTCGCCGGGGTGGTCAACCCCGCCTAGCCGAGATGCTCGACACGACCCCGGTGCTTCGGCGCCGGGGTCGTTCGCATTCCCGCCCGCCGTGGCACTCGGATCCGCGTCGCTACTCGGCGATCTTGGTGACCTGGAGCAGCCCGTCTCCGGCGGGGGAGAGCGCCACGAGCACGGCCTCGGAGGCCGAGAACGCCGCCGCGAGCGTGCGGAAGTCGCCGACGGTCTCACCGCGCTGCGCCGGATCGGCGACCTTGTCCTTCCAGAGCGCGTGCGGCACGAGCACGGTGCCACCGCGCCGCACCATGCGGAGCGCGTGCTCGACGTACTCGATCACGGAGGCCGGATCGGCGTCGACGAGCACGAGGTCGTAGGAGCTGTCGTTCAGGCGCGGCAGCACGTCGGCGGCCTTCCCCGTGATGAGGCGGATGCGGTTGGCCGGCACCTTCGCCTCCACGAGCGCGGCACGCGCCACCTGCTGGTGCTCGACCTCGGTGTCGATCGAGGTGATGGTGGCCTCGGGTGCTCCCGTGAGCATCCAGAGGGCCGACACGCCGAGGCCGGTGCCGATCTCCACGATCGAGCGCGCCCCGGTCGCCGCCGCGATCACGGCGAGCTGGCTGCCGATGGCGGGCGACACCGACTCGACGCCGAGCTCGATGGCGTGGGCGCGGGCTGCGGTGATGGTGGGCGACTCGACGACGATGTCGTCGGCGTACTTCCAACTGGATTCTTTGCGTGACAAGGGGGCCTCCGCGCCCAGCTTAGGCAACACGGATGCCCCGGCAGCGGAGGCACGCGGCTCACAGGTGGGGCCGGGCCGCGACGGTATGATTTCAGCATGTTCGGGTTGACCTTCGAGAAGCTCCTGCTGATCGGGGTGATCGCGGTGTTCCTTCTCGGCCCCGAACGGCTCCCCGGCTACGCCGCCAAGCTCGCCCAGCTCGTGCGCACGGTGCGCGACATGGCCAACGGCGCCAAGGAGCGCATGCGCGACGAGATGGGTCCCGAGTTCGACGACGTCGACTGGAAGAAGCTCGACCCGCGGCAGTACGACCCCCGGCGCATCATCCGCGAGGCGCTGCTCGCCGACGAGCCCGGCGGCGCGGCCGGTGCCGGTGCGGCGGCGGGGCCCGCGGTGCGGCCGGTCGATCGGCCCGCACGCCCTGCGCCCGCGTATCTGCAGCACAAGGCGAAGTCGGCGGGCGGACCGGTGGACCTCGCGAAGCCGGCGGCCGGATCCGTGGACCTCGCGAAGGACGCGGCCGGGTCCGTCGACCTCGCGAAGGACGCGACGGCCGTCACTCCGGCGGCGACGGATGCGGCGGTGGCTGCCACGGCCTACGACTCCGAGGCCACCTAGCCGGTCACGGCACCGCGAAGCCGCAGGTCGACGCGATGAAGGCGTAGAGCGCCAGGCGGAGCTCGTCGGAGGGTGAGACGTGCACGGTGCCCTCCGTGCCGTCGGCGAGGGTGATGGTCACGGGGAGGACTGTGCCGCGCTTGTCCTCGGCGATCGCGTGCGGGTCGCAGCGGGCCGGTACCGCGCTCAGGGTGATCGAGAAGGGCTGATCGCCTTGGGTGACGGTGGCATCGAGCGGCCAGGCGTCGGCGGCAGCGGCGTCGGCGTCGGCATCGGTGGCGGGCGCGGCGGGCTCGAGGAGGATGGTGGACGCCGCGGACTCGAGCGTGAGGGATGCGGGCGAGCCGCTCGCGGTCGCGTGGGCCGCCGGCTCGGCCTGCAGGGTGAGCTGCGCCACGGCATCCGGGCCCGTGCCCTCGATCGCGAGGCGATCGTCGAGACGCAGTGTCGCGATGGCCGACACCTCGTGCTCGAAGCAGTCCTCCTGAGCGATGCGGGGGAGCACGCCGAAGGGGTCTGCGGGTGCCGAGGTGACGGTGCGCTCGGCACCCGTCGCATCCGTCACCTTCACCGTGAGCGTCGGGGCGGCTCCGCCCGGTGTGGGGCACACCGACGCGCCGAGCGGCACGGGGAGCTGGCGCACGAGACCGGCCGGCACCTCGACCGGGCCCGGGTAGTCGACCGCGGTGGCGAACTGCGGCGACTCGAAGCGCGCCGAGAGGACGGTCAGAGGGGCGTCGCCCTCGTTGCCGACGGAGAGCTGCAGCGTGCGGGTGGCGTAGTCGGGGCGGTTCTGCAGGATCGAGAGCGCGAGGCCGTCGGTGACGA
>NZ_JAHFUY010000068.1 GCF_023264895.1 Herbiconiux sp. | reverse complement strand
GCGGTAGACGCTGCCCTGGCGGCGCACCTCGACGTCGAGCTCGCTCGACAGCGCGTTGACCACGGAGGAGCCCACGCCGTGCAGGCCGCCGGAGACCGCATAGCCGCCACCGCCGAACTTGCCGCCGGCGTGCAGGATCGTCAGCACGACCTCCACGGTCGACTTCTTCTCCACCGGGTGGATGTCGACGGGGATGCCTCGACCGTCGTCGGTGACGGTGATCCCCCCGTCTTTGCGCATGACGACCTCGATGTGCGTCGCGTAGCCGGCGAGAGCCTCGTCGACCGAATTGTCGACGATCTCGTACACAAGGTGGTGCAGCCCTCGGGGGCCGGTCGATCCGATGTACATGCCGGGGCGCTTGCGCACCGCTTCGAGGCCTTCAAGAACCTGGATCTGGTCCGCGCCGTACTCGTTGTCAGGGTGGACCTTGTCCGATTCAGACATATGGAAATGTGCTCCTCAGTGTCGCGCCCACCGGCCGGGCAGGCGACCCTTAATTCTATCAAACCCGGGGGTCGATTCCGCGCTCATATGCCCCGCTGTGGGGTTTATCTCGGGCCCGTGACCACATTTGCCCTGTCAACCGTAGGTATCGCGAGGGCCCCGCCCTGGAATCGATCTGGAGCCCCGTTTCCAGGAAGGGGCGTGGGGGGCTTCGAAGCGGATCGATTCGATGCCCGCCTCGGGGAACCGCTGGGCGATGGTCGTCATGATGAGCACGCGCATGTGCCGCAGCTGCGTGGCCCAGGCGGTCGAATCGCACTGCACGGTGAGCACGGCATCCGTGATGCCGATCGGAGTCGAGTGCTCGGCGGTCTCGGGGCCCGCGATCTCGGCCCACGCGAGCAGCAGGTCGGACTTCGCGAGCGACGAGGTCCAGCCGAGCTCGGACGAGAGGTTCGACATCACGTCGCCGAGGCCCTTCGGGTCGCGGCCCACACCGTAGGGCACGCTCGCCTCGTCGTCTCCGCGGGCCCGCGACTTCTTCTGCCGCCAGCGCGCCGCGCGGGAGGTGGGGTCGCCGAACGCGGCCTTGAGCCGGAGGTAGACGTCCTGCGACTCGGTCATGCCGGCTCCTCCTCGACGATCGTGCCGGCCTCGATCCGCACGGTGTGGGCGGTGAGCGCCTCGGGCACGTCCTCGAGCACGGCGGCCGTGATGAGCACCTGCTGGTAGTCCTTGACCGCATCCGCGAGCCGGCCCCGTCGGCGCTGGTCGAGCTCGGCGAACACGTCGTCGAGGATCACGACCGGGTCGCCCGTCGAGGAGTCGGCGCGGAGCAGCTCGGCGGAGGCGAGCTTCAAGGAGAGCGCGAACGACCACGACTCGCCGTGGCTCGCGTAGCCCTTGGCCGGGAGGCCGTTGAGGGTGAGGAGCAGGTCATCGCGGTGCGGGCCCACGAGGGTGATGGCGCGGTCGCGCTCGGCGCGGGCCACACGCTCGAGGGCGGTGCGGAACGCGTCGGCGATCTCGGCGCGCCCGAGCGCCGGCCGACGCTCCCCCGGCCCACCGGACTCTCCCGGCGCATCCGCGTCGTCGTCCGCTTCCGGATGCGCGGCGAGGATGCTCAGCACCGCATCGAGAGCGGGCTGCTGGTCGGAGCCCGCCACCCCCTGGTAGGCCTCGCGCACGAACGGTTCGAGCGCGGCCACGATGGCGAGACGCTCGGCGATGATCTCGGAGCCCAGCTCGACGAGCCGTTCGTTCCAGAGCTCGAGGGTCGAGAGCTTCTCGCTCCGGAGTCCCTGCGCGCGAGCCGACTTCAACAGGGCGTTCCGCTGCTTGAGCACGCGGTCGTAGTCGGCGAACACCCCGAACAGCCGCGGCGACCTGGCCCCGAGGAGCGCATCGAGGAACCGGCGCCGGGTGGAGGGCTCCCCCCGCACGAGCGCGAGGTCCTCTGGAGCGAACAGCACGGTGGAGACGTAGCGCGGGAGCTCGCGGGGCTTGATCGCCGCCCGGTTGACCTGGGCGCGATTGGCCGAGGAGCGGTTGAGCTGCAGCTCCACGAGGAGCTCCCGGCCCTCGTGCTCGAGCCGCGCCCGCACGATCGCCGCATCCTGCCCCGCCCGGATCAGTGCCTGGTCTGTGGAGACCCGGTGCGATCCGAGCGTGGCGAGGTAGCCGAGCGACTCGACGAGATTCGTCTTGCCCTGACCGTTCCGCCCCACGAACAGGTTCGCACCGGGTTCGAGGGCGACCTCGGCCGCCGCGTAGTTGCGGAAGTCGGTGAGGCTGAGGTGTCGGACGATCAAGCGAACAGGAGGTCAGTCCAGTTCTTTGACCGCGTGGCCGCCGAACTGGTTGCGGAGCGCCGCGACGGCCTTCATGGACGGGGAGTCCTCCTGGCGCGAGACGAAGCGGGCGAAGATCGAGGCGCTGATGGCGGGCATCGGCACGGCGTTCTCGATGGCCTCCTCGAGGGTCCAGCGGCCCTCGCCGGAGTCTTCGACGTAGCCCTGGATGTCGTGGAACTCGGGGTCGGCCTCGAGGGCGCGCACGAGCAGCTCGAGCAGCCACGAGCGCACGACGGTGCCGCGCTGCCAGGCCTTGAAGGTGCCCGTGACGTCTTTGATGATGTCCTTCTTGGCATCCAGGAGCTCGTAGCCCTCGGCGTAGGACTGCATGATCCCGTACTCGATGCCGTTGTGCACCATCTTCGCGTAGTGCCCGGCACCGACCTCGCCCACGTGCACGAAGCCCTCGGCGCGTGGGCCCTCGGGGCGCAGGGCGTCGAAGACGGGCATGGCGCGCTCGACGTTCTCGGCGGTGCCGCCCACCATGAGGCCGTAGCCGTTCTCGAGGCCCCAGACGCCGCCGGAGACGCCGACGTCCATGAATTGGATGCCCTTCGGGGCGAGGAACTCGGAGTGCTTGAAGTCCTCGGTGAACTTGGAGTTGCCGCCGTCGATGATGAGGTCGCCCTCGTCGAGCACCTCGGCGAGATCGTGGATGACGCCATCGGTGATGGCGCCGGCCGGCACCATGACCCAGACGATGCGGGGGGCGGGGAGAGCTGCGGCGAGGGCCTTGAGGTCGGGCACGTCGCTCACGGCGGGGTTCGTGTCGTAGCCGACCACGTCGATCCCGGCGTTCTTCAGCCGGGCGCGCATGTTGTTGCCCATCTTGCCCAGGCCGATGAGTCCGATGTTCATGACGTCTCCTTGTGGATTAGGTGTCAGCGTGGTGGTGATCAGCGCAGCAGCAGGTTGGGCTGCAGCAGGTACTTGTAGTCGTCCGAGCCCGGCTGGTCCTTCGAGGACTGGCTCGTGATGAGCACGGGGCCGGGCTTGTTGGGGTTGTCGGTCTTGGTGAACGAGATCCGCACGAACTCGGAGTGCACGGCGCTCAGTCCGTCGAGCAGGAACTGCGGCTTCAGCGACACCACGGTGTCCTGACCCGTGAGCAGCGCGTCGATCGACTCGGAGGCCTGCGCCTGCTCGGAGCCGATGGCCTCGAGGGTCACACCGTCGATCGTGAACGTGAAGCGGAGCGCCGCCTCCCGCTCGAGCACGAGGCTCACGCGCTTGGTGGCCTCGATGAGGTCGGCGGTGTTGATGACGGCGTAGTTGTCGACGCTCTCGGGGAACAGTCGCTTCACGGGCGGGAAATTGCCCTTGATGAGCAGCGTCGTGACGGTCTTCTTGTCGCTCTTGAAGGCGATCAGCTCGCGGTCGTCGGTGTTCGTGATGGCCACCGAGATGGTGCCGGCGTTGCCGAAGGTCTTGCCGACCTCCTGAAGCGTGCGGGCGGGCACGAGGGCGGTGGCGCTCGTGGTGCCGGAGTCGTTGGAGTCCCAGTCGATGTTGCGCACCGCCACGCGGTAGCGGTCGGTCGCCACGAGCGAGATGCTGTTCTCGGTGACCTCGAGCTGCACGCCCGTGATGACGGGGGTCACGTCGTCGCGCGATGCGGCGACGGCGACCTGCGAGACGGCGGCGGCGAACTGGTCGGCCGGGAGCAGTCCGGACTCGGCGCCGACCTGCGGCAGGGTCGGGTACTCCTCGACCGGCATGCTCAGCAGGGTGAAGCGCGCGGAGCCGCAGCTCACGACGATCCGGCCCTCTTCGGTGCTGAAGCGCACGGGCGCGTTCGGCAGGCGGTTCGCGATGTCCGAGAGCAGCCGGCCGGAGACGAGGATGACACCCTGCTCCTCGACGTCGGCGGCGATCTGCGTCTGCGCTGAGACCTCGTAGTCGAACGACGACAGGGTGAGACCGTCATCGGTCGCCTGGATCAGCACTCCACTGAGGATCGGCAGCGTGGTGCGCTGAGGCAGGAGCTTCACGGCGAACGACACTGCTTCGCTGAAGACGTCTCGGTTTACTTGGAACTTCACGAAGTCACCTCTGTCGGCATTAGAGACCATGGGTCGATTCATGTTATCGGGTGCGGCCCGCCCGCTCCGGCCTGTCATTTCCGTCGAGGTTGTCGGATGCCCTCATTAAGGAATTAATTCTTTAACGGTCTTAACCGCTGTGGATATGTGGATAAGTCTGTTTAAACCGCGCCGAGTCGGAGAACTACACGACTGTGAGTTGTTGGCGGCGTGTGAATGACATGTTCACGACGACCTCCGCCGTCTGAACGTCCTGTGAACCGTTCCACAAGCCGGGGCGTCTTGTCACCATTAAACGACCGGTTTTCCACATGCTTTTCACAATCTGTGGAAAAGCCTGTCGGAGAGCACTCAGGAAGGCGCTCAGGCGCTCTTGTAGCGCTGGTTGTGCTTGATCCGGTTCGAGATCTCGGTGACCTGGTTGTAGATCGAGCGCTTCTCGGTCATGAGCTTGCCGATCTTGTTGTTGGCGTACATGACCGTGGTGTGGTCGCGGCCGCCGAACAGCTGCCCGATCTTCGGCAGCGACAGGCTGGTCATCTCGCGGCACAGGTACATGGCGATCTGACGCGCCGTCGCGATCGCCTGGGAGCGGCTGGAGCCGTAGAGGTCGTCGACCGAGAGCTTGAAGTACTCCGCGGTGTGATTGATGATGTCGACCGGCGCGATGATGTTGTCGTCGTCGAGGGTGATGAGATCCTTCAGCACCGTCTGCACGAGGGACATGTCGACCGGTGTGCGGTTGAGGCTCGCGAACGCGGTGACGCGGATCAGGGTGCCCTCGAGCTCGCGCACGTTGCTCGAGACCTTCGTGGCCATGAACTCGAGGATGTCGTCGGGCACCCGGAGCCGCTCGCTCTGGGCCTTCTTGCGGAGGATGGCGATGCGGGTCTCGAGGTCGGGGGTCTGCACATCCGTGATGAGGCCCCACTCGAAGCGGGTGCGCATCCGGTCTTCGAAGCCGGTGAGGTGCTTGGGCGGCAGGTCGCTCGTGATGACCACCTGCTTGTTGTGGTCGTGCAGGGTGTTGAAGGTGTGGAAGAAGGCCTCCTGCGTCTCGGCCTTGCCCTGCAGGAACTGGATGTCGTCGATCAGCAGCAGGTCGATGTCGCGGTAGCGGCTGTGGAACGCGGCGCCGCGGTTGTTGGCGATCGAGTTGATGAAGTCGTTCGTGAACTCCTCGGAGCTCACGTAGCGCACCCGCACCCCGGGATAGAGGGAGATGGCGTAGTGGCCGATGGCGTGCAGGAGGTGGGTCTTGCCGAGCCCGGAGTCGCCGTAGATGAAGAGGGGGTTGTAGGCCTTGGCCGGCGCTTCGGCCACCGCCACCGCTGCGGCGTGGGCGAAGCGGTTGGAGCCGCCGATCACGAAGTTGTCGAAGCTGTACTTCGGGTTCAGCCGGGTGTCGTTGTTGCGGAGCGGGCCGACGGTCTCCTGCACGGGAGGGGCGACGGTCTCGGAGTACTTCGACTCGGGGTACATCGACTCCGGGAAAGAGGACTCGACGTAGCCGGCCTCGCCCGGGACCGTGGGCTGCTCGCCGGTGACCGCCAGGGGCGCGGAGTCGTAGGCGTCGACATCCGGATTCACGACCACGGAGAAGTTGGTCACGTCGAGCCGCGGGCCGAGTGTGGCGAGCGCTGTCAGGAGGGCGGGCCGCACGCGCTGCTCGAGCATGTCGCGCGTGAAGTCGTTGGGCACCTCCAGATAGAAGGAGCCGCCGAGGATGCCCTTGGGCACCACGAGACCGAGAAAGCCCCTCAGCTGCGGAGTGATCCGCTCGTCTGCGGCGAGAACCTGGAGAACCGTTCGCCAGTTGTCTTCCGTCGAGCCGGCATCCTCTGCCAATGGAACTCCTGTCGAACCTGAATGCCGTCGAACTGATCGGTTCGACTCGTGCCGCGTCTGCGCCCCCGCCGGCTGTTAGTAACTGTAGGCAACTAAGCTAGCCACTGCCATGCCACAGGGCAAGTTCGCTGTATTGACGCCGTGCGTGTCGTACACAGGCATTCTCCACAGACTGTGGATAATTGATCCTCTGTGCTGATGGGTTTGACCCCGAGCGTTTCAGGCCGTAGTTTTAATCAGTTGACTTGTGGCGATCTGCCACGCCCCTTACTTGACGACGGCCCTCCGCTGCTTCCGGCAGCCGGTTCGTCCGTCGGACACCGGAGAAGATTATGAGCAAGAGAACGTTCCAGCCGAACAACCGTCGTCGCGCCAAGGTGCACGGTTTCCGTCTGCGCATGCGCACTCGCGCGGGCCGCTCGATCCTGGCGGCTCGTCGCCGCAAGGGCCGCACCGAGCTCTCCGCCTAGAGCTCCCCGCCGAGCGGTGCTCGCCAAACGCAATCGCATCACGCACGGCCGCGACTACCGCGGCACGGTGCGTCGGGGTGCGAAGTTCGTGGGCTCCTGCACCGTCACCTACATTCGCGCATCCGACTCCTCGTCGGATGCGCGTTTCGGGTTCATCGTGTCGAAAGCCGTAGGTGTGGCTGTCGTGCGCAACCGGGTGCGCCGCCGACTGAAGGCGGCGTCGTTCGCGCTGCTGCCGTCCGTGACCCCCGGGGTCGACGTGGTCGTGCGGGTGCTACCCCAAGCTGCGTCCCAGCCTTACGGCGTACTCTTCGAAGAACTCTCGCGCTCACTCACCAAAGGATCCGTACTCGCATGATGTCGACGGTGACCGCCGCGACTGCTCTGGTGCTCCCTGCGTGGGTCGCGATGATCCTGCTCGTTCCGCGCAACGCGGCCGTCGTGCTGCTGCGCGGCTATCGAGCGGTGATCTCTCCTCTGTACGGCGATGTCTGCCGCTACTACCCGTCCTGTTCCTCTTATACCCTGCAGGCCATCCAGCAGCGGGGTCTCGTGGTGGGGAGCGGGCTCGGCATCTACCGGATCGTGCGCTGCCACCCCTGGGCGAAGGGCGGCGTCGACGACGTGCCGGCCGTGCGCCGCCAGAAGTACCGGCTCACGCCGTTCGGTTTCGTCGTACCTGCAAGCAGCCACGGAAAGGGCTAGCCCCACACATGGAAATCCCCTTCATCGATACGATCCTCTGGCCCATTAAATGGGTCGTGGAACTGATCCTCGTGGCGTGGCACTGGCTGTTCACGGCCATCGGGCTCGACCCGGCTGCGGGACTGACCTGGGTGCTCTCCATCGTGGGCCTCGTCATCGTGGTGCGCGCCGCGCTCATCCCGATCTTCGTGCGCCAGATCAAGAGCCAACGCAAGATGCTCGAGGTCGCGCCACAGCTCAAGAAGATCCAGGACAAGTACAAGGGCAAGAAGGATCAGTTCTCGCGCGAGGCGATGTCGCGGGAGACCATGGAGCTCTACCGCAAGACGGGAACGAACCCGCTCGCATCCTGTCTCCCCCTGCTGCTGCAGATGCCCATCTTCTTCAGCCTGTTCTCGGTGCTGAACAATGCTCAGCGTGGTCTGGCGGGCGTGGGCCCGCTCGATGCCTCGCTCGGCAAGCAGTTCGGCGATGCCACTCTCTTCGGCGTCGCTCCCCTGCACGACACCTTCATCGGTGCCTGGAACGCGGGCGGGCCGTGGCAGGTCATGCTCATCGCCGGCCTCATGGTCGTGCTCATGACGGCGTCGCAGTTCTACACGCAGCTGCAGATCATGTCGAAGAACCAGTCGCCCGAGGCCAAAGAGAGCCCGATGTACAAGCAGCAGCGCATCCTGCTGTACCTGCTCCCCCTCGTGTTCGTCTTCTCCGGTGTGGCCTTCCCGCTCGGCGTCATGTTCTACTGGCTCACCTCGAACTTCTGGACCATGGGCCAGCAGTTCATCGTCATCCGCAATATGCCCACGCCCGGCAGTGAGGCCGCCAAGGCCCGTGAGGCGCGGCTTGCCAAGAAGGGCAAGCTCGAACCGAAGAAGGGTGCGCCGGCGATCGAGGAGATCCCCGAGCCGCCGAAGCCGACTCAGCGCCAGCAGCCTGTGAACAAGAACCGGGCGAAGAAGCAAGGGGGAAAGAAATGAGCAACGACGTGACCACCGAGGATGGTGTGGCACCGGGCGACGTGACTGTCGCGGAGGATTCGGCAGTGGATGCGGTGGATGCGGTGGAATCCTCGTATGCCTCAGGTGCTTCGGATGCCTCGGGTGACGACACCGACACCTTCGAGCTTCCGGAGGCAGACGGTGCGGCGGGCGCCGCGGCCGACGGCGGCGAGGACGAGGGCGACGTGGCAGCGGACTACATCGAGGAGCTCCTCGACATCTGCGACCTCGACGGAGACATCGACATCGAGGTCACCGACGGCCGCGCCTACATCTCTGTGAACGCCTCGGGCGAGAGCAACCTCCGGGTGCTGTCGCAGCCGGACACCGTTGCCGCTCTGCAGGAGCTCACGCGCCTGGCGGTGCAGACCAGCACGGGAGACTTCTCCCGGCTGATCCTCGACGTGGGCGGCAGCCGTGAGCGCCGTCAGCGCGAGCTCGAGAAGCTCGTCGACGAAGCCGTCGCCACACTCGACGGCGGGGCTGCTGCGGCGGCGCTCGAGCCGATGTCGTCGTACGAGCGCAAGCTGGTTCACGACATCGCGGCGG
Organism: Herbiconiux sp.; assembly: GCF_023264895.1. Lineage (GTDB taxonomy): Bacteria > Actinomycetota > Actinomycetes > Actinomycetales > Microbacteriaceae > Herbiconiux. The sequence continues at coordinate 17,212 of NZ_JAHFUY010000068.1, read as the reverse complement.
AGCGCGGGCTCACGTCCGAGTCCGAGGGTGAAGGCCGGGACCGGCACACCGTCCTGTCGCGCGGATAGTTTCACGTGAAACAATCTGAGGCTGCCGAGGTCGAGCCCGCTGTGGCGGCGACGGTCTTCGGTGACCGACTGCCACTCGCACGTGCCTTCACCGACGACCTGGTTCGACGGGGTGAGGAGCTCGGCCTGATCGGGCCGTTGGAGCTCCCCCGCATCTGGAGCCGTCACATCGTGAACTGCGGGGTGATCGCTCCCCTGCTGCGCCCCGGCCTCGTCGGTGACATCGGCAGTGGAGCCGGCCTCCCGGGTATCGTGCTGGCCATCGCCCGACCGGATGTCTCCTTCGTGCTCGTGGAGCCGATGGAGCGGCGGGTGGCGTGGCTCGATGAGCAGGTCGTTCTGCTGGGTCTGTCGAACGTCAGTGTCGTGCGCGCGCGTGCGGAGGAGTTCCGTCCGGAGCCGCGGCTCGATCAGGTGACGGCGCGGGCCGTGAGTGCATTCAGCAAGCTCATCCCCATGTGCGCTCCCCTGCTGCGCCCGGGCGGCGAGATGGTGCTCATGAAGGGCGCCGGGGCTGCCGGCGAGATCGCCGCAGCGGAGAAGGCGATCCGCAGGTACAAGCTGCAGGATGTCGCGGTGGTGGAGCTCGGGGAGTCGCTGGGCGTGGATGTGACCCGGGTGGTCACGGCGCGGGTGCCTGGGGCTTAGGGCGTGGCGCTACCGGTGGTGGCGACGTAGTTCGTGGTCGCGTGATCGCTGTGGTTGAGTCTGCGCCTCCTGGCGACTTCGCCGCATTTCGTGCAGATGCGGCCACAGTGCATTGCCGGTCGCGGGCGCCCCGTCGGCTCAGAACAGCGACTACAAGTCCGGAGTTGCGTATGGGGGTCACGTCCGGCGTGAAGCCCGGCATGCATGGGTTCCGGGTCTGTCCGGGCTCGCGCGCGGGATTGGTGTCTTCGGCCGCATCCGATTGTCTCCGGCTCGATCGACGGAGATTGAGCCCCTTGGTGGGAGTCGACGGAGTGTGGCCCCTTCAGTTCCAGGAATCGCCGTCGTTTTCGCCGGGCTGCGTCCGGCAACCCCGCCGCCCACCGCCCCCTGTGCGTAACCCCCTCCTCCCACCGCTCCCCCGCGGTCCGCGACTGTCAGTGTTGTTCGGTACGATCGAAGTCGTTCGTTCGGGCTGCAGCCCTCCATGTTTCACGTGAAACATACCGACAGGATTCATGAATGACCAGTGACTCAACCGCCTTCGATGCGTCGACTCCGCTGGCACGAGAACTCGCGGATCTCTCGCAGCGCAAGCGTCGGCTGGTGGGCCGGGTCTTCCCCCTCCCCTCGTCTCCGCGTGTCCTCACCGTCGCCAACCAGAAGGGCGGCGTCGGCAAGACCACCACGACTGTGAACCTGGCCGCCGCCCTGGCCCGCGAAGGCGCACGCGTGCTCGTGATCGACCTGGATCCGCAGGGCAACGCCTCCACTGCTCTCGGCATCGACCACCGCGGAGAGGTCGCGAGCGTCTACGACGCCCTCATCCGGGACGAGCCGATGGCCGACATCGTGCAGAAGAGCCCGGAGTCCCCCAACCTCTTCTGCCTCCCCGCGACCATTCACCTCGCGGGCGCGGAGATCGAGCTCGTGCCCATGGTGGCGCGCGAGCAGCGTCTGCGGGGCAGCCTCGAGCGCTTCTTCGCCACCATGGACGAAGCGGGCACCCCGTTCCACTACGTCTTCATCGACTGCCCGCCGTCGTTGGGCCTCCTTACCATCAACGCGTTCGTCGCCGCGCGCGAGGTCCTCATCCCTATCCAGTGCGAGTACTACGCGCTCGAGGGGCTGAGCCAGCTGCTGAACAACATCAGCTTGATCGAGCGGCACCTCAACCCCGAGCTCGCCGTCTCGACGATCCTGCTGACCATGTACGACGGGCGCACGCGCCTTGCCTTCCAGGTGGCGGAGGACGTGCGTGAGCACTTCCCCGAGCAGACCTTGCGCGCAGTCATCCCCCGCTCTGTCAGAATCTCGGAAGCACCGAGCTACGGGCAGACCGTCATCAGCTTCGATCCCGGTTCCACGGGATCCGTCTCGTACCTCGAGGCAGCCGCAGAGATAGCAGACAGAGGAGCACCACAGCGTGGCCACTAAGAAGAGAGCTGGACTCGGCCGGGGCATCGGCGCCCTCATCCCCACGGACACCCCCCGCACCGAGGGCTCCCGCCCCGTGGATGTCTTCTTCGACGCGCCCCGGGCCGATGGAACCCGCGCCGGCGTGGGCGACACCCGCGTGCCGGCCGGCGAGGACTCCTCGCAGCTGCTCGCCGTTCCCGGCGCACGCCTCGCCCAGCTCGACCCGAACAGCATCGTGCCGAACGCCAAGCAGCCCCGCAGCGTGTTCGACCCCGCCGATCTCGCCGAGCTCGTGCACTCCATCCGCGAGATCGGAGTTCTGCAGCCGATCATCGTGCGTGAGCTCCCCCGCGAGACGGACGAGGCGGCGGATGCGCCCCAGCGATACGAACTCGTCATGGGCGAGCGGCGGCTGCGGGCCACCAAGGAAGCGGGGCTCGACACGATCCCCGCGGTCATCAAAGACACCGCCGACGAGGACATGCTGCGCGATGCGCTGCTCGAGAACCTGCACCGCTCGCAGCTCAACCCGCTGGAAGAGGCCTCGGCCTACCAGCAGCTGCTCGATGACTTCGGCATCACCCAGGAGCAGCTGGCCGAGCGGATCGGCCGCTCCCGCCCCCAGATCACCAACACGCTGCGGCTCCTCCGTCTCCCCCCAGCCGTGCAGTCGCGCGTGGCCGCCGGAGTGCTGAGTGCCGGACACGCCCGTGCCGTCCTGGCCGTCGGCGACGTCGAAGCGATGACGAAGCTCGCCGACAAGATCGTGAACGAGGACCTGTCGGTGCGCGCGGCAGAGGCTCTGGCCTCCGAGGCGCCCAAGCAGGGCCGCGCGAAGACGACTGCGGGCACCAAGCGCGGCCACCTCGACGAGATCGGTGAGCGCCTCGGCGACCGGCTCAACACCCGTGTGCGGGTGAGCCTCGGCCGCTCGAAGGGCCAGATCGTGATCGACTTCGCGACGATCGAGGATCTCAACCGCATCCTCACCGAGCTGGGTGAAGACGGGTACGGCAGCTCCGCGGCTCGAAAGGGCCCGCACTTCGTCTGACCAATGTTTCACGTGAAACCACCGGCTTCCGGCGATCACGCGAATGTTTCACGTGAAACAGAGCATCCTACTCAAGCACCACTATGTTTCACGTGAAACACCCCCAAGTCGGTCATGCAACTGCGTGACGACAAAGCGATCCGCCCCCCACCGGTCAGGTGAGGGGCGGATTCTTTCGTGGGGCCGACGGATGTCAGGCGGTCGCGCTCGCGCCCGCGATCGCCACCTCGCCGAGTTGCTCGTACACGGAGCCGAGCGAGTAGCCTGCCGCGAGGATGCCCTGCGGCACCGTCGATGTCTCCGTGAGACCCGGCAGCACATTGGCCTCGAGGAACCACGGGGTGCCGGCCGCGTCGATGATGAGGTCGATGCGCGAGATGTGCCGGAGGCCGAGCGTGCTGTGGATCGTCAGCGCGGCCTCCCGGGCCGCCGCAGCAGTCGCCTCATCCAGCCGCGCCGGAGCGTAGAAGTGGGTCTCCCCCGCGTTGTAGCGCGCCTCGAAGCTGTAGACACCCGACCGCGGCTCGATCTCCACCGCGGGAAGAGCGAAAGGCCCCTCCCCCAGGTCGAGCACCCCGATGGAGACCTCCACACCGCGCACGCGCTGCTCGATGAGCGCCACCTCGCCGTACGTGTAGGCATCCACCACGGCGCGCGGCAGGTCGTCCGCTGAATCGAGCACACCCACACCGAGCGCAGAACCGCCCATGGCAGGCTTCACCACGACCTCCGGCCCGAAGGAATCGAGCACGAGCGACAGCACCTGCGTCGCACCCAGCTCACGGAAGGTGTCCCGAGGCAGCGTGACCCAGCGCGGCGTCGCGAGGCCCGCCCGCTCGACCATGATCTTCGAGCTCGGCTTCTGCCAGGCCAGTCGCGCCGCCTTCGCCTCGGCACCCACATACGGGATCGCGAGCATGTCGAGGAGCGCACGCAGCGCGCCGTCCTCTCCGCTCGCTCCGTGCAGAGCCGGCCAGATGACGTCGGGTCGGTTCTCGGCGAGGTACGGCAGCAGCGAGGCATCCGGATCGCGCAGCACCACGGAGTGGCCGCGCTCGATCAGCGCGTCGGCCACGCGTCGGCCCGAGCGGAGCGAGACATCCCGCTCGTGCGAGATGCCGCCGGCGAGCACGACGACATTCCGCGGGGCGACGGACGCCGAGGTGTCGGATGCGGAGGAGGAAGCAGGATGGGAATCGCTCATGATGGTCTCTCGTTCTCAGGGAAGGTCGAGGGCGTGGTCGAGGCTGGCGGTGAGGCTAGTCGAGGTTCGGCGGCGGCGCCGAGAAGCTGCGGTCGCGCACCGTCTGGAGCGGCCCCGTGGCGGAGAACGTCTCGAGCAGGTCGAGCTCTCCGTTGATGACATTCTGCAGGCGCCGGATGCCCACGCGGATCGCCTCAGGGGTCGGGTAGCAGAACGACAGGCGGATGTTGTTCCGCCCTCCCCCGTCGGCATAGAACGCCGTACCGGGCGTGTAGGCCACCAGCTCCTTGACCGCACGCGGCAGCATCTGCTTCGAATCGAGGTAGGGCGGCAGCGTGAGCCAGACATAGAAGCCGCCATCCGGATCCGTCCACGACAGATTCGGGAGGTATTCACTCAAAGCGCTGATCATGGCCTCTTTTCGCTCCCGGTAGACGCCGCGGAAGCGGTCCACCTGAGCGCGCCAGTCGATGCTGTCGAGATACTCCGACACGACCAGCTGGCTGAACGACGAGGGCGACAGCACAGCGGCCTCGTTGGCGAGGATGAGCTTCTCGCGGATGGCGTGCGGCGCGAGCGCCCAGCCCACCCGGAACCCCGGCGCAAGGGTCTTCGAGAAGGTGCCGAGATAGATCACGCCCTCCTGCTCGATCGAGCGGAGCGCGGGTGGCGGCGGTGCGTCGAAGTGCAGGAGACCGTACGGGTTGTCCTCCAGCACGAGGATCTCGTTGTCGCGCGCGATCTGCAGGATCTCCATCCGGCGCTCCCAGGACAGCGTGACACCGGCCGGGTTCTGGAACGACGGGATCGTGTAGAGGAACTTGATGCGACGGCCCTCGGCCTTGAGCCGCGCGATGTTCTCGCGGAGCGACTCCGGGATCATGCCGTGCGCATCCATCGCCACGTGATGGGTCTCGGCCTGGAACGACCGGAAGATCACCACGGCCGTCACGTAGCTCGGACCCTCGGCGAGAACGACGTCGCCCGGGTCGAGGAACAGCTTCGACACGAGCTCGAGTGCGTGCTGCGAACCCGTGGTGACCACGACGTCGTCAGCGCTCGCCTTGATGCCCTCCATGGCCATCACGTCGAGGATCTGCTCACGGAGCTTGGGAACGCCCTGACCCGAGCCGTACTGCAGCGCCACCGAACCCTGATCGCGCATGACGCGGTTCATCGACTCGATCACGAGCTCCTGCGGCAGGGCCGAGACCGCCGGCATGCCACCGGCGAGGGAGACGACCTCGGGCCGCGAGGCCACGGCGAACAGGGCTCGCACCTCGGAGGCGGCGAGGCCGGCGGTGCGCGCGGCGTAGTTGGAATACCACGGATCGAGGTTGGTACCCGACTGCTGTGGGGGGTTCTGGCTGCTCACTGACATACATCCCGACGTAGACCGAAATTCCATCGTAGGACATGCGAAAGTGGCCCGTGCCAAAGGCGACGGGCCACTTCGGTGGAACTGGAGGGGCTGAGGCTCAGATGAAGGCCGCGAGGTCGGCCTCGAGGGCTGCCTTGGGCTTCGCGCCGATGATCGTCTTGACGACCTCGCCGCCCTGGTAGACCTTGAGCGCCGGGATCGAGGTGATCTGGTACTTCATGGCGGTCTGGGGGTTGTCGTCGACGTTGAGCTTGACGATCTCGATCTTGTCACCGTGCTCGGCGGCGATCTGGTCGAGGATCGGGGCGACGGCGCGACACGGGCCGCACCACTCGGCCCAGAAGTCGACGAGGATGGTCTTCTCGGACTTCAGGACGTCGGCATCGAAGCTGGCGTCGGAGACTGCCTTGGCGTTGGACATCGTTCCTTCTTTCGTGGGGATCGTGGGGTTCTTGAGTTCTGGAGTTCGTGGATGACGCGGGTCAGTCGGCGGCGACGAGCTCGTCGACCACATCGGCGATGACTCGAGCCGTCTCGCCGTCCTCCACCTGGTCGAGCGCGGCCAGGAAGTGCTCGGCGTCGAGGGCCGCCACCGTGCCGGAGGCCGCCGCGGTGACCGCCTGACGGTAGTGCGGGTCGATCACGTCACCCGCCGCGAACACGCCCTCGAGGTTGGTCTTCGAGGAGCGGCCGGCGACGGCGATCGTGCCGTCGACCGTGAGGTCGAGCTGGCCGTGCACGAGGTGCACGCGGGGGTCGTTCCCGATCGCCACGAACAGGCCCTGCACGGGGAGCTCGGAGATGCTGCCGTCGGTCGTGCTCTTCAGCGACAGCCCCTCGACCGCGTTCTCTCCCGAGATGCCGACGACCTCGGAGTTCCAGACGAACTCGATCTTCTCGTTCGCGAACGCGCGGTCCTGCATGATCTTCGAGGCGCGCAGGGTGTCCTTGCGGTGCACGACGTAGACCTTGTCGGCGAAGCGGGTGAGGAAGGTGGCCTCCTCCATGGCGGAGTCGCCGCCGCCCACGACCGCGATGGTCTTGGTCTTGAAGAAGAAGCCGTCGCACGTGGCGCACCACGAGACGCCGCGGCCGGAGAGCCGCTCCTCGTCGGGCAGTCCGAGCTTGCGGTACGCCGATCCGGTCGCGAAGATCACCGAGCGGGACTCGAACGTGCCGCTGTAGCCGGTCTCGACCTTCTTGACCTCACCCGTGAGGTCGACCGAGGTCACGTCGTCGAGGATGACCTCGGTGCCGAACTTCTCGGCCTGCTCCTGCAGCTTCATCATGAGCTCGGGGCCCTGGATGCCGTCGGGGAAGCCGGGGAAGTTCTCGACCTCGGTGGTGTTCATGAGCTCGCCGCCGGCCTGGACGCTGGAGGCGAGGAGGAGGGGGGACAGCCCGGCACGAGCGGCGTAGATGGCCGCCGTGAAGCCCGCGGGCCCTGAGCCGATGATGATGATCTCGCGCATGTCGTTACTCCTGGAGGATGATCGCGGGCACACCGGGAGTGCGCTCACTGCCGGTACAACCCATTCTAACGGCGCAGTATTCCGGCGCTCAGGAGCGTCGCAGGCGCCCGAGAACCGGTCGCAGCGCATCCTTCAGCTCGGGAGATCGCAGGAGGAGGAGCGCCCCGAGATAGACCGCCGTCATGGCGGCCCCGATGATCACCATCGACACGATCGAGCCGAAGACCGAGGCACTTCCGAAGCCGTCGGGCGACGCGATGCCGAGCACCGCCGCGAGCAGGATGCCGACGGCGAACGACGGCACGGCGGCGACGGTGAAGCGCAGGATGCTGAGCAGCACGGTGCGCCCGCCCACTCCCCCGAGCCGACGGCGGATCAGGATGGCGGCGACCAGCGTCTGCACGATCCCCGCGGCCGACAGTGCGATGGCCACGGCCACGCCCACGAACTCCTTGGGCACGAGGAACAGCACCCCGAGTGCGGCGATCGAGAACACGATCACCTGGAACAGGGTGATGAAGAACGGGGTGCGGGTGTCGCTCAGCGCGTAGAACGCGCGCTGCACGAGGAACAGCACACTGAACGCCGGCAGCCCGATCAGGAACCCGATGAGCACCTGGCCCATCGAGACGCTCTCGCCGAAGGTCTTTGTGAAGAAGCTCGAGATCGGGTAGGCGCAGACGATCAGGCCGATCATCGCGAGCATCATGAACGCCGTGATGATGCGCAGCGACGACGAGAGGTTGGTGCGCACCCCTGCGAGGTCGTCGGTGCTCGCGTACTCGCTCATGCGCGTGAAGTAGGCGGTGGCGATGGAGACCGCCACGATCGAGTGCGGCAGCATGAAGATCAGCCAGCTGTTCGTGAGCACCGCGGTCGAGGCGTCGCCGCCGCCCGCCGCGGTCGCGACGACGTTCGTCTCCACGAGCCCCGCGATCTGGGTGGCGATGAGCATGCCGAAGGTCCAGCCGGCGATGCGGCCGGTGCGGCCGAGGCCCACCCCGCGCCAGTGGAAGTCGGGACGGTATCGCAGGCCGATCCGGCGCCAGAAGGCGAACAGGATGAGGGCCTGCGCGGCGACCCCGAGGGTGGCGGTGCCGGCCAGCCAGATGACCTTGTCGGGGGTCCAGTAGACGAGGGTGTCGACATCCGCCGCCGTGGGGGCGAAGAGCAGGTTGAAGCCGATGAGGCCGAGGATGGCGACGATGTTGTTGAGCACGGGCGCCCAGGTGAACGGCCCGAACGAGCGGCGGGCGTTGAGCACCTCGCCGAGCACGGAGTAGAGGCCGTAGAAGAAGATCAGCGGCAGGGTCCAGTAGGCGAAGGATGCGGCGAGCTCGAGCACGGAGTCCGGCGTCTCACCGGCGAGCCCGGCCACCACCTGCACGAGCACGGGCGCCAGCAGCGTCGCGACGATGGCGGCCGCCGCGAGCACCGTGAGCGCCACGGTGACGAGCTTGTTGATGTAGCCGCTGCCGCCGTCGGCATGGGAGGAGGCTCGCACGATCTGAGGCACGAGCACGGCGTTGAGCATGCCGCCCGCGACGATGACGAAGATGGTGTTGGGCAGCTGGTTGGCGATCGCGAAGGCGTTGCCACCGAGGCTGAAGGCGCCGATCGTCTGCACGAGCACGATGGCCTTGACGAAGCCGAGGATGCGCGACACCGTCGTGCCCGAGGCGAGCAGGGCGCTGGCGCGGCCGATGCCGTCAGCCACGCGGCGTCGTCTCGTCGGAGGGCGTGGGGGCGTCGGTGTCCGGCGTCTCGTCGGCGGGAGTCGCCTCCGCGTCGTCGTCGTCGCCGGCCGTCCGCCCCGCCTTGCGGCGCTTCAGGATGACGCGCACGACACCGATCCCGAACACCAGGACCGCGAGGGCCGCCACCGAGACCGTGCCGAGCGTCTCCCATTCGGCGCTGACGTTCACGCGCACGGGCGACGGAGCCGAGATGAGCACGCCACTGGGGCTCAGCAGCTGGATGGTGAGGGTCACCGATCCGTTCGCCACGGCCGTCACGGGCACCTGCGTGCCGCGCCTCGACGACGCCTCGATGGTGACCTCGGTGCGGTTCTCGTCGACCACGAGCCGGCCGTTGGAGGGCGTGACCTGCACGACGACGGTCACCGGGTAGGGCAGCTCGTTGCTGAGGGTGATCGGCAGCGCTGCCTGGTTGGAGAGCAGGTTGATGTTGGAGCCCTCGACCACCTGCACCGAGCCGAGAGTGGTGGCGGAGGCCTCGACGCTCGCGTCGACCGCGACGTTCCAGCCACCGGTGTTCGTGGTCCACGAGTTCGAGAGCAGTGCGAGCAGGTCGGCGCGGTCCGATCCGCTGAGAAGGGCCGGGTCGGCGAGCACGGAGGAGAAGGCGTCGACGGCCTGGGCGCTCCCCAGCAGGCGGCCGATGCTCGCCACGCGCTCCGGTGCCTGCGCGGAGTCGACCACGGTGGCTGCGGTGGCGGGGGCGGTGTCGAGGAGGCCCTGCAGGGGCGCGGTGGCGGCCCAGGGCAGCGACTGCAGGGCATCGAGCGCCTGGCCGAGCTGCGCGTGGTCGAGGCTCGTGCGGTCGAGCACGGCGAGCACGGGGCGAGCGGATGCGCCGGCAGCGTCTCCGGCAGCGTCTCCGTCGGCGTCGCCGTCGCCCGCGTCTGTCGCCGTGAGGGCGAGTGCGGAGCTCAGCTCGGCGAGTGCCTCGGCCCGCTCGGTGTCGGTCGAGGCCGCGAGCGCGCCCTGCAGCGCCGACGAGACCGCGTGCTCGGAGACGAGCACGGTCTGATCGGCGGCCGAGACGACGGCGGGCAGCGCGCCACCGGCCGCGGCGTCATCGGCGGCCACGAGCTGCTGCGAGTCGAGAATGGTGGTGGTGAGCCCGGATGCGGCGAACCAGGGCAGGTCGGCGGCCACGACGCTGCCGGCGCGGGGCCAGGCGATCGCGGTGGAGGTGTAGTCCCAGGCGAGCAGCTGCTCGAGCGTGGGCACGACGGGCTCGGTGGGCTGCGGGTCGTCCGGCTGCGGGTCGTCGGGCTGCGCTTCATCGGCCGGCGGGGCTGTCGGTGCCGGGCTGCCGGTCGAGCCGGCCTCGGTGCTCTCGGGGATCTCGGTCGGCTCCGGCTCCATGACGCCGTCGGCCTCCGCGAAGTCTGCGGCGTCGAGGGCGTAGGCGAACGAGGTGGGCGCGAGCACGGCGGCGGCCCCGGCCTGGTGCTCGCCGCTCAGGTCGGAGTCGCCGAAGGTCAACGGGATGATCGGATTCGGGGCCGCCGCGAGACGCTCGAGCCAGTCGACCGCCGAGGCCGGGGCCGTGCTGCCGAGCGCCCGGATCGACACGATGATGCGCGGGTCGATCGCGATGGTGACCGGGCGGCCGACCACGGCATCCAGTTCGCGGGTGAGGAGGCCGGAGTCGTTCGTGAAGGCCTCGAGCGCGGCCGGCTGGATGAGCCCGGTCGTGGAGGCCACCGAGGTGATGGGGGCGATGACCGTCACGTCGGCGCCTCCCCCTGCGGCGAGGGATCCGTCGTCGACCACGATCGTGGAACGGGCCGCCGCGGCCACCGTGCCCGGCGCTGCGCCGGTCGCCGTGAGCTGTGCGTCGATGCCGTGCACGCCCGATCCGGCGTCGATGGAGGCGGAGGGCACCGTGAGCTGCACCGAGTGGGAGGTGCCAGGGGCGAGAGCGGGCGTGGTGCCGGTGGCGATGGTGGAGGTGAGGTCGGCGGCCGCGGCATCCGCGCTGTCGCCGCCCAGCCAGGCCGTGAGCTCGGGGCCGCTCGTGACGGCCTCGTCGGCGATGCCGATCTCGAGGGAGCCCTCGGGGAGCGTGCCGCTGCCGGCGTTGGTGACCTCCACCGTCACCACGAGGTCGCCTCCGGCCGTCACGACCCCGTTCGCGGCGGGAGCGAGGGCGAGGGAGGCACCGGCCTCCTCGGCCTCCTCGGCCGGGGCGGCGGGCGTGGGCGCCGGATCAGCTGCGGCGACCGGGGCGGCGGTCTCCGTGGCCTGCGCCGCCACCGGGGTCGCCAGGAGAGCACCGGCGATGAGCGCGGTGGCTGCGATCGCGGGCGCAACTCGAGCAAGTCGTCGCGCAGGTGAGTACATAGTGGATGGCGGGCGGGGCTCGAAGCCGGTTCCGTCCGTACTGCCGATTGTAGGAGAACGGGCCTGGAAGAAGTGCGAGCCACCCGGGCCAGCCGCGGGGCCGCGCGCCGACCGGCCGCGAGGGCGCTCGGGCGGCCCCGCTAAAATGAGCCGGTGCAGCCGGTTCAGCAGTCCCTCGATTTCCTGGCGGAGCTCGCCGCCGGCGGCCCCGTCCGTGTGCTCGCGGAGGCCTTCGCCGCCGCCGGGCACGAGCTCGCCCTCGTCGGCGGCCCGGTGCGCGACGCGTTCCTCGGCCGGGCCATCACCGACCTCGACTTCACGACCGACGCGACCCCCGACGAGATCCTCGCCATCGTCACGCCGATCTCCCAGGCGCAGTGGGACGTGGGCCGCGCCTTCGGAACCATCGCCGCGCGCATCGACGGCGAGACCGTGGAGATCACCACCTACCGATCCGACAGCTACGACCACACCACCCGGAAGCCGGCCGTGGAGTTCGGCGACACCCTCGAGGGCGACCTGCTGCGGCGCGACTTCACCGTCAACGCCATGGCGCTGCGCGTGCCCGAGCTCAAGCTCGTCGACCCCTCCGGTGGCATGGACGACCTCATCGCGGGAGTGCTGCGCACCCCGGGCACCCCCGAGGTGTCGTTCGGCGACGATCCGCTCCGCATGCTCCGTGCCATCCGTTTCACCGCCCAGCTCGGGTTCACCGTGGCGGTCGATGCAGCCGTCGCCATCTCGGAGATGCGCGAGTCGATCTCCATCATCTCCGTCGAGCGCATCAACGACGAGCTCTCCAAGCTCCTGAAGACGGATGCGCCGCGCCGCGGAGTCGAGCTGCTGGTCGAGAGCGGGCTGGCCGAGCTGATCATCCCCGAGATCCCGGCGCTGCAGCTCGAGAGCGACGAGCACCACCACCACAAGGACGTCTACCAGCACAGCCTCACCGTGCTCGAGCAGGCGATCGATCTCGAGCGCTCGCGCGACACCTCCCCCTCCCCCGACCTCGTGTTGCGTCTCGCCGCACTGCTGCACGACATCGGCAAGCCCGCGACCAAGCGCAACGAGCCGGGCGGCCAGGTGTCGTTCCACCACCACGACGTCGTGGGGGCGAAGCTCGCCCGCAAACGGCTGCGGGCGCTGCGCTTCGACAACGACACGATCGCCGCGGTCTCGCGGCTGATCGAGCTGCACCTGCGCTTCTTCGGCTACACCGACGGGGCGTGGACCGACTCGGCCGTGCGGCGCTACGTGCGCGACGCCGGTGACCAGCTCGAGCGCCTGCACATCCTCACCCGGGCCGACGTGACCACGCGCAACCGGCGGAAGGCCGACCAGCTCGCGTTCGCCTACGACGACCTCGAGGATCGGATCGCGACGCTCGCGGCGCAGGAGGAGATCGACTCCGTGCGGCCCGACCTCGACGGCGAGCAGATCATGCAGATCCTCGGCATCGCGCCCGGCCGCGAGGTGGGGCAGGCGCGCGCGTTCCTGCTCGAGCTGCGGCTCGACGAGGGCCCGCTGCCCCCGGAGGAGGCCACGGAGCGCCTTCTCGCCTGGTGGGCGGCGCGCTCGTAGCGTCACCGCCCCGCGGCCGGGCCGCGTCGCCCCTCGCGCCCCCCGGCGCATCCACTTGACAGTAGTTGCGCGAAAGGGCGCCGACTTGGCACATCTTGTGTCAAGTCGACGCCCTTAGGGGCAGGAAGTGTCAAGTCGGCGCGGCCGACAAGGGCGCGGGACCGTCAGGGCGCGGGGGTGTTCTCCGCGATGAAGGCCTCGAGGTCGGCCCGGGCCACGTCGTCGGGCAGCTGCACCGCCGGCGACTTCATGAAGTAGGCGCTCGCCGACTCGACCGGGCCGCCGAGGCCGGCGTCGAGAGCGAGCTTCGCGGCGCGCACGGCGTCGATGATGACACCCGCGGAGTTCGGCGAGTCCCACACCTCGAGCTTGTACTCGAGGCTCATCGGAGCCCCGCCGAAGCCGTGGCCCTCGAGCCGCACGAAGGCGAACTTGCGGTCGTTCAGCCACGGCACGTGGTCGCTCGGGCCGATGTGCACGTCGCCCGCGGGCAGGTCGATGTCGATGTTTGAGGTGACGGCCTGCGTCTTCGAGATCTTCTTCGAGTCCAGCCGGCGGCGCTCGAGCATGTTCTTGAAGTCCATGTTGCCGCCCACGTTGAGCTGATACGTGTGGTCGAGCTTGATGCCGCGGCTCTCGAGCAGGCGCGCGAGCACGCGGTGCGTGATGGTGGCGCCGACCTGGCTCTTGATGTCGTCGCCGACGATCGGCAGTCCCGCGGCCTCGAACTTCGCGGCCCACACCGGATCGCTCGCGATGAAGACGGGGATGGCGTTCACGAACGCGACCCCGGCATCCAGCGCCGCCTGGGCGTAGTGCTTGGCGGCCTGCTCCGAGCCCACGGGCAGGTAGCACACGAGCACCTCGGCACCGCTCTCGCGGAGGGCAGCGGCGACGTCGACCGGCTCGGCCGCCGACTCCTCGATCATGTCGACGTAGTACTCGCCGAGCCCGTCGAGGGTGGGCCCGCGCTTGACGGTGACGCCCGTGGGCGCGACGTCGGCGAACTTCAGGGTGTTGTTCTCGCTCGCCCAGATGGCGTCGGCGAGGTCGGCTCCGACCTTGGCGGCATCGACGTCGAAGGCGGCCACGAACTCGATGTCACCCACGTGGAACGGTCCGAAGCGCGCGTGCATGAGGCCAGGGATGGCCTCGTCCTCCGCCGCGTCGGCGTAGTAGGTGACGCCCTGGATCAGGGAGTTCGCGCAGTTGCCGACCCCGGCGATGGCGACCTTGATGCTCATTCGGTGCAGCTTCCTTCTTGTATACAGAACTGAACGATCCTATCCGGGTGCATCCTGCGGAAATGCTCGACCGCCGCCACCGGGTGCGTCTGGCCGCCGCTCAGGGTGAAGGTCCTGGCATCCGGATCGACCGTGAGCTGGCTGCGGTGGGCGGCCATCGCGGCGGTCTTCGCGGCCAGCGGGGCGCCGGCGAGGGCAACCGTGAGCTCCTCGCCGCCGGATGCGGAAGCGGATGCGGATGCAGATGCGGGGGCGTCGGCAGCGGGGGGCGCGTCGGCCGCGCGTGGCTCGACGATCGCAAAGTACGGGCGGCCGGTCAGCCGTGCGATCTCGAGGCCGGCGTCGTGCATGCGCACGTGATCCGGATGCCCGTACCCGCCCCGGGCGTCGTAGCTCACGACCGAGCTGAAGGCGGGGTGACGCGCCTCGTCGAGCATCGCCGCGAGGAGGTCGCCCACCACGTCGGCGAGGGGGGCGAGGCTGAGGGCGGTGGCCGGAGCATCCGTCGCCGGCTCGGCGAAGCCATCGGCTCCCCAGCGCATGCCGGAATCGGAATAGAGGCGGCGAGCGGCCTGCGGGATGCGCGCCGGTGCGCTGCCGAGGAAGACGTGCGCCGGGCCGCCGAGGGCGTCGAGGGCCGCTGAGAGCTCCCCCTCGCGGTGCGGAGCGAGCTCGTCGCTGCCCTCGAGGTGCTCCAGCTCGCCCGGCACGACCTCTCCCCGCTCGCCGCGCGTGCCGGTGACGACGGTGACGTGGGCTCCCGCTTCGATCAGGGCCGCGATCGTGCCTCCCGTGGAGATCGACTCGTCATCCGGATGCGCATGCAGGAAGAAGGGAGCGTCGCCGAAGGTGGCCAGGTCGGTCATTCCCCGAACCCTACTCGCGGAGCGGCTCCTCGACCGCGCCGCGGTAGACCCGTCGCAGCTGCTCGGCGGTGCCTGCCCAGGTGTGGCGTGCGGCGTGCTCGGCCGCCGAGGCGCCGAGCGCCGCGAGGCGGCGGGGATCGGTCAGGAGCCGATCGATCGCCTCAGCCCACCGCTCCGGATCGCGATCGGTCAGGAGCACACCGCTCACGCCGTCCGCCACGGCCTCGACGAGACCGCCGCTGGCCGCCGCCACCACGGGGGTTCCGCTCGCGGCCGCCTCGAGAGCCACGAGGCCGAACGTCTCGGAGTGCGAGGGCACGATGAGGAGCTCGGCCCCGGCGAGGAGGGCGGCCGTGGCGGAGCGGGACTGCGCGGGGAGGAACTCGACCCGGGCGCCGCTCCGCTCGGCGAGAGCCCGCAGAACGGCGGCGTAGTCGTCGTGGCCGGGGCTCGTGCCTCCTGCCACGACGAGCCGAGGCCGGCGGTCGGCGGGAAGCGCCGCCACCGCCTCGATCGCGAGCTCGATGCCCTTGAGGGGCTGGATGCGCGCGAGCACGAGGAGATAGGGATCGGGCGCGACCGCCTCACGCGGGTGGAAGAGGACGGGGTCGACCCCCGGCGGCACGACGACGACCCGGTCGGCACCGAGGCCCGGCCCCGCCGCGTCGAGCACGGCCCGGCGCTCGGCCTCGGTGGCCGTCACGGTGCGTGCGGAGGCCCGCACGAGCATCCGCTCACCGGCCAGCCGCTCGGCCGGCTCCGGCCGGTCACCGGATGCCAGCCGCTGGTTCTTGAGGGCCGCCACGGTGTGCAGGCTCAGGATGTGCGGAGCGCGCCAGGCGGCGGCGGCCTCGAGCCCCGCGAGTCCCGAGAGCCAGTAGTGGGAGTGCACGACGTCGAAGCGCGGCAGCTCCGCGAGCGAACGCGCGAAATCCGGGGTCAGAGCCGCCAGCTCGCCCTTGGGCACGGGGGCGCGGGGCCCGGCCTTCACGAACCGCACCGGCACTCCACCCGGTGTGTGCGCATCCGCCGTCCCCTCCCCCGCATCCCGCGTGATGAGCTCGACCTCGGTGCCCGCCTCGGCCAATGCCTCGGCGAGCCCCACGAGGTAGACGTTCATGCCGCCGGCGTCTCCGGAGCCCGGTTGAGAGAGCGGAGACGTGTGCAGCGAGATCAGGGCGACACGAAAGCTCATGTCTGCTAGGCTAACCAGGTTGTCCTGCGCCCAGTGGAACTCTTCACGCGGGTGCCGGACCGATGCATAACCCTCCTGTCACAGAGAGTCTGTGGCCGTTCTAGTCCGAAGGAGGTGGGTTTGTGACGCATCAGTACGAACTCATGGTCATCCTCGATCCCGAGATCGACGAGCGCACCGTGGCCCCTAGCCTCGACAAGTTCCTCAACGTCATCCGCAACGATGGCGGCACTGTGGACAACGTCGACATCTGGGGTCGCCGTCGCCTGGCCTACGAGATCAACAAGAAGACCGAAGGCATCTACGCCGTGGTGAAGCTCACCTCGAACGCCGACGCCACCAAGGAGCTCGACCGTCAGCTGAAGCTGTCGGAGGCCGTCATGCGCACCAAGGTGCTGCGTGCCGAAGAAGCGATCGCTCAGGTCGCCGCCGCCACGAAGCTCGCCGAGGAGAAGGCAGCCCGCAAGGCCGCCAACCCCAAGGCTGCTGCTCCCGCCGCCGCTTCGGCGCCGTCGTCTGCTGCTCCGGCCGCAGCCGTCAAGGCCGCGTCGTCGGCGAAGCCCGCTGAGGCCGCCGCTCCGGCTGCTGCCGCTCCGGCCGAGGCCAGCGAGTAGTCCGTCATGGCCGGTGAAACCGTAATCACCGTGGTGGGCAACCTCACCGCCGATCCTGAGCTGCGCTACACGCAGAACGGGCTGGCGGTCGCGAACTTCACGATCGCGTCGACTCCCCGCACGTTCGACCGCGCAGCGAACGACTGGAAAGACGGCGAGGCCCTGTTCCTCCGGGCGAGTGTCTGGCGCGAGTTCGCCGAGCACGTGGCCGGGTCGCTGACCAAGGGAAGCCGCGTCATCGCGACCGGCCGCCTGCGTCAGCGCTCCTACGAGACGAAAGAGGGCGAGAAGCGCACCTCGATCGAGCTCGAGGTCGACGAGATCGGTCCCTCGCTCCGCTACGCGACCGCTCAGGTCACCCGTGCCACCAGTGGT
>NZ_JAHFUY010000067.1 GCF_023264895.1 Herbiconiux sp. | reverse complement strand
GAGAGTCGCCTGGAGCTCTGCCTCGTCGTAGCCCGTCAGCCACCGGATGACCTCGTCGACCTCGGCGCGCGACCGGCCCTTGCGCTCGGCCTTAGCGACGTAGTGGGGATGAATGGCCGCGAACGGCGTTCCGAAGATGCGGTGCCCGGCCATGAGCGTCCTCCCCCTGCCTCGAGTCGTAGGGCGGACGGGACTTGAACCCGTGACCGACGGATTATGAGTCCGCTGCTCTGACCAGCTGAGCTACCGCCCCGTGCGGGCACCGCCGGAGCCGTGCCCGAGGACTAGGATACCCGGTCCGGTCCGGGCTTCGATCCGGGTGCCGACGGCGGCACGACCGCCGGATCGGTGACGGGCTCGCCGCGGTAGAGGTGCTCGAAGGTGGTCAGGGTGCGCTGGATGTCGTGCGCCGCGACCACCGAGAGCGAGGCGTTCTTGAAGGCCTCGAGTTCGTCCTGCGGCAGGCGGAGGATGCGCTCGAGCTTGTCGGCGAGGTCCTGCGCATCACCTGGCGTGAAGAGGTAGCCGTTCTCGCCGTCGTGCACGAGGTGCGGCAGCGCCATGGCGTCGGCGGCCACCACCGGGAGGCCGCTGGCGAGCGCCTCCATGGTGGCGATCGACTGCAGCTCGGCGATCGAGGGCATCGCGAAGACCGTCGAGCGCGTGTAGGCACGCCGGAGCTCCTCCTCGGTGACGTAGCCGGTGAAGGTGGTGCGGTCGCCGATGCCGAGCTGCACGGCCATGGCCTGCAGGTTCTTCAGCTGGTCGCCGCCGCCCACGATCTCGAGCTTCACGTCGAGATCGGACGGCAGCAGCTGCACGGCCTTCAGCAGCACGTCGATCTGCTTCTCGCCCGCCACGCGGCCCACGAACAGGATGCGGTTCTCGCTCCGCGGCGTGAAGTCGGGCACGTAGTTGTCGACGTTGATGCCGCACGAGATGGCGTAGACGTTGCCGATGCCGGTGGCCTTCTCGAAGAAGTCGGCGGCCCGGCGGGTGGGGGCTGAGACGGCCTCGGCGCGGATGAAGGAGCGGCGCGCGGCGGCCCAGGCGAGACCGATCGCCCAGTTCTGCAGGAACTTGGGGATGCCCGTGAAGGCGAGCATGTTCTCGGGCATCACGTGGTTGGTGCCCACGATGCGGATGCCGCGCTTCTGCGCCTCGTCGCTCAGCCCGCGACCGATGATGATGTGCGACTGGAAGTGCACGACGTCCGGCTTCACCTCGTCGATGATGCGGGCGCTGTTCTGCTTGATCCGCCACGGCAGGGCGAAGGTCAGCCAGTCGTGCGGGTACCAGCGCCAGCTGTAGAGCCGGTGCACGGTGATCTCCTGGCCGTCGTAGACCTCGGTGTGCGCTCCGGTGGGCAGCTTCGCCGAGGGGGCCACGACGTGCACCTCGTGCCCGCGGGCGGCGAGGCCGGAGGCCAGGTGCTCGGCGAAGCGGGCCGAGCCGTTCACATCCGGCGAGAAGGTGTCGCCGCCGATCAGGATCCGCAGGGGCCGATCCGTGGTGCCCGGCGTCGAGTCGGCGCCGGCCTGGGGATTCGGAACACGGGAGTCTGTCAAACCGTCGTCTTTCTGGCTGTGGATCTGGGTCACCTGGTTGATTCGGGCGTCAGGTGAAGAACTTACCCTAGCGCTTGGCCTGAGGGTGGTAACGGGCCAGTCCGAACACGCCGAGCGTGGCGACCGCACCGAACACGAGGAACAGGATCCCCGCCCAGAGCGGCGCCTGCGACGCCTCCCCGAGCACCAGGATGCCGATGCCGACGGCGACCAGCGGATCGACGACCGTGAGACCGGCGATCACCAGATCCGGCGGCCCTGAGGAGTAGGCGTTCTGCACGAAGTAGCCGCCGAGCGCGAACGCGGCGAGGAGCCCGATGAAGGCCAGCACGGTGAGCCAGTCGAACTGCCCCTGGAACAGGCGCGAGATGAGCACCTTCGCGAGCGTCGCCACGAAGCCGTAGAGCACGCCGGCCCCGATGATGTAGGCGATCGCCTTGAACCCCTTGCCGAGCACCACGAACGCGGCCGCGAAGACGACGAGCACCACCGCGAGGATGATCAGGATCGTGATGAGGTTGCCCGCCGTCACGGGCTTGTCGACCGCGGTGAAGGCGGCCACGAGCACGAACAGTCCCACGCCGCCGACGCACAGCACGATCGAGATCACCGAGCTGCGGTTGAGACTGACCTTGCTGATGCGGGAGTTGAGCACGGCCGTGATCACGAGGGCGACCGCACCGAGCGGCTGCACCACGATGATGGGTGAGAAGCCGAGGCTCGTGAGCTGGAACACGACCGCGAGGCCGAGCATGAGGGTGCCGACGACCCACGAGGGCCGCGCGAGCAGCGCGAACATCTGACGGGCGTTCAGGCCCTTCGGCGACTCCCCCGTGGCGGCCTCGACCTTGGCGACGCCACGGTGCTGGAACTGGGCACCGAGGCTCAGGAAGACGGCGCCCACGAGGGCGATCGGGATGCCGATGAACTGCTTCGGATCGAGAGCGATCGGGTCGCTCAGCACGAGCAGTTCAGGATGCACTCGACGACAGTACCCTCCCGCCGTCGTGGATAGGCTTAGCGAATGGCCGTTCTCCCGATTCGGATCTCCGGTGAGCCGGTTCTGCACTCGCCCGCAGAGCCCGTGCGCGAGATCGACGACACGCTGCGCACCCTGGTCGCCGACATGTACGAGACGATGGATGCCGCTCCCGGGGTCGGCCTCGCCGGGCCCCAGGTGGGAGTGCCGCTGCGGCTCTTCGTGTTCAGCTACGTGGAGCCGGGAGACGACGGCGAGGCCGACGTCGTCTACCGCGGGGTCGCCATCAACCCCGAGCTGTTCATCACCCCCACTTCCACCGAGCCGGCCGATCCGGACACCGAGTCGGAGGGCTGCCTCTCGTTCCCGGGTGAGCGCTTCCCGCTCGTCCGCGGCGACGCCGCCATCCTGCGCGCGGTGGATCTCGACGGCGAGCCGTTCGAGATCGAGGCCGAGGGCTGGCTCGCCCGCATCTTCCAGCACGAGTTCGACCACCTCGAGGGCCGGCTCTACGTCGACCGCCTCGACCGCGCCTACGGGCGCGTGGTGCAGAAGATCGAGCGCAAGCGCGGCTGGGGCGTGCCGGGGAACGCCTGGCTGCCGGGCGTCGACGACCTCGACGCGTAGCGCGCCTCGGGTGACCGCGCCTCAGGCGGCGGTGCTTCAGCTGACGGTGCTTCAGGTGACGGCGCGGATGAGTGCTGCCACCGCCGCGGCTGCGATCACGACGACGACGAACGGCACCCGCAGCGCGTAGAGCACCGCGGCGACGGCCACGGCCGGCAGCCGGGCGTCGACCTGGATGCTCTGACCGGCCCCCAGGGTCTGCACGGCGATGAGCGCGGCCAGGAGCGCGGCCGTGAGCAGGTTCGCCGTGCGGGCGACCGTGGGGTGCTCGAAGGCTCGGGGCGGCACCAGGTAGCCGACCGTCTTGAGCGCGAGGCACACGATCGAGGCGAGGATGACGATCTGCCACGTGGTCATGCCGTCGTCCCCTTCCGCGCGAAGAGGTTGAAGCCGCCGATCACGATCGCCACGACCGCGGCGACGATCACGGGCAGCCCGGGCATCAGCCACGGCGTCAGGAGGGTCGCCACGACCGCGGCACCCACGGCCACGGCCTGGGTCTGCCGTTCCTTGAGGCGGGGCCACAGGAGCCCCAGGAAGGCCGCTGCAGCGGCGGCGTCGAGCCCGTAGGCGCTCACGTCGCCGAGCAGGTCGCCGATGAGAGCGCCGATCAAGGTGGTGAGGTTCCAGCCGAGGTAGATGACGATCCCGGTGACCCAGAAGCCGTAGCGCTGCGCCGGCAGGGAGGTCTGGGCGCTGGCCACCGCGACGGACTCGTCGATCGTCAGCTGGGCCGCGGCGGCGCGCCGGAAGAAGCCGGGCCCGATGATCGGCGCCATCCGGATCGAGTAGAAGACGTTGCGGGTGCCGAGGAGCGCTGCGCTCGTGACGGCCGCTCCTCCGGCAGCCAGGCCGCCCGAGGCCAGCACGCCGATGAGGGCGAACTGCGAGCCGCCGGTGAACATGACGAGGCTGAGGAAGCAGGTCTGCCAGATGTCGAGGCCCGAGACCGTGGCGAGGGCTCCGAACGAGATCCCGTAGGCGGCGGTCGCGAGGCCCACCGCGAGGGCGGCACGCAGGGCCTTCTTCTCGTCCGCACTGCGCTCAGCCACTCGACGATGATGCCAGAAGCATCGAGCCCGGCACGTCCGTCGACCCTCCCGCGGGGCATCCTGTGGCCATGGATCGCAGATTGGCAACCCCTGTGTGCCCGGCGTCCCGCCGGGCTAGCCTCGGCGGTGAAAGTGGGTACGAGGGCAATGGAGCACGACTACAGCCACGTCGTCCGTCACGGCGGGCACAGCTACCTGGCGACAGGGCCGATGGCGAGGATCTTCGCCGCGAAGGCCGATGACCTCATCGATCGCGGTGAGACCGAGCTCGTGCCACTGCTGCACTCCCGTGGGGTCGACATGCTCGTGGTCGGCCCTGGCGTGCGCTACCGGCTGGAGACGGTTACACGAGTGTCGGCACACGAAAAAGACCCCGCGGGTGGAGCCGCGGGGCCTTCGCTCCCCGACTTGGACTCGAACCAAGAACCTGCCGGTTAACAGCCGGCTGCTCTGCCAATTGAGCTATCGAGGAATGCTGCCGAAGAAGCGTCAATTACATTACCACCGTTTTCGAGTGCTCTCGGACACGAGGACTCGAATCGATCGCAGGAGCGCCTCTCAGTACCCGGCGGCGGGGTCGACGCGGCCCTCGAAGTCGCCCTCCGACAGGAAGGCTCGCACGTTGTGACGGAGTCGCTCGGCCAGGAGCAGCGACGTCATCTCCGGCGTGTCGGCCGTGTGCGGCGTGATGATGACGCCAGGTGCGTTCCAGAGCGGATGCCCGTCGGGCAGCGGCTCCGGATCGGTCACGTCGAGACCCGCACCGGCGATCCGGCCCGCCTCGAGCGCTTCGACGAGGGCATCCGTGTCGATGAGGCCGCCTCGGGCGATGTTGACGACGTATGCCGAATCGCGCATGAACTCGAACTCCGGGGTGCCGAGCATGCGGCTCGTGCCCCCGGTGGTGAGCGCGGCCGCGAGCACGACCACGTCGGCCTCGGGGAGCACCTCGTGCAGGAGGTCGCTCGGCACCGTGCGGTGGGCTCCGGCGACCGGCGTACTCGAGCGCCGCACCACCGTCGACCGGACCCCGAACGGCTCGAGCAGCCGCAGCAGCTCGAGGGCGATGCCGCCGGCTCCCACGATGACCACGTCGAGGCCGTAGAGGGAGGTGCCGGCCTTCGGGCCCCAGCTCCGGGCACTCACGCGCGTGGGGAGGTCGCGCAGCAGCGCCAGCATGAGGGTGAGGGCGTGCTCGGCGACGGGCTGGGCGTAGGCGCCCTTCGCGCTCGTCCAGATCAGGCGCGGGCGCGGCGATGCCGCGTCACGGGCGAGCACCTCGGAGAAGGCGTCGACCCCGGCCCAGGGCAGCTGCACCCACTCGACACCCGGATGGTCGCGGAAGATGCGCGCGAACTCGTCGGCTCCCGACTGGTCGAGCCAGACGATGCCGCGGGTCTCGGGCGAGAGCTCGGCGACGGTGCCGCCGGCCGACTCGATCGCCTCGACGAAGAGCGGCTCGGGGCGCGGGAGGATGGCGACGGGGCCGGGGGTGGGCCGCTCGTGCTCCGGAACGACCTCCGCGTGGGCGGCGAGGACGGCGCGATGCTGGGGCGGGCGCGAGGTCATCGGACGCCGTGCTCCTCGCCGACCTGTCCTTCAGCGGCTCCGCCCTCGCGTTCGGCCGCGTTTTCCTCGGCGGCATCCACGTCGTCGTAGTCGTCCTCGAACTCGTCGTCGTCTTCGGCGTCGTCATCGTCATCGTCGTCATCGTCGTCCGCGTGCAGCTCCTCGTGGTCGTGGAGCTCCGCGGCAAGACTCGCCACGTACGGATGCCGCGGGTCGTCGAAGACCTCGTCCATGGTCCCGAGGCCCACCACGACGCCCTCGTGGATGACCGCGACCCGGTCGACGGCCCGTCGCAGCGACTCCAGGTCGTGGCTCACGATCAGCGCGCTGGCACCGCGCGAACGCTGCAGGCCCGCGATGACGTCGATGACGGCGCCGCGCACCGAGACGTCGACGCCCGCGGTGGGCTCGTCGGCGATCAGCAGCACGGGGTCGAGGATGAGCCCTCGGGCCACGGCCACGCGCTGCCGCTGGCCGCTCGAGAGCTCGTGCGGCTGCTTCAGCATCGTGCCGACCGGCAGCAGGAGCGCATCGACGAGGGTGGCGGCCCGGAGGCCCGCCTCCTTGCGGTCGAAGCGCTTGTCGCGGAGGAACAGCGGCTCGGCCACGAGCTCCGCAACCGTCATGTTCGAGGTCAGCCGGGAACCCGCATCCTGCGCCACGTAGCCCACACCGAGCGTGAACTCGGCGAGCTTGCGGCGCTTGAGGCCGCGCATCTCGTAGCCCAGCACCTCGAGGCTGCCACCCACCACGCGAGGCGAACCGTCGTTGCCGGTGCGCACCGCGGCCTGGCCGGAGGCGACCTGCGCGAGGGTCGACTTGCCCGATCCGCTCGAGCCCACGATCCCCACGATCTCGCCGGGGGCGACCGTCAGGGTCACACCTCGGACGGCCGTGTGCGCCGCACTCACACTGTGGGCGGGGTACTCGATGGTCACGTCGGAGGCGTGCAGGATGTTTCGGTCGGCCATTGCACAGAGCCTAGGCGCTCCCCGCTATTCCGCCAGGAAGGCGCGTCGGTCGGCCTCGAGTTGCACGAGCTGCACCTGCACCTCGCGGTAGGCGACAGGGTCGGCCACCGCGTCGGTGCGCTGCAGGCGGCCGAGCAGCAGCTCCTTGCGGCGCAGGATGTCGCGCTGGATGAGCGAGATCGTGATCCGGCGGAGGTAGAGCTCGACCTGCCGTTCGGGACGCTCGGGGATGGGCGCCACGGCGAGCTGCTCCACGAGCGAGCGGTACTCCTCGGGCACGTCGTTCTGCACCACCGTCATCCAGTCGGGGCGTTCGAAGGAGTCGACGTTCCGCCCCACGGAGTCGCGCACCGCGGCGAGGGCCGGGTGGCTGAAGCCGCAGACGCTCGCCTGCACGAGGAGGTCGCGGCCGATCGCCACGGGCGCCTGCAGGATGGCCATCAGCGCGTCGCGCTCGGTGCGCACGGCCGTGGTGGAGGGCAGCTGGGTGAGCGACACGCTCGGCCGCTGCTCGATCGGCGCGAGGCTCGTGACCGAGTGGACGAGCGGATCGGCCGCGGGCGACGTGGCACCGGATGCACCCGGCCCGCCGGAAGCAGCGTAGCCGCCGGAGCCCCCCACAGGCAGCGCAGCCCGGTCGCGGGGGTCGACGCGGCCGCCGGGGTTGCCGTTGCGATCGCCGGCCCGGTCTCCCCCGCGCTCAGTGCTGCTGCGCCCGCGCGCCACGGCCGCGTTGACCTCGTCGAGCTCCAGGCCGAGCATCTTCGCGAGCTGCCGCGCGTAGCCCGGCCGCACGGCGGGGTCGCGGATCTCGGCCACGATGGGCGCCGCATCGCGAAGCGCCGCCACCCGGCCCTCGACCGTCTCGAGGTCGTAGGCCGAGAGCTTCTGCTTGATCACGAACTCGAACATCGGCCGCTTGGCCTTGACCAGCCGCCGCACGGCGTCGTCGCCCTTGGCGAGGCGCAGGTCGCACGGGTCGAGACCGTCGGGGGCGACGGCGACGTAGGTCTGGGCGGCGAAGCGCTGCTCCTCGCTGAACGCGCGGAGGGCGGCCTTCTGGCCCGCCGCATCCGGATCGAACGTGAACACGACCTCGCCGAGGCCCGCCGAGTCGTCGGCGAGCACGCGGCGCATGATCTTGATGTGGTCGACCCCGAACGAGGTGCCGCAGGTGGCGACGGCGGTGGTGACGCCTGCGAGGTGGCAGGCCATCACGTCGGTGTAGCCCTCGACCACGACCACCTGGCGGCTCCGCGAGATGTCGCGCTTGGCGAGGTCGAGCCCGTAGAGCACCTGGGCCTTGTGGTAGACCGGCGTCTCGGGGGTGTTGAGGTACTTGGGGCCCTTGTCGTCGTCGAACAGGCGGCGCGCGCCGAAGCCCACGGTCTGGCCGGTCTGGTCGCGGATCGGCCAGATCAGCCGGCCGCGGAAGCGGTCGTAGGTGCCGCGGTCACCCGAGCTCAGGAGCCCGGCGGCGGTGAGCTCGGCCTCGGTGAAGCCTCGGCCCTTGAGGTGCTTGCCCAGATTGTCCCACCCCTGCGGGGCGTAGCCCACGCCGAAGCGTGCGGCGGCCTGGGCGTCGAAGCCGCGCTCCCCCAGGAAGGCGCGGCCCGCGTCGGCCCCCGGAGCGGTGAGCTGCTCGGCGAAGTACTCCCTGGCCGCCTCGTTGGCGGCGAGCAGGCGCGCCCGGTTGCCCTGGTCGCTCGGAGTTCCGCCGTCTTCGTAGTGCAGCTGGTAGCCGATCTTGGCGGCGAGCCGCTCGACGGCCTCGGAGAAGGTGACGTGGTCCATCTTCTGCAGGAAGGTGAAGACGTCGCCGCCCTCGCCGCAGCCGAAGCAGTGGTAGAAGCCCACCTGGGGGCGCACGTGGAAGCTCGGTGAGCGCTCGTCGTGGAACGGGCAGAGCCCCTTCATGGAGCCGACGCCCGCACTCTTCAGGGTGACGAAGTCGCTCACGACGTCGGCGATGTTGGTGCGCGAGCGCACCTCGTCGATGTCGCCGCGGCGGATCAGCCCTGCCATCGGTCTAGGACGCGTTCCGGCCGGCCAGTGAGGGCGGCAGGGCCGCCCGCCCGGCGGAGGAGCCGCACAGCCGCTCGTGCCAGAGCACGGCGGTCTGGTCGGTGAGGCTCGCGACCTGGTCGACCACGACCCGGCGCCTCGCGGTGTCGTCGTGGGCCTGGCGCCAGTCGCCGGCGAACGCCGTGTCGAGCGCGGTGCCCCCCGACTCCCAGAGGGCGTCGGCGAGCTCCATCAGCAGCGTGCGCTGATCGAGGTAGAGCGGCTGCCTGGCGTCGTTCGACATCACGAACACCGAGACGATGCCCTTGAGC
This sequence comes from Herbiconiux sp., assembly GCF_023264895.1. Taxonomy (GTDB): domain Bacteria; phylum Actinomycetota; class Actinomycetes; order Actinomycetales; family Microbacteriaceae; genus Herbiconiux. The sequence goes on along the minus strand of NZ_JAHFUY010000067.1, from coordinate 17,144 downwards.
GTGGCGATCTCGGCGGCGACCCAGTCGGGCACCACCACGTTGGCCTTGTAGCGCGTGATGCTCGGCGTGGGATAGGACTCGCGGGTGGCCCGCGTGGCGGCCCCGGCGAACCGGCCGATGAGCTGGCTCGTGAGGTTCTTGAGCTTCGCGTGGTCCTGGCGTGAGTCGTCCCACTCCGAGAGCCAGACCTGCAGGGAGTCGAGGCGCTCGAAGGCCTCGGAGAGCTCGTCGAGCGTGAAGCCGCCTCCGGCACGGGCGTGGACGCTCCGCACGAGCGCCTCGTGGTCGACCCGGGCCCCGAGCACCTCGACCTCGATGTAGCCGTTCAGCACGGCGTCTTCGAAGTCGTGCACCGAGTAGGCGATGTCGTCCGAGAGATCCATCACCTGCGCTTCAACACAGAGCGTGCGTTCGGGCGCACCCTGGCGGAGCCACTCGAAGACCTCCACGTCGTCGTCGTAGACGCCGTACTTGAGCCGGCCGCTCGGATCCTCGACGGGGCTCGCCGCGGTCCACGGATACTTGCAGCTCGCGTCGAGGCTCGCCCGGGTGAGGTTGAGGCCGTAGCTGCGGCCGTTCTCGCCCATGACTTTGGGCTCGAGCCGGCTGAGGATGCGCAGGCTCTGCGCGTTGCCCTCGAAGCCGCCGATCGATCGCGCCCACTCGTTGAGCGCCCGCTCGCCGTTGTGCCCGAACGGCGGATGCCCGAGGTCGTGCGCGAGGCACGCCGAGTCGACCACGTCGGGATCCAGGTCGAGGCTCGCAGCGAGCTCGCGGCCCACCTGAGCCACCTCGAGCGAGTGGGTCAGCCGGTTGCGCGCGAAGTCGGCGACGACAGCCGGGCTCAGCACCTGGGTCTTGGCGGCGAGCCTCCGGAGCGACGACGAGTGCAGGATGCGCGCCCGGTCGCGCGCGAAGTCGCTGCGCCGGGTGTAGTGCTCTTCGGGGAGGAGCCGCTCGGCGTCGGCGTCGGCGTAGCCCTTGGTGGGCGCGTAGGTCGTGAGGTCGAGGGCGTCAGCCACCGCTGTGTTCCAGTTCTGCCGCGGCGAGGTCGGCCCGCCCGGCCCGTTCGAGGTCTCGGGAGGCCAGCCAGTTCTCGGGCAGCGCCGGCTTCTTCGGGCTGCCGGCCCGGCCACGCGGCCCCTCGGCGTCGCGCCCGGGGTAGGGCTCGGACCAGTCGAGGGTGGCGAGGATCTCGTCCATCTCGTCGAGCGAGCCGACCGTGCTGAGCGAGGCGCGCACCTCGTGGCCGGCCGGGTAGCCCTTGAGGTACCAGGCGACGTGCTTGCGGATGTCGCGGCACGCGCGCCCCTCGTCGCCGAAGAACTCCACGAGCAGCTCGGCGTGCCGGCGCAGGGTCTTCACCGCGTCGCCGAGCGAGGGCGCCGCACGGAGCCGCGCCGCCTCGTCCCCCGAGATCTCGCCCGCGCGAGCGCGGAAGGCGGCCGCGAGGTCGCCGAACAGCCAGGGCCGCCCGAGGCACCCCCGGCCCACCACGACGCCGTCGCAGCCCGTCTCGTCGACCATGCGCAGCGCGTCCTCGCCCGACCAGATGTCGCCGTTGCCGAGCACCGGCACGCTCGAGACGGCCTCCTTGAGGCGGGCGATCGCGGACCAGTCGGCCTGGCCGCTGTAGAAGTCTGCGGCGGTGCGCGCGTGCAGCGCGATGGCCGCGACGCCTGCCCCCTCGGCGGCCTTGGCGGCCTCGAGGTAGGTGAGGTGGTCGGAGTCGATGCCCTTGCGCATCTTGACCGTGACCGGGATGTCTCCGGCCGCGTCGACCACGCGCTCCACGATCTCGCGGAACAGCCCCGTCTTCCACGGCAGTGCGGCTCCCCCGCCCTTGCGGGTGACCTTGGGCACCGGGCAGCCGAAGTTCATGTCGATGTGGTCGGTGCGGTCTTCGGCCACGAGGATGCGGGCGGCCTCGGCCATCGTGGCCGGGTCGACGCCGTAGAGCTGGATCGACCGCGGCGTCTCGGAGGGGTGGTGCGTGATGAGGCGCATCGTGGCCTCGTTGCGCTCGACGAGGGCACGGCTCGTGATCATCTCGCTGACGTAGAGGCCGGCACCGAACTCGCGGCAGAGCCGGCGGAACGCGGTGTTGGTGATGCCGGCCATGGGCGCGAGCACGACCGGCACGTCGAGCCGGATGGGCCCGATCGAGAGCTTCTGGTCGGTGAGTGCTGAAGTGGACATCGGTATCGATTCTCCCAGACGAGGGCGGTGCTCCGGACGATTCCGGGAATCCTGTGGACGGAGCGGGCGTTGGGCCTGGATGTGAGTGACAAGACGGGGACGGATCGGGTACGCGAGCACGCCGAGCAGCTGGGGCTGGAGGTGGAGATCGTGGAGCGCCCGCAGGCCGGCTCGCTGCAGGAGGCGGCGGCGCTGCTCGGGCTCGAGCCCTCCGGCATCCTCAAGAGCCTCGTCGTGAAGCGCCACGACGGCGACTTCCTGTTCGCCCTCATCCCGGGAGACCGGCAGATCAGCTGGCCGAAGCTCCGCGCCCTCGTGGGGGTCAACCGGCTGGCGATGCCCCACCAGGACGTCGCCCTCGAGGCCACGGGCTACGAGCGCGGCACGATCACCCCGCTCGGCAGCACGACCGCCTGGCCGGTCTACCTCGACGAGTCGTTCCGCGGCCGCCGGGTGGCGATGGGCGCCGGCGCCCACGGCCACAGCGCCTTCGTCGACGCGGATGCCCTCGCGACGGCCCTGGAGGCCACCGTCGCCGACATCTCGGAGCCGGTCACTCCGCGCTGACCCCGGCGGGTTCGGCGACCATGGTCTCGGACCCGGTCGCGGGCTCCGCATCCGGGGCACCCGTCACGGCATCGGCCGACGGGATGGCGCAGCTGTCGCCCTCGCAGTTCATGCCCGCGCCGCCGACCATCGTGAGGCCGGTCATGCCCCCACCTCGGTGCGCTCGCCGGCGACCTGCTCGAGCACCTGCACGAACGCGGCGGCATCCTGGGCCCCCGAGATGCCGTAGCGGCCGTCGATCACGAAGAACGGCACGCCCTGGATGCCGTAGGCCTGGGCCTGTCGCTGATCGGCGTGCACGGCCTCGAGGAACTCGTCCGCGTTCAGCGACCGCAGCACGTCCTCCCGGTCGAGCCCGATCTCGGCGGCGAGATCGGCGAGGTCCTCCACCCGGCCCACGTGCCGTCCGTCGACGAAGTACGCCTTGAGCAGGCGCTCCTTCGCGGCGAGCTGCACGCCGTGGGCCTTGGCGTAGTGGATGAGCTGGTGCGCCTTCACCGTGTTGGTGTGCTTGACCTCGTCGAAGTCGTAGTCGAGGCCCACCGACGCGGCGATCCCCGTGACGCGCTCGAGCATCTGGGTGACCTGCTCGACCGGCATGCCCTTGCGTGCGGCGAGGTAGTCGGTGGTCGAGCCGTCGAAGTCGACCGGCGTGTCCGGCGACAACTCGAAGCTGTGGTACTCGATCTCGACCGGCAGGGCGTCGACGCCGGCGGAGTACTCCTCGAGCCCGTGCTCGAGCTTGCGCTTGCCGATGTAGCACCAGGGGCACGCGATGTCGGACCAGATGTCGATCTTGATGGAATCACTCACGACAGGCACAACACGCGAGGCGGCGTCACCATTCCGCGCCGGCCGCCGACCGTCAGCCGTCGGTCTTCGGCGCGTCGACCGCGCCGCCGAAGCGGCGGTTGCGCCCGGCGTAGTGCTCGATGGCCTGCCAGAGGTCGACCCGGCTGAAGTCGGGCCAGAGCCGGTCGAGGAACACCATCTCGGCATAGGCCGACTGCCAGGGCAGGAAGTTCGAGGTGCGCTGCTCCCCCGAGCTCCGCACGAAGAGGTCGACGTCCGGCAGGTCCGGCAAGTAGAGGTGCTTCTGGATGAGCTTCTCCGACACCGCGGAGGGCCGGATGCGCCCGGCCGCGACGTCGTCGGCGATCGCGCGCACGGCATCCGCGATCTCGGTGCGGCCTCCGTAGTTGACGCACATCGTGAGCGTGAGGGTGCTGTTGTGGGCCGTCATGCGCTCGGCGAACTGCAGCTCGTTGATCACGCTCGCCCAGAGCCTCGGCTTCCGGCCGGCCCAGCGGATGCGCACGCCCCACTCGTTCAACTGGTCGCGCCGGCGGTGCAGCACCTCCCGGTTGAAGCCCATCAGGAAGCGCACCTCCTCGGGCGACCGCTTCCAGTTCTCGGTGGAGAAGGCGTAGACGCTCACGTGCTGCACACCGATCTGGATGGCACCGGCCACGACGTCCAGGAGCGCCGCCTCGCCGGCCCGGTGGCCCTCGATGCGGGTGAGGCCGCGCTGGTTGGCCCACCGGCCGTTGCCGTCCATCACGATCGCCACGTGCTTCGGCACCGATGCGAGGGGCACGGCCGGCGGCTGGAGGCCGGTCCAGTCGAGCGCGCGGAACGGCTCGGCGGGCGGCGGGGACTTGCGGACTCGGCTCACGGATGCTCTTTCGCCATCGGGGGCACGGTCATCAGACCGGCCGGGCGGCGCGGGGCCGGTGGTCGGGGCCCTCGATCCGCTCGACGTGCTCGAGCGAGCGGAGGCCGCGCTCGAGGTGCCACTGGGTGTACGCCGACACGATACCGCTCGCGCGTGCGCGGGTGCCGGGAGCGGCCGCGTCGACCACCGCCCAGTCGCCCGTGAGGAGCGCGGCGAGCAGCTCGAGGGTGCCCGCATCGAGCCGCGGGGTGCCGGGAGGCGCCACCTCGTCGCTCACGACACCGCCGAGCTGCACCACGAAGGCGGAGTGCGGGCCGGCCGCACCCGTGACGGCGCAGTCGTGGAAGCTCGGTGCCCAGCCGGCCATCGAGAGCGCCCGGAGGAGGTAGGAGTCGAGGGTCGACGTGACGCCGTGCTCGCGCCGGGCGAGCGAGCGGAGCGCCCCGACCAGGAGCAGGTACTGCTGCAGCGAGGGCTCGTGCTCGGTGACCTTGTCGGCGGTCTCCACCATGGCGCTCGCGGCCGTGTAGCTCGCGTAGTCGGCGGTGATCTCGGCGCCGTACGAGCCGAGGGTCACGGCCTGGGTGATGCTGTCGAGCGAGCGGCCCTCGTAGAACTGCACGTCGGCCACCATGAACGGCTCGAGCCGCGCCCCGAACTTCGAGGCGGTGCGCCGCACGCCGCGCGCGACGGCGCGCACCTTGCCGTGCTGCCGCGTCAGGAGCGTGACGATCCGGTCGGCCTCACCCAGCTTGTGGGTGCGCAGCACGACGGCTTCATCTCGATAAACGGGCACCCGACCAGTATCGCTCAGAGAGCTTCGAGGGCCCGCCCGAGCTGCAGCGCGCCGAGGATGACGAAGAGCACCATCATGATGAGGCTGTTGTGCCGGATCAGCGCCGCCTTCGCCGAGGCGAGGCCGCTCGAGACAGTGCTCGAGTGCGAGGCCCCGACGACCGACAGCACGATCAGGCCGAGGCACGACAGCAGCGCGAAGACCGCGGAGGCGACGATCACGAGCGGCCACTCGAGGTCGGCCGTGCCGATGGCGGCGCCCGCGGCGATCGCGATGGGCACGTTCTTGATGTTCGCCACGCCGAGGAGCACCCCGAGCCCGGCCGCCTTCACCACGCCGAACGAGTCCATCGCGGCGAGCCATTTCGGCTCGGCCGGGGTGGCGCCCTTCCGGGGCCGCTTCTTCCAGCTGCGGTAGGCGAGGTAGAAGAACAGCGCCGCGAAGGCGAAGCCGATCACGATGTGGAACAGCTGCGCGAAGAACGAGTCGTTCTCGGTGGTGCCCTTCGATCCCGAGGCGAGGGCGAGGGTGAGCACGAAGAAGGCCACGGCGAAGGCGACGGTGAAGACGACGGCGTTGGCCCGGCCCTTGGGGCCGAGCAGGAGCGTGATCACCGCCACGAGCGGCATCGGCGAGATGATCACCGCGAAGGCGAGCGGGAGGATCTCCCCGAGCACTGTCAGCATGCGCTCATGCTAGTGCCCGGGGAGAACGCCCCGAGGGATCAGACGGCGGCGAGCTCGCGGTCGGCGTCGCGCACGCGGAGGGCGCGGTTGACGGCCGAGACGACGGCCTTCAGCGACGCGGTCGAGATGTCGGCGTCGATGCCCACGCCCCACAGCCGCGTGCCGTCGACCTGCAGCTCCACGTAGGCCGCGGCCAGCGCGTCGCCCGAGGCGCTCAGCGCGTGCTCGACGTAGTCGTAGAGCTTGATCTCGATGCCCTGCTCGCTCATCACGTTGAGGAACGCGGCGATCGGCCCGTTGCCGGTGGCGCCGGTCTCGACGACCTGCTCGCCGATCCGCAGCTCGACCTCGAGCGAGACGGATCCCGAGAGATCGCTGGCCGTGCGGGTGCGGGTGAGCTCGAACCGGCCCCACTTCTCCTCGGCGCGGTCGGCGGGAGCCGGCAGGTACTCGTCCTGGAAGATCGTCCAGATCTGGTCGCTCGTGACCTCGCCGCCCTCGGCATCCGTCTTCGCCTGCACGACGCCGGAGAACTCGATCTGCAGCTTGCGCGGCAGGTCGAGCGCGTGGTCGGTCTTCAGCAGGTAGGCCACACCGCCCTTTCCGGACTGCGAGTTGACCCGGATGACCGCCTCGTAGGAGCGGCCCAGATCCTTCGGGTCGATCGGCAGGTAGGGAACGGCCCAGACGAGGTCGTCGACGTCCTTGCCCTGCGCCGCGGCGTCGGCGGCCATCGCCTCAAAGCCCTTCTTGATCGCATCCTGGTGCGAGCCGCTGAAGGCCGTGTAGACGAGGTCTCCCGCCCACGGGCTCCGCTCGTGCACCTTGAGCTGGTTGCAGTACTCGGCGGTGCGACGCACCTCGTCGAGGTCGCTGAAGTCGATCTGGGGGTCGATGCCCTGCGTGAACAGGTTGATGCCGAGCGCGACCAGGTCGACGTTGCCGGTGCGCTCGCCGTTGCCGAACAGGCACCCCTCGATGCGGTCGGCACCGGCCAGGTAGCCCAGCTCGGCGGCCGCCACGGCGGTGCCGCGGTCGTTGTGCGGGTGCAGCGAGATGATGACGTTCTCGCGGTGGGCGAGGTGCCGGCCCATCCACTCGATCGAGTCGGCGTAGATGTTGGGGGTGGCCATCTCGACGGTCGAGGGCAGGTTGATGATGACCTTCCGCTCGGGCGTCGGCTCGAAGACCTCGAGCACCTGGTTGCAGATGTCGACCGCGAACTCGAGCTCGGTGCCCGTGTAGCTCTCGGGAGAGTACTCGTAGTAGACGCTGGTCTCGGGGATGGTCTTCTCGGCCTCGCGGCAGAGCCGGGCGCCCTCGAGCGCGATGTCGATGATGCCCTGCTTGTCGGTGCGGAAGACGACGTCGCGCTGCAGGATGCTCGTGGAGTTGTAGAGGTGCACGATCGCCTGCTTGGCGCCCTTGATCGACTCGTAGGTGCGGTTGATCAGGTGCTCGCGCGCCTGGGTCAGCACCTGGATGGTCACGTCGTCCGGGATCGCGTTCTCCTCGATGAGGGAGCGCACGAAGTCGAAGTCGGTCTGCGAGGCGCTCGGGAAGCCGACCTCGATCTCCTTGTAGCCCATCTTCACGAGCAGGTCGAACATGATGCGCTTGCGCTCGGGGCTCATCGGATCGATGAGGGCCTGGTTGCCGTCGCGGAGGTCGACGGCGCACCAGCGCGGCGCCTCGGTGATGCGCTTCGCGGGCCAGGTGCGGTCGGGCAGGTCGACGGCGATCTGCTCGTGGTAGGGCCGGTACTTGTGGATCGGCATGGCAGAGGCTGCCTGATTGTTCTTCATCGGTGCGTTCCCTCGGGGGTTGTGGTGTGGTCAGCCAATGGCGAACTCCGCGACGAGGGAGGCCTGAGAACTAGGACTCGTCGCGGCAGCTAAGAAGGAGCAGACCGAAAAGCACGGGATCAGGCTAGCACGACGGGGCGGCGGGACTTTCTCGGTCACACAAGCGATGGCCCGTGCGCACGCTCCTACCGTGATGAACCACCAGCCGAAACGCTGCCGAACCGGAAGGAATCAACGTGACGATCACGGATCCAGTGACCACAGGCCTCGCCGACCGCTGGCGGGACGAAGCCCGACCCGAGGACAGCGCCGGGTGGATCGCCCGGGCCCGCGAGGTGGCCGACATCCTCGCCGTCGACGCGGTCGAGCGCGACCGCGCCAACGCGACGCCGCACGCCGAGGTGCGCCTGCTCAAGGAGGCCGGGCTCGTCACCCTCCTCGGCCCACGGGAGCACGGCGGTGCCGGGGAGACCTGGGACACGGCCTACAAGGTGATCCGGGCTGTCGCCCGCGGCGACGGCTCGATCGGCCAGGTGCTCGGCTACCACTACCTCTGGGCGTGGGCCGCGCGGCTCGTGGCCACCGACGAGCAGGTCGCGGCGGTCGAGGAGCTCTACACGGCCAACGACTACCTCTTCGGCGGCGCCGTCAACCCGCGCGACTCCGACCTCACCATCCGCGAGGACGGCGACGATCTCGTCTACTCGGGGCGCAAGTCGTTCTCGACCGGCGGCCAGGTCTCCGACCTCACCGTGCTGGAGGGCGTGCTCGAGGGCACCGGCATCCACATCTTCGCGATCGTGCCGACCGCCCAGGAGGGCATCGTGTTCGCCGACGACTGGGACAGCCTCGGCCAGCGGCTCACCGAATCCGGATCCGTCGAGATCAGGGATGTGCGGGTGCCGTGGGCGGCCGCGGCCGGCTTCGTCGACCGGATCTTCCAGCCCATCGTCTACAACACGCTCAACGTACCGACAATCCAGCTCGTCTTCGCGAACTTCTACCTCGGCATCGCCGAGGGCGCCCTCGAGACGGCGTCGTCGTACACCCGCACGACCACGCGCCCCTGGCCTTACGGCGGCGACGACAAGGCGCGCGCGACCGAGGAGTGGTACCTCCTCGAGGGCTACGGCGAGCTGCAGTCGAAGCTCTGGGCCGATGAGGCCCTGCTCGACGCGGCCGGCGCCGAGATCAGCGAGGTGCTGCACGCTCCGCGCGAGGAGCTGACGGAGCGCCGCCGGGGCGAGATCGCGGTGCGGATCGCGGCGGGCAAGCTCCGCATCGTCGACGACGGCCTCGAGGTGGCCACGAAGGTCTACGAGCTCACCGGCGCCCGCGCCTCGGCGAGCTCCGTGGGCCTCGACATCTTCTGGCGCAACCTCCGCACGCACAGCCTGCACGACCCCATCGCCTACAAGAAGCGCGAGGTCGGCGAGTACGTCCTCCTCAACCAGGTGCCCGAGCCCACCTGGTACACCTGATCCCCGCCGATGGACTGGATCATCGCCTCCGTCGTGGTCGTCGCCCTGGTGGGGGCGACGACCGCGGTGGGGCTGCTGTGGCGTCGGCGGCAGGGGGCCGCCTCGCCGCTGAAGCACGAGGAGGCCCCCCTGGCCACCGGTGACTTCGGTGGCACCTTCGACGGCGCCTTCGGCGAGAGGGCCACGCTCGTGCAGTTCTCCACGGAGTTCTGCTCGAGCTGCCCCGGCACCCGCCGCGTGCTGAGCGCCCTGGCGGCCGAGCGGGAGGGCGTGGCCTATCTCGACGTCGACGTCACCCATCGCGCCGACCTGGTTCGGCGGTTCTCCCTCCTGCAGACCCCCACCACTCTCGTGCTCGACCGCCGTGGCGTCGTGCGCACCCGGATCGGTGGCGCCGTCAGGCGCTCCGTCGTGATCGACCGTCTCGAGGAGTTCGCATGATCGACCCCCGTTCACCCCGACTGGGCGCCGGGATCACCGCCGCACTGCTGCTGATCACGATCCTGCTCGGCATCGCCCTCGACCCCGCGCCGGGCTCAGGCCTGCTCGACCGGGTGCTGCAGCCGGCCTTCCTGCTGCTCACCGCCATCAGCCTGCTGTTCCTCCGGGGTGCCACCGCCGGGGTCGCGCGGCACCCGTACGGCCTCCTCTTCCGCGCGCTCGTGCGACCGCGGCTGGGGCCGCCGAAGGAGCTCGAGGATCCGAGGCCGCCGACCTTCGCCCAGCTCGTCGGCTTCGTCGTGACGGCCGCGGGACTGGTCGCCGCCGCCCTCGGGATACCGTACGCGGTCCCCGTGGCCGCGGGCGCCGCGTTCGTCGCCGCCTTCCTCAACGCGGTGTTCGGCTACTGCATCGGCTGCCAGCTGTATCTGCTGCTCGTGCGCCTGCGGCCCACGGGCCGCGCGGCCTGAGCTCCAGCGGAATCCCGGCCGGGACGCCTAGTCTGGAGCCACCGACAGGAGGCACGACATGGCTGTGACCAGTGAAGCGACCACCGTCTGGCACGGTGACCTGACCAGCGGAGCGGGCACCGTGACCCTCGACAGCTCCGGCGCCGCGAGCATGGCCGTGCACTGGAAGGCGCGGAGCGAGGGCGTCACCGGGAGCGACGCCGTCTCGACGCCCGAGGAGCTCCTCGGCGCCGCGCACGCGTCGTGCTTCTCGATGGCCTTCGCGAACGCCTTGGCCGAGGCCGGCACTCCCCCGGAGTCGCTGCAGACCACCGCGGCCGTCACCTTCGACCCCGCCGAAGGCATCACCGGCAGCCACCTGCTGGTGAGCGCCATCGTGCCCGGCATCGACGAGGCCGCGTTCCAGCGGATCGCCGAGGAGGCCAAGGCCGGCTGCCCGGTCTCGCGGGCCCTCGCCGGTGTCCCGATCACCCTGGAAGCGAGCCTGGCATGACGAAGACCGTCCTCATCGCCGGCGGCTCCGGCTTCATCGGCACCGAGCTCGCCCGGCAGCTCGAGGCCGACGGGCACACCCCGCTCATCCTCGTGCGCCGGCCCGCACGCACCGCCACCGAGCGCAGCTGGGATCCGGAGGCGGGCTGGATCAAGACCTCGATCATCGACGGCGTCGACGCCGTCGTCAACCTCTCCGGGGCGTCGATCTCGCGACTTCCCTGGACCCTGCCGTACAAGCGCGAGATCCTGCAGTCGCGGCTGCAGGCCACGGGAACCCTCGCCGAGGCGATCCGGCGTTCCGACTCCCCGCCCGCCGTGTTCCTCAGCGGCTCCGCCGTCGGGTTCTACGGCGACCGCCCGGGTGAGACCCTCACCGAGGCCTCGGCGCAGGGCACCGGATTCCTCGCGAAGGTCACCGAGGCCTGGGAGCGTGCCGCCGCTCCCGCCGCCGAGGCGACCAGGGTCACGTTCCTCCGCACGGGCCTCGTGATCGGCAAGGGCGGTGGGGCGCTCAAGCCGCTCGCCCTGATCGCCAAGGCGGGGCTCGCCGGCCCGCTCGGCTCCGGCGAGCAGATCTGGCCGTGGGTGAGTCTCCGCGACGAGGCGGCCGCCATCCGGCACCTGCTCGACTCCTCGCTCGAGGGTCCGGTCAATCTCGTCGGACCCCGGCCCGTGTCAGCGGCCGTCGTGGTGCGCGAGCTGACCGAGAAGCTCCGCAAGCCGTACTGGCTGCCGGCTCCCGCGTGGGCGCTCAAGGCGGCCCTGGCCGACGCCGGGCGCGACCTGCTGCTGGCCGATCAGGACGTCTCGAGCCAGAAGCTCACGGCCGACGGCTTCACGTTCGCCGACCAGACGATCGACGCGGCGCTCGAACAGCTCTGAGGCGAGCTCCGGGAACCGCCCCGGTCGCGGGTGCGCGTCAGGCGCGGGCCCTCGGGTCGGAGCGCTCGAGCGTGATGGCGGTGCGGAGGGCCTGGCGGGCCCTTCGTCGATCCCCCGAGGCGTCGTAGGCGAGGCCGAGCCTGAACCAGGCTCGCCAGTCCGACTCGTCCTTCTCCACCGCGTCGCGGTAGAGCCCGAACGAGGCATCCGCCGCATCGCGCTCGGGGCGGCCGCTCGCCCGCTTCGGCAGGTCGTCGACGGGCAGCTCGCCCTCGCGGTCCAGCTGCTCCACGAGCCGCTGGGTGCGGGCGCCGAACATGAGCTCGCGCACGAGCGCCCAGGCTCCGATGATCGGCAGCACGATGAGGGCCACGCCGATGACGATGCCGATCGGCTCCCCCGTGAGCACGAACAGCACGGCCCGCTGGGCCACGAGCACGAGGTAGATCGCCAGCAGCACGGCGGTCAGGAGGGCGGCGACGCGGCCCTTCACGGGGTCACGCTGGTGGCGGTCGCCGCCTGACCCGAGACGTTCTCCGGAGCATCCGGCGCATCCGGCGCATCCGTCCCGTCGGCGCCGCTGTCATCGCTCGCCGCTCGTGCCCCGCGGCCGTCGAGATCGAGGAGCTGGTCGAGCCCCACCACGACGCCGCGCACCGTGACCGCGGCCCGGAGCGCCACACCGATCCCCGTCGCGTAGGCCGAGGGTGAGATGGTCTCGTGCGTGATGGTCAGCACCTCCCCCGTGCCGCCGAACACCACGTCCTGCTTGGCCACGACCCCGGCGAGCCGCAGGCTGTGGATCGGGATGCTCGCGACCTGCTGGCCGCGCGCCCGCTGGTCGGTGTGGGGCGCTGAGACCGGACCGATCGCGGCCCTCGCCTCGCCCATGAGCTCGGCGGTGCGCACGGCGGTTCCGGAGGGTGAGTCCACCTTCGTCGACGCATGGGCCTCGATGATCTCGATCGAGTCGTAGAAGCGCGCGGCCATCGCGGCGAACGACGTGGCGAGCACCGAGCCGAGCGAGAAGTTGGGCACCACGACGACTCCGGATGCCGGGGTGTCGCCGAGCAGGCGACGGAGCCCCTTCACGCGGTCGGCCGACCAGCCCGAGGTGCCCACGAGCACCTGGCGGCCGTTTTCCACGGCGAACTCGACGACCTTCTGGCTGACACCGGGCACGGTCACATCGACCACGAGGTCGGCGGCGAGCATGTCCTCGAGCGGGCTGCGCGAATCCAGCGACGCCACGAGCTCGAACTCGGCCGAGTCGTCCACGATGCCGGCGATGAGCCGGCCCAGCTTGCCCGTTGCGCCGACGACGGCGACCTTCGTAGTCATGCCACCAATCTACCCGGCGGCCGTGAGCAGGCGGGCAGGGGCGACCGGCGCGCAACGGCGGTCGGGCTCAGTAGGGCTGGGGGTCGTTCATGCCCGTGCGCAGCTCGACCGGAAGGTGGCCGAGGTCGTTGTAGGCCACGAGCTCGGGCTGCCGCCCCGACTTGAAGCGGATGATCGTGAGCCCGCCGTGCGCCTGGTTGAGGCCGGCCCAGCGCCACTCCGGCGCATCCATCGCCTCGCGCACGAACCACGCGATCACGAAGTTGTGGGTGATCAGCAGGTCGTGCGTGGTCTCGCGCGCCGGCGTCAGGAACTCGGCCACGGCATCCGACATCTGGGCCTGCCCCGCCTCGAGCTCGGCCTCGGTGACGGAGTTGAAGAAGGCCTCGAAGGCGTGCGGCATCTGGGGCGAGTAGCCCGAGGGCACGCAGTCGAAGAGCAGGGCGCTCGGCTGCGGGTCGAGGGCCGGCAGGTGCTCGGACATGATGTGCGCGGTCTGCTCGGCCCGCTGCAGGGGCGAGTGCCAGACGCTGTCGAAGGGCACGCCGCCGAGCCGGTCGGCGATCAGCCGGGACTGGCGCTGGCCTCGGGGCGAGAGCGGGCCGTCGGCCACGCCGTGCTCGGCGTCGAGCTGCTCGCCGTGCCGCACGAGGTAGAGGGTGTGCGCCATCAGACGGTCACCGCCGGGGAGAAGGCGCCGGCGTCGACCGGTCCCACCGCGGCGATGCCCATCGGGCCGTCGGCGAGTTCGCGGGCGAGACGCTGCACGTCGTCGCGGGTGACGGCGTTCAGGCGCCGCACGCTCTCGTCGAGGTCGACGAACTCGCCGAGCGTGAGCTCGGCACGGCCGAGCCGCGACATGCGGGTGTCGCTGTCCTCGAGGGCGAGGGCGGCGGATCCGGAGAGCTGGCCGTGCGCACGGGCGAGCTCGTCGGCGGTGATGCCGTCGTCGGCGAGGCGGCGGAGCTCGGCGAGCATGAGCTCGGTGACCGTGCCCTCGCGACCCGGCGTGCAGCCGGCCGCCATCATGAACACGCCCGCATCCGAGTAGGAGGCGGCGTAGGAGTAGACCGAGTAGGCGAGGCCGCGCTTCTCGCGCACCTCCTGGAACAGCCGCGACGACATGCCGCCGCCGAAGACGGAGTTGAGCACGGCCATCGTGGTGCGACGGTCGTCGCCCGCGACGATGCCGGGCATGCCGACCATGACGCTGGCCTGCTCGGTGGGCTTCCGCACGATGGTCACGGGTGCGATCTCGCCCGGAGTCCAGACGGTCGTGGAGCGGCGCGGGCGGGGGGCGGCCGGGGTGTCGAGATCCCACGACGAGAGGCGGAGCGAGGCCTCGACGGCGCGCACGAGCTCGTCGTGGTCGACGGCGCCGGCTGCCGAGACGATGAGGTCGTTCGGGCGGTAGCCGGCGGCGTAGTGCTGCCAGACGGCGTCGCGGGTGACGGCGCGGATGGCGTCGGGCGTGCCGCCGACGGGGCGGCCGAGCGGATGCCCGGCGAGCACGGCCTCGAAGATCTTCTCGCCCACGAGGTCGCCCCCGTCGTCCTCGGCCATGGCGAGCTCCTCGAGGATGACGCCGCGCTCGTTCTCGAACTCGACCGGGTCGAGGAGCGACGAGGTCACCATGTCCGAGAGCACCGAGACCGCCATCGGCAGGTCGGCGTCGCGCACCTTGGCGTAGCAGCAGGTGTACTCCTTGCTGGTGACGGCGTTGTGCTCGCCGCCCACGGAGTCGAAGGAGATGGCGATGTCGAGGGCCGTGCGGGTCGGCGTGCCCTTGAACAGCAGGTGCTCGAGGAAGTGCGTCGACCCGTGCCGCGACGGCAGCCCGTCGACCGCGCCGAGCTCGTCGCGCGAGCCGGCGCCGATCCAGTAGCCGATCGTCGCGCTCCGGCTCCCGGGCACGTGCTCGGTGAGAATGCGCACCCCGCTCGGAAGGATCGTTCGCCGCACCAGTCCCTCGGCCACATCGCCGATAGACAGTTCCGGAACATCAAGAGGCAGAGGTACAGCGCCGTTCGTCATCTGGTCCAGCCTAGCCGCGCCGCCGCCTCTGCGGCGCGGGCGACATGCGGTGCCGGTGTCGTTCGGCGTCGCTGCGCGGCGCCGCCCGGCACCGGTACCGCCCTGGGTACAGGAAAAAGGCCCGTCGCGTGGTGTGCCCCTTCCCACGACCTGGGAGGGTGACGACACTCCCGGGGACGAGAAAAGGCCCGTCGCGTGGTGTTCCCGTTCCCAAGACCTGGGAGGGGTGACACCACGCAACGGGCCTTTTTCGATGACCCAAGGTGAGGGCGCGGCCGCGAAGCGACCGCACCCTCACATGTCGCGCGCGCCGGGCAGGGACCGGCGCGCACTGGGGACGGCGCGCGAAGCACGCCGCCCCCAGCAGCAAACTCAGCCCTCGGCGGGGGCCTCGGGGCCCTCGCTGGCGGCAGCGCTGCTGTCGGTGTCGCCGGTCTCGGCGAGCACCGGGGCGAGCGACAGCTTTCCGCGGTCGTCGATCTTCGTGATCTCCACGAGGATCTTCTGGCCCACGCCGAGCACGTCTTCGACGTTCTCGACACGCTTGCCGCCGGCGAGCTTGCGCACCTCGGAGATGTGCAGCAGGCCGTCCTTGCCCGGGAGGAGCGAGACGAAGGCGCCGAAGGTGGCGATCTTCACGACGGTTCCGAGGAACTGCTCGCCGATCTCGGGGTTCTGCGGGTTCGCGATGGCGTTGACCTGGGCGCGGGCGGCCTCGGCCGACGGGCCGTCGACGGCGCCGATGTAGACGGTGCCGTCCTCCTCGATGGAGATGTCGGCGCCGGTCTCGTCCTGGATCGCGTTGATCGTCTTGCCCTTCGGGCCGATCAGCTCGCCGATCTTGTCGACGGGGATCTGCACCGAGATCACGCGGGGCGCGGTCGGAGCCATCTCGTCGGGCGCGTCGATGGCGGAGTTCAGCACGGCGAGGATCGCGTCGCGCGCGGCCTTCGCCTGCTTCAGCGCACCGTCGAGCACCGAGGTGGGGATGCCGTCGAGCTTGGTGTCGAGCTGGATCGCGGTGATGAACTCGCTGGTTCCGGCCACCTTGAAGTCCATGTCGCCCAGAGCGTCTTCGGCGCCGAGGATGTCGGTGAGCGCCGCGTAGCGGGTCTCGCCGTCGACCTCGTCCGACACCAGGCCCATGGCGATGCCGGCGACGGGTGCGCGAAGCGGCACACCGGCGTTCAGCAGCGACAGGGTCGAGGCGCAGACCGAGCCCATCGAGGTGGAGCCGTTGGACCCGAGGGCCTCGGACACCTGACGGATGGCGTAGGGGAACTCGTCGCGCGCGGGGAGCACCGGCACGAGGGCGCGCTCGGCGAGGAAGCCGTGCCCGATCTCGCGACGCTTCGGCGACCCGACGCGACCGGTCTCTCCGGTCGAGTAGGGCGGGAAGTTGTAGTGGTGCAGGTAGCGCTTGTGCGTGATCGGGCTCAGCGAGTCGATCTGCTGCTCCATCTTCAGCATGTTCAGCGTGGTGACGCCCAGGATCTGGGTCTCACCGCGCTGGAAGATGGCGGAGCCGTGCACGCGCGGGATGACCGCGACCTCGGCGTCGAGCGGCCGGATGTCGGCCAGGCCGCGACCGTCGATGCGCACGCCGTCCTTCAGGATGCGACCGCGGACGACGACCTTGGTGACCGACTTGTAGGCGGCGGAGACCGTCGGCAGGATGTCGGCGTCGAGCTCGCCCGCTTCGACCTTCGCGGCGATGGCGGCCTTGACGCGGTCCTTCAGTGCGTCGTCGGCGTTCTGGCGCTCGATCTTGTCGGCGATCTGGTAGATGCCCACCAGCTCGTCGTAGGCGAGAGCGGCGACGGCGTCGTAGGCGGCCTGGGTGTAGGGCAGGAACACGGGGTACTCGCGCACCGCCTTGTTGGCCTGCTGAGCCATCGAGGCCTGCGCCTCGACGAGCTGCTTGATGAAGGGCTTCGATGCCTCGAGGCCCTCGGCCACGACGGCCTCGTTGGGCTTCGTGGCGCCGGCCTTGATGAGGTTCCAGGAACCCTCGGTGGCCTCGGCCTCGACCATCATGATCGCGACGTCCTGCGAACCGTCGGAAGCGGTCACGACGCGACCGGCGACGACGATGTCGAAGACGGCCTCCTCGAGCTGCGAGTGCTTCGGGAACGCGATCCACTGGTCGGGCTCGGTGCCGTAGCCGGGCATGAGCGCGAGGCGCACTGCACCGATCGGGCCCGAGAACGGGATACCCGAGATCTGCGACGACGCCGAGGCGGCGATGATCGCGAGCGAGTCGTAGAACTCG
>NZ_JAHFUY010000066.1 GCF_023264895.1 Herbiconiux sp. | reverse complement strand
GAATCAGCCCGCCGGGCAGCTCTCCCCGGATGGCTCCATGAATACAATCACCACAGGCCCCACACCGCCATCGGAGGCAAACCACCGATCACACGGTTAACCAACCTGACTGGGCAGTACAACTAGCCCCGCGCGAGTCCCCACCGCGGGTAGAGCAGCTCGAAGGCGCTCGTGAATCCGTACTCGATGGTGGCCGACTCGTGCCCGGTGCCGGGCGAGACCACGAGGTGCGACTGCATCCCCGCCTCCGCCGCCGCGGCGTGCAGGATGCGCGAGTAGCCGAGGTAGGGCTCGTCGTCCGAGCCGTCGGCGAACACCGCGACGGTGTCGGCGTAGAGCGCGGCGACGGCCGGATCGGAGGCTCCCGCGGCCAGGATGGTCAGCGGCTTGGCCGCGTCGAACGCCGCCTTGTCGCCGCCGAACCCGATCTCGAGGGTGTCGCCGTCGTCGCCGCCGAGGTCGGGCTCGAGCTCGCCCGAGATGTCGATGATGCTGCCCCACACCTCCGGGAACGCCGCGCCCGAGGCGATGCTGCACTCGCCGCCGTTGGAGAACCCTGCGATGGTCCAGTCGGTGCGGGAGGGCAGCACGTTGAAGGTCGACGAGATGAAGGCCGGCACGTCGCGGTTGACGTAGCTGAGGGCATCGCCCTGGTAGCCGTCGACGCAGAGCGGGTTGTTCGTGCCCGATCCGCCGAGCTGGTCGACCGACACCACGATCGGGGCGAGGCCGTCGTGGCGCGCGGCGAAGCGGTCAAGCACCGCGCCGATGTCGGCCACGTCCGGCGCTCCGGGCTGCCCGCTCAGGAAGACGACCACGGGGAGCGCCGGGGCATCCGGGAGCCTGGCCGCCGGCGGCAGGTACACGATCGCGTCGCGGGGCTCGAACGAGGGGTCGGAGGCGGGGATGGGGATCGAGCCGTGCGTGCTCGTGGCCGGCATCGAGGCGGGCGGCTGCCAGCTCTCGGCGAGGGGCCCGGGCGGGTTCGTGGAGTGCGGGGCGAGCTCGGAGACGTCGAGCGGCTCCTCGATCGAGATGTCGAGCAGGTCGCCGAGGTTCTTCAGGATGCCGAAGTCGGCCGAGATGCCGAGCGTCGCCGTCCAGGCGAACAGCCCGATCGCCCACACGGCGATGACCTTCCGCCACCAGCGGGAGCGGCGGAGGTTCATGAACGCCAGGGCGACGGATGCTCCGGCGAGCACGATCCAGAGCCGGGCGGCGATGGCCATGGGCGAGTTGAACAGGTCGAGCAGATCCTGCATCACGAACGTGACGGCGAGGGCGGCGAGCGATCCGCCCACGAGGGCGCTCGCCGCGGTCACGAGCCAGCGCCGGGACGGCGGGCGCACGAGGAGGTAGACGAAGACGGCGGCGGCGATCGCGTAGGTGCCCCAGAGGAAGGGGCCGTCGACGATGCGCAGCGACAGCAGCAAGTCCCAGCCGTGCATCGAGGCTCCTGTCCACCCTGCGGGTCCGGGCGGTTCGACCGCTCCGATTAGAATTGTCGCTGATCCAGCGCGAGCAGCCGGCCGCGCGGAGATATCGGAGCCCACCTCATGCCTGCATCCCGTCTCGATTCTGTCATCGCCCTCGCGAAGCGCCGTGGCTTCGTCTTCCCGACGGGGGAGATCTACGGCGGAACCCGCTCGGCGTGGGACTACGGGCCCCTCGGCGTGGAGCTCAAGGAGAACATCAAGCGCCAGTGGTGGAAGTTCATGGTGCAGTCGCGCGACAACGTCGTGGGGCTCGACTCCGCCGTCATCCTGCCCAAGGCGGTCTGGGAGGCCTCCGGCCACGTCGAGGTCTTCAGCGACCCGCTCGTGGAGTCGCTGCACACCCACAAGCGCTACCGCGCCGACCACCTGCTCGAGGCCTACGAGGAGAAGCACGGCCACCCGCCGGAGAACGGCCTCGCCGACATCCGCGACCCCGAGACCGGTCAGCCCGGTTCGTGGACCGAGCCGCGCCAGTTCTCGGGCCTGCTGAAGACCTTCCTCGGCGTGATCGACGACGAGAGCGGCCTGCACTACCTGCGGCCCGAGACCGCCCAGGGCATCTTCGTCGACTTCAACGCCGTGCTCAACAGCTCCCGGCAGAAGCCGCCGTTCGGCATCGGCCAGATCGGCAAGAGCTTCCGCAACGAGATCACGCCCGGAAACTTCATCTTCCGCACCCGCGAGTTCGAGCAGATGGAGATGGAGTTCTTCGTGAAGCCCGGGGAGGACGAGGAGTGGCACCAGTACTGGATCGACCAGCGCTTCCAGTGGTACACCGACCTCGGCATCGACCCCGAGAACCTGCGGCTCTACGAGCACCCCAAGGAGAAGCTGTCGCACTACTCCAAGCGCACGGTCGACATCGAGTACAAGTTCGGCTTCCAGGGCTCGGCGTTCGGTGAGCTCGAGGGTGTCGCCAACCGCGGCGACTTCGACCTGACGACGCACTCCAAGGCCTCGGGCACCGACCTGTCGTACTTCGACCAGACCACCAACGAGCGCTGGACCCCGTACGTGATCGAGCCGGCCGCCGGCCTCACCCGCTCGCTCATGGCGTTCCTCGTCGACGCGTTCCACGAGGATGAGGCGCCCAACACCAAGGGCGGCGTCGACAAGCGCACGGTGCTGAAGCTCGACCCGCGCCTCTCGCCCGTGAAGGCCGCCGTGCTGCCGCTCTCGCGCAACGAGGCGCTCTCGCCGCTCGCGAAGAAGCTCGCCGCCGACCTCCGCCAGAACTGGAACGTCGACTTCGACGACGCCGGAGCCATCGGCCGCCGCTACCGCCGGCAGGATGAGATCGGCACGCCGTTCTGCATCACCGTCGACTTCGACAGCCTCGACGACAACGCGGTCACCGTGCGCGAGCGCGACTCGATGGCCCAGGAGCGCATCTCGCTCGACCGCCTGGTCCCCTACCTCGCCGAGAAGCTCGTAGGGGCCTGACCCTCTGCCGAACCGTCACTTTTCACACTTCTCCCGCCCGGGAAGCGTGGAAAGTGACGGTTCGGCAGTCAGGGGGTGGGGGTGGGAGTGGGCTTGGGGGTGGGGGTGCCGTCGACGGAGTCGAGGGTGCCGAAGAGCTGCCCGTGCGCGTTCTGGGTCTGCATGAGAGCGGCGAAGGCCTCGCCGTAGGTCTCGGGCTCCTTCGCGGCCGGGTCGCCGTACTTCGCCATCAGGATGCCGAGCAGCCCCTTCGCAGGGTTCGAGATCGGCTTGACCTTGTGGTCGGCGCTCGATGTGTCGAAGCTGACCTCCGGGTTCGGCGGCGTGTACTGCGGCAGCGTCTGCGGCCACTGGGTCGCGGGCCGCGGCGTCGTGAGGTTGATGGCGCCGAACATGTGGTGCGACTCCACGTCGCGCCGGGTGAGCGGCTTCAGGCCGTGCAGCTTCGTGAGCGTCGAGATCACCGATCCGTGGTCCATCTGCTCGTTGATGATCGTGTTCTTCGCGGTGTACGCCGAGATCGCGATCGCGGGCACCCGGCAGCCGAACCGATCGAACGTGAAGCCCATCTCTCCCGCGTCGCCCGTGCGCGGCGGGGTCGCCCGCGGCGGGGGCACGTGGTCGTAGGTGCCGCCGTGCTCGTCGAAGGTCACGAAGAGCATCGTGTTCATCGCGTTCGAGCCCTGCGGTGCGTCGCTCGAGCGGATGGCGGAGTAGACGGCGTGGAGCAGCGCGTCGGCGGCCCGCGCATCCGAGACGGCGCCGTCGATCACGAGACCGCCGTCGTCGGCTCCGTCGTCGCTCTCGCGCAGCACGCCGACCGGCGGATGCATGTCGTTGTGGTTGTAGACCATCCGCGGCTCGATGAAGGCGTAGTCGGGCAGGTTCCCGTTCTCCACGTCGTCGTAGAACTGCTCCATCACCCGGAAGTTGCTCTTCCAGTACGGCTCGAGGGCTGGCGCGTGCAGCACTCCCGTCATCGAGACGAGCTGGGCGGCGTCGTAGTAGACGCGCCAGGTGAGACCGGCCTCCTCGAGCCGGTTGAAGATGGTGGTCGACTCCTCCGGCGGCACGTCGAGCCACTTGTCGTAGCCGCCCTCGCCCTTGTTGGTCACGAAGCCGTGCGAGGTCGAGGCGTGGAAGAACACGCGGTTGCAGAAGGTCTGCGAGGGCACCGCGCTGAACCAGTGGTCGAACACGGCGAACTCCTTCGCCAGGGTCGAGAACACGGGCAGCATCTCGGGGGTGAACCCGCCCATCGCGCGCTCGGCATCCTTCTCGGTGGGGGTGTCGCGGTTGCGGGTGATGTGGCGGTAGTTGATGAAGTAGTCCTCCACGAAGCCCTTCATCGTGGGGGTGTCGCCCGGGCCCGGCGCGTTGTACGGATACTGCAGCCCGTTCGCGTGGAGGTCGGCGTTGCCCTCGGGGTCGACCCCCTGGAAGAGCTGGGTGTTGACGTGCGGGTACTCCTCGCCCGGATCGGGATCGGGACTCGACATGATCTCGTCGGTCGAGCCCGAGTAGGGGCGCGCCTTGACGACCTTGTCGGTGCCCGGGATGGGGTTGGAGTGGTCGCCCTGGTGCAGGCCCTCGAACGACTGCCCGTTCTTCAGCTCCTCGTTCTTGTAGAGCCAGCCGAGCACGTTGTCGAACGAGCGGTTCTCGTACATCATCACCACGAGATGCTCGAAGCCGACCTTGGCCTCGGCCTTCTCGGCGGCGAAGTCGAGACTCGACTCCTGGGCGTAGACGCCCGCGCCGATCGCGGCGCCGGCGAGCCCGCCCGCTGCGGCGCCCGCGGCTCCGACGGCAGCGGCCTTGAGGAACGCCCGGCGGGAGGCCACAGCGCCGTCCGCGTCGGGGGCGGCTGGGGTGGGTGTGTAGGGCTGCTGCTCCTGCTTCGGGGTGCGGCGGCGGCCGAACGGCGGTGTCATGCCGAGGGGTTCCGGGCAGACGGATCCCAGGCCGACACCTCGTCGAGCCGGGCCACCTCGTCGGCGGTGAGGTCGACGCGGCCCACGGCCACGAGGTCGGCCACCTGGCCCACGCGGCTCGCGCTCGCGATGGGGGCGGCGACGGTCGGCTTGGCCTTCAGCCAGGCGAGGGCGGTCGTGGCGATCGAGGCGTCGTGGGCGCGACCGATCTCCTCGAGCGCGTCGACGATGGCGAGGCCCTGAGGGCTCACGTACTTCGTGGCGGCCTTCGCGCGCACGGCGCCCTCGTGGTCGTCCTTCTCGCGGTACTTGCCGGTGAGGAATCCGCTCGCGAGCGCGTAGTAGGGAATGAGCGAGAGCTGCTCGCGCTCGGCGAGCGGCACCCAGTTCTCCTCCACGTCGTTCCGGTGCACGAGGTTGTAGTGGGGCTGCAGGGCCACGGGGCGGGCCCAGCCGTGCGCATCCGCCACCTCGAGGTAGCGCTCGATCGACTCGATTGCGAAGTTCGAGAGGCCGATGTAGCGCACCTTGCCGGCTCGCACGAGCTTGTCGAAGGCCTCGGCGGTCTCTTCGAGAGGCGTCTCGGGGTCTTCGTAGTGGGCCCAGTAGAGGTCGATCCGGTCGGTCTGCAGGCGGGCGAGCGAGGCGTCGGCGGCCGCGGCGATGTTCGCGGCGCCGAGACCCTTGAACTCCGGATGCCGGGACACCTTCGTGGCGAGCACGGTGCTGTCGCGCGATCCGCGGCTCGTGAACCACTCGCCGATGAGGGTCTCGGACTCGCCGCCGTTCAGGCCCGGCACGCTCGCCATGTAGGTGTCGGCGGTGTCGATGAAATCGCCGCCGCCCTCGGCGTGGGCGTCGAGGATGGCGAGGGACTCCTCGCGGTCGGCCGTCCAGCCGAACACGTTGCCGCCTAGCGACAGGGGGAAGACGTCGAGGTCGCTGGTTCCGATCCGTGGCATGCTCCGACGTTACTACTCCTCCGGCGGTGTGCTGAGGGGTCGCGGGAGGGTCGCGAGGGGGCCGCGGAGGGTCGGGTGGCCGTTGCCGGAGGGGCGGGCGGCTGGCACGATGTGGCCATGGACGACCCGACGACCCGCCGCAGCCCCGATCCGGAGCGCGAGCTCGACATCCGCCGCCTCTCCGCCTTCGCCGCCCGGCCCGGTGGCGGCAACCCCGCCGGTGTCGTGCTCGACGCGTCGGGGCTCTCGGAGGAGCGGATGCTCGCCGTGGCGGCGGAGGTCGGGTTCTCGGAGACCGCGTTCGTGACCGATCCGGCGATCGACGGCGACCCGCGGCACGTGCGGGTGCGCTACTTCTCGCCGGATGCCGAGGTGCCGTTCTGCGGGCACGCGACGATCGCGACGTCGGTGCTGCTCGCGGGCGAGCGCGGTGTCGGCGCGTTCGTGCTCGAGACCGAGGTGGGGGCGATCGCGGTGACGACGGCCCCGGGCGGCGCGTCCGGCGGTGCGTCTGGCGACGCGTCCGGCGGTGCGTCTGATGGTGGCGCGTCCGGTGCCGCCCCCGCTGGTGCCTCGGATCTCGTCGGGTCGTTCGTGAGCGTCGAGCCGTCGGTGCAGATGCTCGCGGCGGGCGTCGAGGAGCGCCTCCTCGGGCTGCTCGGGCTCACGGCGGCGGATCTCGACCCCCGCTGGCCGGTGCGGGAGGCGTTCGCCGGCAACCGGCATCCGGTCGTGCCCCTCGCCTCCGAGGACGTGTTCGATGCGTTCACGTTCGATCCGGCCGCGGTGCGGGCGCTCATGGACGAGCAGGGCTGGAAGGGGACGGTGACGGTCGTGCTGCTCCCGGCCGTTGCGGGGCCCGAGACGAAGACGCTCGAGGTCGAGGCGCGGAACCTGTTCCCGGTGGGGGACATCACGGAGGATCCCGCGACGGGATCGGCGGCCGCGTCGCTCGGCGGGTACCTGCGCGAGCTCGGCGCGGTGCGGGCGCCGGCGCGCGTGCTCGTGCACCAGGGGCGGCACGTCGGCCGCCCGAGCGTGCTCGCGGTGGAGGTGCCGGAGACCGGCGGGATCGCGGTGGGCGGCGGGGCGGAGCCGCTGGACTGACGCGCTGATGAGGCTCGCTGAATCCGGCACTTGACCTTGACGCTGCGTCAACTCGTAGCGTGGGTGCCATGAACGAATGGAGCATCCAGGAGCTCGCCCGGCACGCCGGTGTGACGAGCCGCACCCTGCGGCACTACGACGCCGTCGGGCTCGTGCCGCCCTCGAGGGTGGGCGAGAACGGCTACCGCTACTACGACGCCGAGGCGCTCGTGCGGCTGCAGCGCGTGCTGCTGCTGCGCGGGCTCGGACTTGGGCTCCCTGCGATCGCCTCGGTGCTCGAGGGATCGGAGCTGCCCGTCGCCGCCCTCGAGCGGCACCTGGAGCTCCTGACGGCCGAGCACGACCGCCTGGCACGTCAGCGCGCGTCCGTGCGCCGCACCATCGACACCCTGAGAGAAGGAGGACAGCTCGTGCCCACGACCATGTTCGACGGCTTCGACCACACCCGTCACGAGGCGGAGGTGACGGAACGCTGGGGCGCCACGGGCGACGCCTGGTGGACGTCCCTGGGCCCGGACGGACGGCAGACGTTCACCGAGGGTCTCGCGGCCCTCAACGCCGACTGGCAGGCGGCCGCCACCGCCCCCGACGCGGACCCGGCCGGCCCCGCCGCCCAGCAGCTCGCCCGCCGCCACCTCGACTGGCTCGCCTCGGTGCCGGGAGCCCCGGGCGCCCCCGGCGCACCCGAAGCCGAGCCGCAGGCCTTCGCCGCCTACGCCCGAGGTCTCGCCGACCTCTACGCCACCGACCCCCGCTTCGCCACGAACTACGGCGGCCCGGCCGGCGCGGCCTTCGTCCGCGATGCATTGATGACGAGACTCGGATATGATAATCCTTCAGTGAATTAGTTGGTTCATCTGGATTATTTCGGGTTAGCGGGAGGCGATGTGCGGCTTCAATCCCCGTTCGGGGTCGTGACCAGCGCGGTCGACGGTGACGTTCTCGCCGTCCTGGCCCGATCCGAGAGCGGCTTCACCGTCACCGAGCTGCACGCCGCGATCCGTGGCCGCTCCTCGGAGGGTGTGCGGAACGCGCTCAGCCGTCTGGTCGGTGAGGGGATCGTCCGGCGCGAGCCGGTCGGGCGCAATGCGCTCTACACCCTCAATCGCGACCACCTGGCGGCGCCTGCGATCGTCCAGCTGGCCGGGCTGGGGGACCTGTTCCGCGAGCGCCTCCGCGGCGAACTCGGCGGCTGGTCGGAGCCCCCGGTCTTCGCCGCGCTCTTCGGCTCCGCCGCGCGGGGCGCGATGCGGACCGACAGCGACATCGACGTGCTCCTCGTGAGAGGTGCTGATCCGACGGCCGTCTGGGAGCTGCAGGTCGCCGAGATCACTCGGCGGATCCATGGTTGGACCGGCAATGATCCTCGGCTCATCGACTTCTCCGCCGCCGAGCTTCGCGGAGCGGCAGCCCACGAGCCTCTCGTGGCATCCGTGCTCGACGAGGGGATCACGCTCGTGGGCGACCGGCTCGCCTTCCGAGCCCTCGTGTCGACCCCGTGACGCCGGAACGCTCGGCCGACGCCTTCGTGGCGCAGGGGCGACTGGCGAAAGCGGAGGAGTTCGAGGCCGCTGCGGAGCTCTTCTTCGAGGGGGACGG
This sequence comes from Herbiconiux sp., assembly GCF_023264895.1. Classification (GTDB taxonomy): domain Bacteria; phylum Actinomycetota; class Actinomycetes; order Actinomycetales; family Microbacteriaceae; genus Herbiconiux. Next base: position 17,748 of record NZ_JAHFUY010000066.1, on the reverse strand, counting down.
GGCCGGAGACCATCGTGACGCCTACGTCACCCTTGCGGTGCACGCGGGCATCGCCGCGGCCGACGTCATCTGCATCCGGCGTCTCGCCCGCTACTCGCCGACGGGCACGCACGCCGAGACCGTCGCGCTGCTGGAGAAGGCCCAGTCCGGAGCGGGCCGTCATCTCGAGCGACTGCTCGCGCTGAAGTCGAAGGCGGGCTATGCCCACCGTCCGGTGTCGGCGAGCGACGTGCTCGTGGCACGCCGCTGCTCGGCGGCACTCGTGGAGATCGCACGCACGATGCGGGGGTAGACGCGTCAGCGGAGGGGCTTGCGCATCTCGATCTCGCGCTGGGTGGGGTCGAGGGCGTAGGCGGAGGTGCGGCCCGTCTCCACGAAGCCGCGCTTGCGGTAGGCCGCGCGGGCCCGCGGGTTGTGCTCGTGCACCTCGAGGGTGAGGGTGTCGCCGCGGGTGGCCGCCCAGGCCTCGATGCGGTCGAGGAGGGCATCCGTCACGCCGACGGGGCCGCGGTGCGAGGGCGCCACGTAGACCCCGAAGAGGTGGGCGCCCGAGGCGCCGACCGGCACCTTCGACATCATCGTGGCCACCCAGCGCCCGGCCGTCGGGCCCTCGTCGACGATGGCGACCACCGTGATCGACTCCTCCGAGGAGCCGCCGCGCGCCCAGGCCCGCCACTCGGCCTCTGAGCGGCGCTCGCCGTGCTCGAGCGTCTCGAGGTAGGCCAGCGGGGTGTCGGCGAGCATCTCGAGCCGCAGCGCCCGCACCTCGCGCCAGTCCTCCTCCGTGGTGCGCCGCACCACGAACCCCTGCTCCTGCATCCTCAGACCCTACCCACCTCGATCCTCTGCCGAAACGTCACTTCTCACGCCTCCCGGGGTGGGGATGTGCGGAAAGTGACGTCTCGGCAGAGGGAGGGCTAGAGGACTGCGCCCGTGATGCCCGAGATGAGGAGGTCGGCTCGGGGGGCCGTCGACTCGATGAGGAGGGCGTTGCGGCCGTCGACTGTCTCGGCCCAGGCGAGCGCGGCCTCGGGGGTCCGGCCGCCGATCTCGTGCCGCACGACGAGGCGGGAGACCCGAACGTCGTCGGGGGTCTCGCAGAACCACGACTCCGAGAGCAGGCCCTTCACGAGCGCCCAGGGTCCGTCGTCGACGAGCAGGTAGTTGCCCTCCACGACCACGAGCTGCGTCGCGGGCTCGACCGCCATCTCGCCCGCGATGGGCTCCTCGATGGCGCGGTCGAAGCTCGGTGCGTAGACCGTGTGGTCGGTCTCGGCCACGAGGCGGCGGAGCAGTGCCACGAAGCCCCAGCCGTCGAACGTGTCGAGGGCGCCCTTGCGGTCGGCCCGGCCGAGGCGGCGGAGGGTCGACTCGGCGAGGTGGTAGCCGTCCATCGGCACGTGCGCGGCGAACGGGGCGCCTGGCCCGCCGGCCGCGGCGCTCAGCTCGTTGACCCGCGCGGCCAGCTGCCGGGCCAGCGTGGTCTTGCCGGCCCCTGGCGATCCGGCGATGCCGAGGATGACCCGCTGCCCCGGCCGCACCAGCCCGAGCGCCCGCTCCGCGAGCTCGTCGAGCCCCGCGATCTGCGGTTCAGCGAGGCCGTCGGGCCCCGCCGTCGCCGGCTCCGCGTCAGAGGGCGGCACGGGTTCCCTCGATGATGTTCGAGAGGTAGCGGTGCGAGTGCGCCGCGAGCGCCGGGCCGTCGTTCCAGAGGTTCCGCCAGATGGCGAGGTCGTTCGAGAGCGTGGGCGACACCACGGCCGACGAGAACGACTCGAAGGTGATCGGGCCGTCGTAGGAGATGTCGGCGAGGGCGTGGAAGAACGCGCCGAAGTCGAGGTGCCCCGAGCCGAGGTAGCCGCGGTGGTTCTCGCCGATGTGCACGTAGCCGAGGCGGTCGCCCACGAGGTGCACGGGCCGCACGAGATCGTCCTCCTCGATGTTCATGTGGTACGTGTCGAGGTGGATGAGCACGTTGTCGTGACCGATGTCGTCGGCCAGGCGCAGCGCATCCGCCGCCGTGTTGATGACGTTGGTCTCGTAGCGGTTGCAGATCTCGAGCCCGAGGGTCATGCCGAGGCCCTGAGCCTCGACCGCGAGGTCCTGGAGGGTCGAGACCACGTTGGCGCGGCCGGCGGCCGAGAGGGCGTGCCCGTACTTGCCGAGCGCCGAGTAGAGCGCGCCGGTGAAGTGGGTGCCACCGAGCCCGTGGGTGATCTGCAGCGAGTCGTGCAGCAGCTTCGCGCCCTTCGCGACGACCTCGGGGTCGTCGGAGGAGACGTCGGCCGCGAAGGCGAGCCCGCGCGAGGTGACGATGCCGAGGCCGGCGGCGTCGAGCGCGGCCCGGGCGGCGGGCACGTCGAGGTTCGCGGCGTCGTGCAGCGAGAGCTCGAGCAGGTCGAAGCCGGCCTTCTTGGTCTCGCCGATGATGTAGTCGACCTCGGCGGGCGTGGTGCCGCCGGAGAAGACGAGGGCGTGGACTCCGAGCTTGTTGGTCATGTCAGTTCCTTCAGGTGGTGGTGGTGAGAAGAGCGGATGCGGCCAGCTGGTCACGCAGGAACGCGTGCGCCGACCGGGTGAGGGCGACGGGGTCGGTCCAGAGCGTGCGCCAGGCGCCGATGTCGTCGCGGGTGGAGGGGGAGACGATGGCGGGCGAGAACGACTCGAACGTGAGCGGGCCCCGGTAGCCGGAGTCGGCGAGGGCCGCGAACAGCCCCGCCCAGTCGAGCGAGCCGGTGCCGATCTGTCCGCGGTGGCTCTCGGAGACGTGCAGGTAGCCGAGGCGTTCGCCTGCATCCTGCACCGCCGCCGCGAGCGAGAGCTCCTCGGTGTTGGCGTGGTAGGTGTCGATGTGCAGCAGGACGTTGTCGACGCCGCGCTCCCCGAGCTCGTCGATGAACGTCGCGGTCTGGGCCGCCGTGTTCAGCAGGTTGCTCTCGTAGCGGTTGACGTACTCGAGTCCGATCCGCACGTCGGCGTCGCGCGCCGCGCCCGCCACCCTGGTGAGCACCGCGAGCGAGTTCTCCCGGGAGGCGGCGGTGGCCGGATGCGTGTACTTGGTCATCGCCGAGTAGGTCACGCCCCCGACGTAGTTCGCGCCGATCGCGCTCGCGAACTCGACCGCGGCGTTCAGCCGGCGCTCGCCGCGTGCCGAGAGCACCGGATCCGCCGTGTTGATGTCGCTCGCGGTGTCGAGGGCGAGCGACACGACCGCGTCGAGGCCGGTCTCCTCCAGCAGTGCGCGGGTGAGCGCGATGTCGTCGGTGCTCGCCGCATCCGGAACCGGGATCTCGATCAGCTCGAAGCCCGCCGCCGCACTGCCCTCGATGGCCGTGCGGGCCGACGACGGCCGCCAGTCGCGCACCCAGAGCCCTGCGTGCACGCCGAGCGGCACGGCCGAGGTGGCCGCCGCCCGCCGGAACGGGATGCGGAGGTCGAACGCCACGGTCAGGCCGCCTTGGCGCCCGTGATGAGCGAGACGAGCTCGTCGCCGTCGGTCTCGAGGGTGCGGCGCTCGGCCACGGCCGTGCCCGCGCGCATGACCCACACGTGGTCGGAGAGGCGCATGACCTGGTCGAAGTTGTGGCTGATCAGCAGCACGGCAACGCCGGAGTCGCGGAGGGTGTTGATGACGCCCTCCACGCGAGCGGTCTCCTGCACGCCGAGGGCCGCGGTCGGCTCGTCCATGATGACGATCTTCGAGCCCCAGCCGGCGGCGCGCGCGATGGCGACGGCCTGGCGCTGGCCGCCGGAGAGGCGGCGCACCTTGCTCGTGACCGGGGGCACGTTGACGGCGAGGTTCTTCAGCAGCTCGCCCGCGGTGCTCTTCATGAGCTTGCGGTCGAGGGTGCGGAAGGGGCCGAGGCCATGCGTCTTCTCCCGGCCGAGGAAGAAGTTCTGCCACACCGACAGATCCTCCACGAGCGCCAGGTTCTGGTGCACCGTCTCGATGCCGCGCTCGCGGGCGGCGTTCGGGGTCTCGAACGTCACGTCGTCGCCGTCGAGCCAGATCGTGCCGGAGTCGGGGCGGTGGATGCCGGAGAGGCAGCGCACCATGGTGGACTTGCCGGCGCCGTTGTCGCCGATCAGGGCCGTGATCTCGCCGCGGCGCATGGTCATCGACGCGCCCTTCAGGGCGTGCACGCCGCCGAACGACTTCTTGATGTCGGTGGCCTTGAGGATGAAGTCGCGGGCCGGCGTGGTGCCGGTGTGCGGGGCCGCGGGAACGAAGTTGTAGTTGTCGGTCATTTCTTCTGGAACCTCGTGAGTAGGGCGGCCAGGACCACGACGAGTCCGACGGCGAGCGGCTGGTAGAACTGCGAGACGCCGAGCAGCGTCAGGCCGTTGGTGAGGGCGGTGAGCAGCAGCGCACCGATCACGGGGCCGACGATCTTCGCCTTGCCGCCCGTGAGGCTCACGCCGCCGAGCACGACCGCGGCGATCGAGTTCAGGAGGAACTGGGTGTTGATCGCGGGCTCCGCGGCGCCGACGCGGGCCACCAGCAGGAGGGCTGCGACGCCGGCGAGGGCGGCCGAGATGAGGTACACGGCCATCCGGATCTTCGTGGCGCTGATGCCGTTGGCCACCGCGCTCTCCTCGTTGCCGCCGACCGCCTGCACGTGCAGGCCGAAGCGGGTGCGGAACATGAAGAACCAGGCGCCGACCGCGATGATCGCGGCGAGGATGATGGGGTAGCCGAAGATGCCGAGCGAGCCCGAGGTGAGGGTGAGCAGCTCGGGGCTGTTGACCGAGATCGGCTTGCCGTTGGAGACGATCAGCGCGAGCCCCGTGGCCACCGAGAGGGTACCGAGGGTGGCGATGAAGTCGGTCACCTTGCCCTTGGCTATCAGGAGGCCGTTGATGAGGCCGATCAGCATCGCCGCCACGATCGCGATGAGCGCCGAGAGCCAGAAGCCGGCGCCGTTGGAGAAGGCGAGCCCGAAGCCGATGGCGCCGAAGGTCATGGTGGCCGAGATCGACAGGTCGATGCCGCCGGTGGTGATGACGAAGGCCTGGCCGATGGCGAGGATCACGAGGATCGCGGCCGCGACGAGCATCGCCTTGATGTTGCCGAGGGTGAGGAAGGTGGGGGAGAGGATCGAGAAGACGATCACGAGGACGACGAGGCCGATGGGGGCGGCGTTCTCGGCCCAGAAGCTGAGCTGCTTCGTCTCGGCGGTGATGGCCTTCAGGCGGGAGGGCCTGGCCTGTTCCGTTGTTGTCATAGAAGTCACGTTTCTGGGCGGTGTCTCCCACGAGTGGGCGGTTTCTGCTCGGATCTGGCGATCATGGCGCCGAAACCGCCCACTCGTGGGAGGGGGAGGGGTGGAGTGGTGCTGCTACTTCGCGAGCTCGTCTTCGAGGGGGTTCTCGAAGGGGGCGAAGGGCTGCGGGAAGGCGGCGATCGCGTCGGCGGCCTCGGCTTCGGTCACGAGGGCCGTGGGGCTCTCGATCTCGGCGGGGAGGGTGCCGCCGGCGGCAGCGACCTCGCACGCCTGCACACCGAGCTGACCGATGGCGAACGGGTACTGGGCGACGGTGGCGGAGAGGCCACCGGCCTCGACCGACTCGAGCGCGTCCTTGTTGCCGTCGACCGAGACGACCGTGATCTGGCCGGTGAGGCCGGCGTTCTCGACGGCCTTGACGATGCCGAGGCCCATGTCGTCGTTGGCGGCGAAGAAGGCCTTCACGTTCGGGTTGGCGGCGATGATGTCGGTCGCGGTGGTGAGGGCGACTTCGCGCTTCCAGTCGGCGGCCGACTCCTGGATGATGTCGAGGTCGCTGCCGACGGCGGCCTTGAAGCCGTCGACGCGGGCGCCGCTCGTGACGTCGCCGGCGATGCCGCCGATGACGGCGACCTCGGAGCCGGCTTCGACCTGCTCGAGCACGAAGTCGCCGGCCTTGCCGCCCGCGGCCTCGTTGTCGGTGCCGATGTAGGTCGCGATGTCGAGGTTCGCGGTCTTCGCGGCATCCGCGTCGATCGGGCTGTCGATGTTCACGATGGTCTTGCCGGCGGTCGCGACCTGGCTGAGGGCCTGCACGAGGTTGGTGCCCGAGATGGGGTTCACCACGAAGCAGCCGAAGTCCTGGCCGGCGAGGGTGGTGAGCTTGTCGGCCTGGCCCGTGGTGTCTCCGATGTCGGCGGCGGCCTGCACGGTGACGTCGACGCCGTCGGTCTCGGCGGTCTCGTTGATGCCGGACTCCATGGCCTGGAAGAAGGGGTTGTCGAGGCCCTTGATGACGGCGGCGACCTTGCTGGAGGAGGCCGAGTCACCCGAGCCGTCGCCCGAGCCGCCGGCGCAACCGGCGAGGGCGAGAGCAGCGATACCCAGGGGCACCGCGATGCGCGCGGTGCGCATCCATGTTGCGTCTTTGCTGAACATTGTCATCCTTGGTGGGTCAGGGCACCACTACGTGCCTGCTCGACAGAAACTACGCCTACTTTTGATTTATTGCAAACCAAAAGTGGCGGGACTTTGATTCGACATATGTCTAGAATGGGGTCTCTTGGCAACACGAAGGCAATGGAGCTCTGCGTAAAGTGAAGGATGTGCGAACCCACGTCGGTGAAGTCCTGGCGCTCTTCCGCGAGCACGGGGAGCTCAGCCGCACCGAGGTGATCGATGTCTCCGGGCTCTCGCGCTCGACCGTGAACCAGCGGCTCGCGGCGCTCGACGCCGCGGGGCTGATCTCCGAGATCGGCGGGGGCAGCTCCACCGGTGGCCGGCCGTCGAGCCGGTTCGCCTTCAACCGGTCGCGCGCCGCGTTCCTGACGGTCGACATCGGGGCCACCGGGCTCGTCGCCGCGCTCTGCGACCTCGGCGGGCGGCCGTTCGCCCACACCCAGCGCTCGATCGACGTCTGGGAGGGCCCGCGGCCCGTGCTCACCGTCGTGGACGCCGCGTTCGCCGAGCTGCTCGACGAGGCCGGGGGGCCCGAGGTGTGGGGCATCGGGATCGGGGTGCCGGGCCCGGTGGAGTTCGCGGCCGGGCGCGTGGTGAACCCGCCGATCATGACCGGATGGGACGGGTTCGACATCGCCGGCTGGTTCTCCGGCTATCAGGTGCCCGTGGTGGTCGAGAACGACGCCAACTCGCGCGCCGTCGCCGAGTCCCGGCCGCGCGCCGCCGACGCGGTGCGGCACGACGACCTGATCAGCTTGAAGCTCGGCACGGGCATCGGATCGGGTCTCGTCTTCAACGGGCAGATCATCCGCGGCAGCGACGGCGCGGCCGGCGACATCGGGCACACCCGCGCCGCCGTGTCGGACTCCTCGGCGCCGCTGCCGTGCCGCTGCGGCAACGTCGGCTGCGTGGAGGCGTACGCCGGCGGGTGGGCGCTCATCCGCGACCTGGCCGCCGTGGGGGTGCCGGCCGCCGACGTGGCCGAGGTCGTCTCGCTCGTGCGCCAGGGCAACATCGAGGCCGTGCGGCTCGTGCGGCAGGCGGGACGGGTGCTGGGGGATGCGGTGGCCGATCTCGTGAGCATCCTCAACCCGGAGTCGATCATCCTGTCGGGGCAGCTCGCCGAGTGCGGGGAGGTGCTGCTGTCGGGCGTGCGCGAGCGGGTCTACCAGCGCTCGCTGCCGCTCGCGACCCGCAACCTCTCGATCCTCGTGTCGTCGCTCGGCGAGTTCGCGGGCGTCACGGGCCTCGCGCTCATCACGGCCGACCAGCTCTTCGACACCGACAACATCGACACCCTCCTCGAGCGCCTGGCCCCGGCCGCCTGAGACGCGCCCGTGAGTCGCGCCGAAGTGTTCTCATTCCGCCCGGAACGGGCCGTATGACGACACTTCGGCGCGACTCACGTGACCAGGGGGTGCATCGCCCTTGGGAAGTACTTGCCAAAAGGGAAAGTAGTTGGGAAGATGGTGGGGACGAAGGGACACCATCATGGAGACGACATCCGCCCCCACCCCCGCTGAGGCCCGCGTGCTGCTCGAGAAGGCGGAGCGGCTGAGCCGCGGGGCGCACGACGCCACGCGCTGGCCGTACATCGCGTTCATCCTCGCGCTCGGCGTGGCCACCTCGATGGGCACGTTCGCGATGGCCGTCACGACCGGCCGCGGCTTCGGGCTCGCCTACGTGGGCACGCTCGCGGTGATGTTCGCGCTGCTGATCTTCTTCATGATCAGCATCCGCGGCCGTTCGGCGTTCGCCCGCAGCCGCCGCTGGGTCGCGTACATCGCGAGCTGGTTCGCGAGCTACGCCGCCGCTCTCGCCGTGGTGATCTGGGCGCACGGCGACGTCGTGCTCGCGGGCGTCGCATCCGGGATCGTGCTCGTGGTGGCGCTCGCCTGCGCGGCTCGGGAGGCGCGCTCGTGACCGCGCCCGAGCCCGCGACCGTGCCCGAATCCGTGACCGTGCCTGAGCCCGTGGCCGTGCCTGTGCCCGAGCCGGTGCCCGTGCAGCATCCCCGGCATCGACTCGACGACCTGCTGCAGAACCCCGTGCGGTTCTCGATCGTGGCGGCCCTCGACCGCGCGGGCACCCTCGGCTTCAAGGAGGTGCGGGATGCGGTGGAGATCACCGACTCCGCCCTCAGCAAGCAGGCCTCGGCGCTCGAGGTCGCGGGCTACGTCTCGGTGGGCAAGTCGTTCGCCGGCAAGATGCCGCGCACCTCGCTCTCACTCACCAAGCAGGGCCGCGCGGCCTGGAAGGCGCACCTCGCGACCCTCCGCGAGATCGCGGGGAGCTGACCCGCGGGGAGCTGCCTCATGGGGAGCCGGCTCATGAGGCCCTGGCCCGCGAGCCGCCAGCTCACGGGCCCCCGCAGCTCGCCGGTAGGGTCGTCGAGGGGGCCACATGACGATCGGATCGCGAGCGCTGTACGTCGAGACGCTCATCCGCGCCGACCTCGACACGGTGTGGCGGCTCACCCAGGAGCCCGAGCTGCACCCGCGCTGGGACCTGCGCTTCAGCGCCATCGTCCCCACGGGAACGGGAACGGGAACGGGCACGGATGCGGGCGGCCGAGCGTCGTTCCGGTACGAGCGCGCCCTGCCGCTCCACCGCATCCGCGGCACCGGCCTCTCGATCGGGGAGCGCACCCGGCCCGACGGCACCCGCACCTCCGCCCTCTCGTTCACGACCGCCGACCGGCTGTCGCCGCTGCGCTCCGGCCGGGGCTACTGGCGCTACGTGCCCACGGCCGAGGGCGTGCGGTTCATCACGGGCTACGACTACGTGCCGGGCTTCGGCCGCCTGCCCGACCTCGTGCTGCGCCCGCTGGTGCTGTGGATGACGGCGTGGAGCTTCGACCGGCTGCGGATCTGGGCCGAGACGGGCACCCCGCCCTCGCGGTGGGGGCTGCTGTCGGTGGTCGCGGTGTGGCGGGCCGATCGGCCGCGGGCGAGCCGCTGCCTCACCCGCCCGCCGCGCGAGGGTGCGATGGCGGATGCCCCGGCCACGCTGGGTGCGCTGCCGTGACCGGGTCAATCTTCGAGACGGCGCTCGGCGCCGAGGCGTTCGCCCGCCTGCACCCGATGATGCAGCGGCGCTTCGGGGTCTCGCTGGAAGCCGGGTACGCGTGCGTGGGAAGCGGCACGATGGCACGCATCCGGCGCGGACCGTGGTGGACGGTGCCGTTCCTGCTGATCGGCCGCCTCCGGCACATCCTCGTGGCCGACACCGGCAGCGACGTGCCGTTCACCATCGAGAACTACCCCTACCGCGACCCGTTCGGCCGCGAGACGGTGACCTTCGTGCGCGAGTACCGGGTGCGTCGCCGACCCGCGCGCTTCGACGCGACGATGGTGCTCGATCCGGTTCGCCGTGTTGTCGTCGACTACCTCGGCACCCACCAGCACCTCGCGGTCGACCTCGAGCTCGAGGTCGACGACCGCGGAGGCCTCGTGCTGCGCTCGAGCGAGCAGCGCTTCTACGAGGGCCCCGTGGGGTTCCGGTTCCCGATGGCGTTCTCCGGCACCGCCCTGCTCCGTGAGCACTGGGACGACGAGCGCCAGGCCTTCCGCATCTCGCTCGAGGTGCACAACCGCGTGCTCGGCTTCCTGTTCGGCTACGAGGGCTGGTTCACCTGCGAGTTCCCACCGGCCACGGATGCGCCGGAGCGCCTCAAGCCCCACCGGCACGAGCGCCGGCTCTAGCGCCGCGCGCCCGCGCTAGCGGATCTCCGCCGTCTGCGCAACCGTCCTGCCGGTGCGCGGAAGGCTCATTACGGTCGTCGTCACGTAGCCGGTGATGATCGAGCGATTGGGGCTCCGGATGACAGACACGGCCTCTTCGGAGAGGCAGGAGACGCAGCAGCTGCACCCGCTGCGCCGCACACGCCCGCGCGGCTCCGGGCCCGACCAGACCGGACAGTACCGCGAGCTCCTCGCCCGGGTGCGCGACGCCGGCCTTCTCGACCGCACACGCGGCTTCTACGCGGCCGTCTTCGCGGGCCTCCTCGCCGCGCTCGCCGCCGACGTGACCGGCATCCTGCTGGTCGGCGACAGCGGCTGGCAGCTGCTGCTCGCCGCAGCCCTCGGGGTCATCACCGCGCAGCTCGGGTTCCTCGCGCACGAGGCGGCGCACCGCGAGATCTTCGAGACCGGCAAGGCGAACGACGCCGCAGGACTGCTCATCGGGAACCTGCTCGTGGGCATCAGCTTCTCCGACTGGAAAACGGGCCACAACCGCCACCACGCGAACCCGAACCTCGTGGGCAAGGATCCGAGCATCGACCCCGGCGTCTTCACGTTCACCCCCGACGACGCCGCCGAGACCCGCGGGCTCCGCGCCTGGTACACCCGGCATCAGGGGCTCTTCTTCTTCGTGATCATCCCGCTGGCCGGCTTCAGCCTGCACCTGCAGGGCGTGCTCGCCGTGTTCCGGCGGGGCCGGTTCGAGCGGCGAGCTCTCGAGATCGCCCTCCTCGCGGTGCACGGGGCCCTCTACCTGACCCTGGTCTTCTCGTCGATGTCGGTGGCGCTCGGATTCCTGTTCCTCACCGTGCACCTGCTGGTGTTCGGCGTCTGCACCGCGTCGGCCTTCGTGCCCAACCACACCGGCATGCCGGTCCTCCCCCGGGACTCCCGGGTCGACTTCCTGCGCCGGCAGATCCTGACCTCCCGCAACATCACCGGGGGCCCGGTCGCCACCGCGCTGATGGGGGGCCTGAACTTCCAGATCGAGCACCACCTCTTTCCGAGCATGCCGAGGCCGCACCTCCGGAAGGCCCGGGAACTGGTGCGGGCCTACTGCCGGGAGCACGGCATCGGCTACACCGAGACCACGATCGGGCAGGCGTACGCGCAGATCGTGCGCTACATGAACGAGGTCGGGCTCGCCGCCGGCACCCACTCCGTGCGCTGCCCCGTCGCCGCCGCCCTCGGCCGGTGACCCCATGAGAAGACACGACAACAAGGAGGCGTCATGAAAGCCATGGTCTACCGCGGTCCCTACAAGATCCGCGTCGAGGAGAAGGACATCCCCCGGATCGAGCACCCCAACGACGCGATCATCCGGGTCACGAAGGCCGCCATCTGCGGCTCCGACCTGCACCTCTACCACGGCCTCATGCCCGACACCCGGGTGGGCATGACGTTCGGCCACGAGTTCATCGGGGTCGTGCACGAGGTCGGGCCTTCGGTCGAGAACCTCGCGGTGGGCGACCGCGTGATGGTGCCCTTCAACATCTACTGCGGCTCGTGCTACTTCTGTGCGCGCGGCCTCTACTCCAACTGCCACAACGTGAACCCGAACGCCACGGCCGTCGGCGGCATCTACGGCTACTCGCACACCTGCGGTGGCTACGACGGCGGCCAGGCCGAGTACGTGCGGGTGCCCTTCGCCGATGTGGGGCCCTCCGTCATCCCGGACTGGCTGGACGACGAGGACGCCCTGCTGATGACGGATGCCCTCGCCACCGGCTACTTCGGGGCCCAGCTCGGCGACATCCGGCACGGTGACACCGTCGTGGTCCTCGGCGCGGGGCCGGTGGGGCTCTACGCGGCGAAGTCGGCCTGGCTGATGGGCGCCGGCCGGGTGATCGTGATCGACCACCTGGAGTACCGGCTGGCCAAGGCGCGCGAGTTCGCGCACGCCGAGACGATCGACTTCGCCGAGCACGACGACATCGTGGTCACGATGAAGCGGACGACCGACAACCTCGGCGCCGACGTCGTGATCGACGCGGTCGGTGCCGAAGCCGACGGCAACTTCACCCAGCACCTCACCGGCGCCAAGCTGAAGCTGCAGGGTGGCTCGCCGATCGCGCTCAATTGGGCGATCGACGGCGTGCGCAAGGGCGGAACGGTGTCGGTGATGGGCGCCTACGGCCCGATCTTCAGCGCGGTGAAGTTCGGCGACGCCATGAACAAGGGCCTGACGCTGCGCATGAACCAGTGCCCCGTGAAGCGGCAGTGGCCGCGGCTGCTCGAGCACATCCGGAACGGCTACCTCAAGCCCAGTGACATCGTCACCCACCGCCTCCCCCTCGAGGCGATCGGGGAGGGGTACCACATGTTCTCAGCCAAGCTCGACGGCTGCATCAAGACGATCATCACGATGGACGCGGCATGAGAGAGGAACGGACCATGAACGAGAACACGAGCACGAGCACGACGGAGCTCGACCGGCCCTACGTGGCCGACAAGCCCGCTGTGCGCGAGACCGACGACGAGCTGCGGGCACGCATCCCCGGCTGGGGCGCCGACCTCGACCCCGCCGACCGCCCCGCCGTCCCCCGGGAGCGGTACGCGCCGGAGGTCACGGGCGCGCACTGGGAGTTCCCGGACCGGCAGCCCGAGCCGTACCCGCGCGAGCGGTCGATCGAGCACGGCATGCTCACGCCGGTCTTCGGCACCGTGGCTCCGCTGCACGGTGTCTCGGGGGCCATCCGCCGCTATGCCTACCGCTACAGCGAGGGGCGCGCGGCGCACTGGCTGCTGCTCATCGCCGGTGACCGGGTGGACTCCTTCGGCGCCCACGTCAAGTCGCTCGCGACGCTCCACCCCGACAACCCGGTCACCGAGACCGGGGTGCTCAGCGAGGTGCGCCGGCACGGGTGGTCGTCGCGCGTGCGCTCCCGGCGGGTCGACCGCAGCCACACCTGGATCGACCCGATCCTCGTCGCCGGCCCGTGGGTGGCCACGGGCGTCGTCGCGGTGATGCTCGCGCGGAAGGCGGTCGCGCTCGCCCGGCGGTGAGCGGCGGCCGCCGCGATGGCAGGGAGGATCGCGGTGGGTCAGGACTTCTTGAGGCGCTTCTTCGTGGAGCGTTCGACGAGGATGGCGAGGTAGTCGCGCACGGGGCGGCCCGCGAGGTCGTCGAACTCGGCGCGGGCGGTGCGCTCGATGTCGGCACGCGGCGTCTCCGGGAACTTCGCCTGGAGGCGGTCGACGATCTGCTGGATGATGTCTTCGTCTGTCAGCTCTTTGGCCATGGGCGGAGTGTCGCACATCGAGGTGAACAGCTGGGTGCGCTCCCGGCCGCGACTCAGTCGGGTGCGGGTGCGGGTGCAGGTGCCGTCGCGGCAGCGGCTGCGGCTCGCTCCGCCAGCGACGACAGGGCTGCGCGGAGCTCCGCGGGCCCCACCTCGCCCATCGGGACGGTGAAGCGGCAGAGCTCGGCGGCCAGGCCGTCCCACGACCAGGAGCCGAGTCGCACGCGGCAGCGATCCGGCGCGACCGGCTCGCCGGTGCCGTCGCCGAGGTAGGGCGCGATGTCGGCGAGGGGCGCGTGCAGCACGGCCTCGCCGCGGCAGGGCCAGGTGTCGGAGCCCGCAGAGCCCTTGAAGCGGGCGGACAGGAAGCGCGCCGGATCGCCGCCGGGCACGCGCTGCGGGGTGAAGGTGCGGCCGTTGTGGCTCCGCGGGGTGATCCGGTCGACACGGAAGACGCGCCAGTCGGCGTCGGCGGGGGAGTAGCCGAGCAGGTACCAGCGGCCGGCGTGCAGCAGCAGGTGGTGCGGCTGCACCGAGCGCACGGGCGTCGGGCGCGCAGCATCCGGTGCGCTCGGCGAGCTCGGCGACGCGTAGTCGAAGCGCAGTTCCTCGGCGGCTTGGATGGCCTCCCCGATGCGCAGCAGCACCGCCGGGTCGGCCTGCACCGACCCGGCTCTCGAGCCCAGCTCGGAGAGGCTCGCGACCCGATGCGCCAGCCGCGCGGGCAGGAGCCGGCTGACGGTGCCGAGAGCCCGCTCGGCCGCCTCCTCCACTCCGGCTCCCAGCGTTCCGGCGGTGCGGAGGGCCAGCGTGAGCGCGATCACCTGCTCGTCGTCGAACAGCAGCGGGGGCAGCCGGCGGCCGGCCTCGAGGCGGTAGCCGCCGTCGGGTCCCCTCGTGGCGTCGATCGCGTAGTCGAGCTCGCGCAGCCGCTCGATGTCGCGGCGCACGGTGCGCTCGCTCACCTCGAGCCGGGCGGCCAGCACGGGGGCCGGCCAGTCGCGGCGCGACTGCAGCAGCGACAGCAGGGTGAGCAGCCGCTGGGAGGTCGACGGTGCGGATGCGAGGGGCATGACTTCATGATCGCGCACAATGCGGACGTTCCCTGTCCGCATTCGCTGCGAGAGTGCTCCTGAACACGAATCCACCACCCAGATAATCCACCCCACAGATCAGGAGCAGCCATGTCCGCCACCCCCGTCACCCACCTCAACTTCCACGGCGAGGCCCGCGCCGCCCTCGAGTTCTACGCCGCCGCCTTCGGTGGCGAGGCGACCATCCGCACCTACGCCGACTTCGGCATGCCCGCGGGCCTGCCGGACTCCGACAAGGTCGTCTTCGGCCAGGTCTTCGCACCCAGCGGCTTCACCGTCATGGCCTACGACGTGCCCGGCGCGCAGGATGCCCCCGCGGCCCAGGTCTCCACCCGTCGCGAGAACGGCATGACCATCACCACGGCGCCCTTCTTCCTCGCCCTGAACGCCGACACGCTCGACGAGGCGACCGAGCACTGGAGCGCCCTCTCCGCGGGTGCCACGGTGATCGAGCCCCTCGCGGCCTCGGCCTGGTCGCCCGGCTTCGGCATGCTCACCGACCGCTTCGGCACCACCTGGGTGCTGAGCGTCACCGCGCCCCAGCAGCCCTGACCCCCCGCCCCGGGCCGCGCCGGGTAGCGCCAACCGCTGAAAAGGAGCCCTTTTCGCGCGGTTGGCGCTACCCGGCGTCGGGGATGTGGTGGCGCGACCAGTCCGCGAGCGCGACCGCGAGCGGGCAATCCCGCGGCGGCTGGTGGTCGCGCCCAGGATGCGACAGACTCCACTCAGCCACACCTGTGGCGAGGGGCGCTGCCCCGCTCTGATTCCTGGGGTAACTCCTTGCACAACCGATCCACGTCCCGATCCGGAGCGCGCACGCGCGCCTCGATCCTCACCCTCGCCGCCCTCACCGTGGTGGGGGTCGTCGCCGCGCCGCTGTCGGCGGCGGCAGCTCCGGGCGACCGCACGCCCGACGGCCCGTCCTGGGGCACGACCGAGTCGAGCGCCGATGCCCCGACCGGATCCGACCTGTCGGCCCGAGGGACGGCCACCGGCGAGTGGCAGTGGGCGCGCGTCGACGGAGCCAACCGCTACGAGGTCGCCGTCAACCTGAACGCACCGTTCACCTCGGCCGAGGTGATCTACATCGCGAGCGGCCAGAAGTACGCCGATGCGCTGAGCGCCGGTCCCGCGGCCTACGCCCAGGGCGGCGCCCTGCTGCTGACCTCCCGCGACAGCCTCCCGGACGTCACGCGCCAGGAGATCCTGCGCGAGAAGCCGAAGAGGATCGTCGTGGTCGGCGGCACGGCCAGCGTCTCCGACGCGGTCTACCAGCAGCTCGCCGCGCTGAAGCCCGACATCACCCGCATCGGCGGCGCCGACCGCTACGAGGTCTCCCGCAACATCCTGGAGTACGCCTTCGACGGCGGCGTCTCGAACGTCTTCATCGCCACGGGCAACAACTTCCCCGACGCGCTGGCTGCTGGTCCCGCCGCCGGTCACCTCGACGGCGCGGTGCTCCTCGTGAACGGCTGGGGTGCCGGCCTCGATGCGCCCACCCGCCAGCTGCTCACGGATGCGGGCACGCAGACCGCGCGCATCGCCGGCGGCGTCAACTCGGTGAACGCGCAGGTCGAGGCGGACCTGGCCGCGACAGTCCCCTCCGTGCTGCGCTACGGCGGAGCGGACCGCTTCGCGGTGGCCGCGAACATCAACCTCGACGTCTGGCAGGGCCAGACCGAGGTCGCGTTCATCGCCTCGGGCTCGGTGTTCCCGGATGCACTCTCCACAGGCCCGGTCGCGGCGGCGTTCGACTCGCCCCTGTTCCTCACCGCCACCGCCTGCTACCCGGTTCCCACGGTCGACGCCATCTGGGGCTCCGACCTGGATCCCGAGGTCCTCGTCTACGTCGGAGGGACCAACACCCTCTCCCAGGCGCTCATCGACGACCCGCGCTACTGCTGATCTCCTGATCGCCCGAACCGGTCCCGCTCGTGAGGGCGGGGCCGGTTCTGTCTTCCCGAGCCCGAGCCCGATGTCGGGGGTCGGTGCGACGATCCGGGCACCGGCACGGCGAGGAGGAGCGGATGCGAGGTGAGGCGACGGTGCTGCACGCCGACCTCGACGCCTTCTACGCCTCGGTCGAGCAGCGCGACGCCCCGGCGCTCCGGGGACGGCCCGTGATCGTGGGCGGCGGTGTGGTGCTCGCGGCGAGCTACGAGGCGAAGGCCCGCGGTGTGCGCACCGCGATGGGCGGTCGGCAGGCGCGGGAGCTCTGCCCCGAGGCCGTGGTCGTGCCGCCGCGCATGGAGGCTTACTCCGCGGCCAGCCGTGCCGTCTTCGCCATCTTCCGCGACACGACACCGCTCGTGGAGGGACTGTCGATCGACGAGGCGTTCCTCGAGGTCGGCGGTCTCCGGCGCCTCGCGGGCACGCCCGAGCAGGTGGCGGTGCGGCTGCGCGAGCGGGTGCTCGCCGAGGCCGGCTTGGCTATCTCGGTGGGGGTCGCGCGCACCAAGTTCCTGGCCAAGGTCGCGAGTGCGGTGAGCAAGCCGAACGGGCTCCTCGTGGTCGAGCCGGATCGGGAGCAGGAGTTCCTGCTCCCCCTACCGGTGGAGCGGCTGTGGGGCGTGGGCGCGGTGACGGCCGAGAAGCTGCACCGCCTCGGCATCCGCACCGTGGGCCAGCTCGCCGAGCTCGAGGAGGCCACCGCCGAGCGGATCCTCGGCCGCGCGACCGGCGCGCACCTGCATGCCCTAGCCCGCCTCCGCGATCCGCGCCCCGTCGACACCACCCGCCGCCGCTCCTCCATCGGCTCGCAGCGCGCCCTCGGCAACCGCGCCCGCACGCCCGGTGAGCTCGACGTCATCCTCACCCAGATCGTCGACCGCCTGGCGGGCCGGCTCCGAGACGGCGACCGGCTCTGCCGCACGGTCGTGCTGCGCCTCCGCTTCGGCGACTACGCGAAGGCCACCCGCTCCCGCACCGTGCGCATCCCCACCGACAGCACCGCTGTGCTCCTCGCCTCGGCCCGCGACCTCCTCACCGCCGCCCACCCCGAGATCGCAGCGAGGGGCATCACCCTCCTCGGCATCTCGTTCTCCCACCTCACCCGCTCCGACACCCTCCAGCCCGAGCTCCCCATCGACTGGTCAGACGGCGCCCGCCTCGACACGGTCCTCGACGCCGTCCGCACCCGCTTCGGCACCGCCGCCGTCTCCCGAGCCACCCACCTCGACCGCGACCCCGGCCTCACCACCCCCCTCCTCCCCGAACACGAGTAGTGGGCGCCCCCCCACAACCCCCACCCCTCCGAAGGGTCAAC
>NZ_JAHFUY010000065.1 GCF_023264895.1 Herbiconiux sp. | reverse complement strand
GCTCGGGCGCCGGCGCCGGGGGTTCCGGAGCGGGCGCGGGGGCCGGTGCCGGGTCCGGGGCCGGTGCCGGCGCCGGGACCGTGGGCGGGGTGTTCTCGAAGTCGCCCGAGACCGAGCCCGAACCCGAACCCGATCCGGAGCCGAAGCGGGTCGACGAGCCGTCGACGAGGTCCTCGTTCGGCTCGGCGAACTCGCCGCCGCCCAGCACTTCGTCGTTCGCGGTCATGACCGCGCGCCACATGCGGTGCCTGACCGAGCTGCCCGTCCAGTCGTTGGGGTAGACATCCGTCATCGACACGTTGCCGGTCGCGTTGCCCACCCACACCACGGTCGCCGCGGCCGTCGAGGCGCCCGCCATCCAGGTGTCCTTCTCGTTGTCGGTGGTGCCGGTCTTGCCGATGTGCGTGATGCCGTCATCCGGATCCGACGCCGTCGCCGTGCCGCTCTCGATCGGCCCGAGCATGGCGTAGGCCACCGTGTTGGCCACTCCGGGGTCGAGCGCCTGAGCGCAGTTCGCCGGCGGAGGAGCGATCTCGGCACCGGTCGGGTCGAGGATGCGATCGATCGCGATGGGTGCGCAGTACACGCCCGACGCGGCGATCGCGGCGTAGGCGGCCGCCATCGTGAGCGGTGCGATCTCGTTGGTGCCGAGCACCGCCGAGGGCTCCGTGTTGAGGGGGTTGCCGTCGGCGCGGTGCACGCCGAGCGACTCCGCGGTGTCCTTGATCGCGCACTGGTCGAGCTCCTTCGCCATGGCGATGAAGGAGTTGTTGACCGAGTTCGTGAGCGAGGACTGCACCGACATCGTGCCGGGCCGCGAGCTGCCGTCGTTCGCCGGCTCCCACTCGCCGCCCATGGAGGTGCAGGAGTTCGTGAACTCCGCGAGATCCCACGTGGTCTCGTTGCCGCTCACCCGGTCGGCGAGTGTGTGGCCCTGCTTCAGCCACTCCGCCAGCGCGAACACCTTGTAGGTCGACCCGACCTGGAAGCCGGAGGATCCGCCGTAGTCGATGTCGGTGTTGTAGTTCACGGCGGTGGCTCCCGGCACGGCGGTGTCGGGGTCGTCGTCGAAGGTGGTGTTCTGCGCCATCGCGAGGATGCGGCCGGATCCGGGCTCGACGGTCACGATGGTCGACCCGATCTCGATGTCCTCCATCGTCGCCGGGATGTACTCGCGCATGGTCTCGTCGGCGTTGGACTGCAGATCCATGTTGAGCGTCGTGTAGATCTGGTAGCCGCCCTGCTTGAAGTTCGACCAGCGCGTCTCGGAGTCGTCGCCGAAGGTCGAGTCGTTCTTGACGATCCAGGTGACGTAGTCGCAGAAGTACGCAGCCCCCGCCACGGCCGCCTGGCAGCCGGTGGTGCGCGGGGTGATGACGGGGGTCACGGGGGTGGCGACCGCCTCGTCGAACTGCTGCTGCGTGATGGTCTTCTCCCGCAGCATCGACGCCAGCACGTCCTTGTCGCGACGCGCCTGGTTGTCGGCGATGTTCTCCTCCTCGTCGATCCGCAGCCCGTTGGGCTCGTTGACCGTCGCGGCGAGGCTGGCGGACTGGGCGATGGAGAGGTTCGCGGCGCTCACGCCGTAGTAGTACTGGGCCGCGGCCTCGATGCCGTAGACCGATCCGCCGAAGTTGGCGATGTTGAGGTAGCCGAGCAGGATCTCGTCTTTCGAGTACTGCTTCTCGAGCGCGATCGCGAGCCGCATCTCGGTGATCTTGCGGTCGACCGACTCGGTGGTGGCGGCATCGTAGGCGGCCTCCCGCTCGGCGGCGGTGTCGAGCGACTCGGCCTGCTGCACGAGGATGTTGCGCACGTACTGCATGGTGATGGTCGACGCGCCGCTCTCGACGCCACCGGATGCCACGTTGCCGAGCGCTGCGCGGAGGGTCGACGCCACGTCGACGCCCGCGTGCTCGTAGAAGCGCGGATCCTCGGTGGAGACCACCGCGTCCTTCACGTACTGCGACACCGCGTCCCAGCCGACCTCCTGCCGGTTCTGGTCGAACACGGTGGCGAGCAGCACGGGCGAGCCGTCGCTGTTCGTGGCGTAGATCTCGGAGGCCTGGGCGAGCGTCGTGGGGCGGATGTAGTCCGGCAGCGTGTCGAGCACGTCGACCGTGCGCGAGGCGTAGACCCCGGTGACGGCCATGGCGGGCACGGCCATGATCGTGACGAGCAGGGCGGAGGCGAGGCTGAGGACCGCGATCATGCCGACGGGGCGCTTGGTGCCGTCGACGACCCGCTGGAAGGCGGAGACGAGGCGGTGAGGTCTTTCGGGCATATCCGCCAGCGTACGGGCCCTGGCTCGCAGGATCCTGATAGCGCGCCGCCGCCCGCGCCGGCCGCTGGCTGTGACTTGACACAAGATGTGTCAAGTCGGCGGTTTTGGGCGCACCTACTGTCAAGTCGGGGGAGGGGTGGGGGAAGTCGAGGCGGGGATGGGCGTGGGGCGGTCGGGCGCGGGGTGATCTGGCGGGAGGCGATCGGGCCCGGGGCGATCGGGCCCGGGGGTGGGGCCGAACCCGCCGCCGTGCCTAGGGTGAGGAGATGATCGACAGCACCGAGCTCCTGGACGACGCCTTCACCCGCATCCGCGACACCGTGCGCCGAGCGACGGGCGGCCTCACGCCCGAGCAGCTGACCGCGCGCATCGATCCGGAGGCCAACACCATCGCCTGGCTGGTCTGGCACCTCACCCGCGTGCAGGATGACCACATCGCCGAGGTCGCGGGCACCGAGCAGGTCTGGACGAGCGGCGGCTGGTCCGAGCGCTTCGGCCTGCCCTTCGAGACGGATGCCACGGGCTACGCCCAGTCACCGGCCGAGGTGGCGCAGGTGGCCGGCCCCGGCGTGACCTCGGAGTCGCTCGTCGGCTACCACGAGGCGGTCTACGCGGCGACGTCGGCCTACCTCCGTTCGCTCCCCGGCGACGAGCTGTCGCGCGTGGTGGACGAGTCGTGGGATCCGCCGGTCACTCTCGCCGTGCGACTCGTGAGCGTGATCTCGGACGACCTGCAGCACGCGGGCCAGGCATCCTTCGTGCGCGGCGTCCTCGAGCGCCGCGGCTAGCATCCTCGAGCGTCGTGGCCGGCGCCCATCCGGCACTTCGTCCCCTTCCGAGGGCGGCGAAACGGGACGAACTGCCGGATCGGCGCTCCGGAGCGCGCTAGAACGCGAACCGCGCCGCGACCTCGCCGTCGAGGGCGTGGCGGATTCGCGCGAGCATCTCCTCCGACATCTCCGGCAGGGCGTCGAGCGCGAACCACGCCGCCTCGGTGTTCTCCCCGTCAGCCGGGAACGGCTCGCCCGAGACGTAGCGGAAGCGGAAGGTGAGGTCGATGTACTGCGACCGGTCGCCGTTCGCGTAGACGATCTCGGGGATCGTGTGCACCCAGGCCAGGTGCTCCGGCACCGCCACGATCGCGGCCTCCTCGAGCACCTCGCGTGCGGCGGCGACGGCGGGCTCCTCGCCGGGGTCGATGATGCCGGTGACCGGGGTCCAGGCGCCGTTGTCGGAGCGGCGCACCAGCAGCACGTCGCCGTTCTCGCGCGTGACCACGGCCGTGATCCCGCTCAGCCAGAGTGACGCGTGGCCGATCTTCTCGCGCAGAGCCAGAATGAAGTCGGGAGTCGCCATGGGCTGATTTTATGCCGCGCCGCCGCCTCTGCGGCGCGGGCGACATGCTCGGCTGCGGTCGCTGGCGCGGCCGCGGCCTCGCTCTGGGTCGTCGGGTAGGGCCGGTCGCGTCGCTCGCGGGCGGGGCCGCCGGCTAGCTCAGCTGGTTCTTCTCGACCCAGTCGAGGTACTCGGGGGTGACCGATCCGGTGACGTAGTCGCCCGTGAAGCAGCTCATCTCGAGGTCGTGCACGTCGGGGGAGCCGAGCGTGATGGCGGCGCGCATGTCCTCCACCTCCTGGTAGATGAGGTGGTCGGCGCCGATGGCGGCCGCGATCTCGGGGATCTTGCGGTCGTGCGCCACGAGCTCGTGCCGCGAGGGCATGTTGATCCCGTAGACGTGGGGGTAGCGCACGGGCGGCGCCGCCGACGCGAAGGTGACCTTGTTGGCGCCGGCCTGCCGCGCCATGTCGACGATCTCCTTCGAGGTCGTGCCGCGCACGATCGAGTCGTCGACGATGAGGATGTTCTTGCCCTTGAACTCCGACGACATCGCGTTGAGCTTCTGCCGCACCGACTTCTTGCGGGCCGCCTGCCCGGGCATGATGAACGTGCGCCCCACGTAGCGGTTCTTGTAGAACCCCTCGCGGTACTCGACGCCGAGCTTCTGGGCCACCTGCATGGCGGCCGGCCGCGACGAATCCGGAATCGGCATGACCACGTCGATGTCACCCATCGGCGTGTAGCGGGCGACGGTGTCGGCGAGGTAGTTGCCGAGCCGGAGGCGCGCCTCGTAGACCGAGATGCCCGAGAGCACCGAGTCGGGCCGGGCGAGGTAGACGTACTCGAACGAGCACGGGATGAGCCGCGCGTTCGGCGCGCACTGCTTGGCGATGAGCTCGCCGTCGAGCGTGATGAACACGGCCTCGCCGGGCGCGACATCCCGCACCACGTCGTAGCCGAGGCTCTCCATGACGAGCGACTCGGAGGCCACCACGTACTCCATCTGCCCGCTCTCGAGCAGGCGGCCGCCGATGGTGAGGGGGCGGATGCCGTAGGGGTCGCGGAAGGCGAGGAGCCCGTGCCCGGCGATCATGGCGATCGTGGCGTAGGAGCCCTCGACGCGCTCGTGCACGCGCGAGACGGCGGTGAAGATCTGCTCCGGGTCGAGCGAGAGGCCCGTGATCTGCGACTGCAGCTCGTTGGCGAAGACGTTGAGCAGCACCTCGGTGTCGGAGTTGGTGTTGAGGTGCCGGCGGTCGATGTTGTAGAGCTCACCGGTGAGCTCGCGCGTGTTCGTGAGGTTGCCGTTGTGCACGAGGATGATGCCGTAGGGCGCGTTCACGTAGAACGGCTGCGCCTCCTGCTCCTGCGAGGCGTTGCCCTGCGTGGCGTAGCGCACGTGACCGAGCCCCATGGTGCCGAGCAGCGACCGCATGTCGCGCGTGCGGAACGCCTCACGCACCTGCCCCTTGGCCTTCACGATGTGGAAGACGCTGCCCTCGGCGGTCGCGATGCCGGTCGAGTCCTGCCCCCGGTGCTGCAGCAGCAGAAGGGAGTCGTAGACGAGCTGGTTGACGGGGTCTGACGAGACGATGCCCACGATGCCGCACATTGCAACGATTCTACGGCCTTTGCAGGTGCATCCTGTCGCCGGATGCGCGTGGGGTCGGCGGCGACGCGTCATCTCCCCCGTATCTCCGTCGCGCCTCCGCCGCATCTCCGCCGCGCGGGGGAGCGGGTTCAGCCCGTGGCCGGATGCCGGGTGCCGCTCGCCTCGGAAGAGTGGAGGCATGCACACGAACCGCCGCACCTCCCTCACCCTCTCGACCACCGCCCTCGTGGCGGCCCTCTCGCTCACGGGCGCGGCGCTCAGCGGCTGCACGACTCCCGCCCCAGGCCCCGCCGCGAGCAGCACCGCTTCGCCCGCCGCGGAGGCCGCCGCCCTGCCCGACACCGTGCTCGGCGAGCACGCCGCGTGGATCCTCGAGGCCATGAACGGCGACCTCGAGCCCATCGACATCGACGCCGGGATCGCCGAGCGCTTCAACGCCGACATGCTCGAGCAGCTCAGTGTGGCCGAGCTCCGCCAGGTGGTCGAGCAGCTGCAGCTGCAGGGGCCGTGGCGCATCGAGGCGGTCGACGTGGCTCCGGATGCCGGCACGCAGGCGGTCGTCACCATCCGTCCCACAGATGGCGACGCCCTCGACATGCAGATCGCGGTCGACGGCGACGACCTTATGTCGGGCCTGCTCTTCGCGCCCTCCGCGGCCGACCGCACCCCCTCCACGTCGTGGGCGGAGCTCGAGGACGTGGTGGAGTCGTTCGCCGCCGACACCACGATGGTCGTGACCGAGGTCGGTCCGGATGCCGCCGAAGCGGGTGGCGACCCGGCTGGCGACCCGGCCGGCGACCCGGCTGCGGACCCGGCCGAGTCGGGCGCCGGCGCATCCGGAACTCCCGGCGCGGAGCTCGCGGCCGACCGCCTGCTCGAGACGGGCGACCCCGCGGCTCCCCACCCCTCCGGCTCCATCTTCAAGCTCTACGTGCTCGGCGCCGTGGCCGACGCCGTCGAGGCAGGAACCCTCACCTGGGACACCCCGCTCACGATCACCGACGACATCAAGAGCCTCCCCTCGGGCGAGCTCCAGAACGAGCCGGCCGGAACCACCGTGACCGTGCGCGAGGCCGCGGAGAAGATGATCGCGATCAGCGACAACACGGCCACCGACCTCCTCATCGCGACCGTCGGCCCCGAGGCGGTGGAAGCTGCGCTCGCCGACATGGGCCACCACGACCCGTCGCTGAACACGCCGATGCTGACCACGCGGGCACTGTTCCAGCTCGGCTGGGGATCGGCGGGCGAGGGCGCAGCCGGTGACCAGGCGGAGTCCCGGGCCGCCATCCGCGACCGCTGGAGCGCCGCCGACGAGACCGAGCGCCGCGCGATGCTCGACTCGCTCCCCGGTGGCATCGTGACCGTCGATCCCGGTGACCTCACCGACTCGGTCTGGCAGCACGGCCTCGACTGGTTCACCTCCGCCGACGACCTCGTGGCCGCCCACGTGGCCCTGCAGCAGCGGGCGGCGACGGATGCGGGTGCGCCGGTCGGCGAGATCCTCTCGGCCAATCCCGGTCTCGGCACCATCGGCGAGGAGTGGTCGACCGTGGCCTTCAAGGGCGGCAGCTCGATCGGGGTGCTCGCGGGCTCCTGGTACCTCGAGCGGGAGTCGGACGGAAAGGCCTTCGTCATCTCCATCCAGGGCGAGACGGAGACCCCGAACGAGCTCGCCGACATGGCGACGTTCTTCGGCCAGGTCGAAGACGCGGTGGCGCTCCTCGCCGCGGAGTGACCCGGCGGAGCCCTGCGACCACCCCTGGTTAGGATGATCCGGACCGAGCCGACGTGATCCCGTCGGTGCGAACCGTCGTCCGATCGGTCTGAGGGGAAGCCGCCGTGTCGCATCACCGCCGCCCGACCCGTGCTCGAGAGGTGGCGTTCGCGCGGCGCGGTGCCGTCGTCGGAGCCGTCGTCAGTGCCACCGTCCTCGCGCTGGTGCTGGGAGCCGCGGCCCCTGCACAGCCGGCATCGGCTGAAGTCTCCGACCCCGTTGTGCCGTCGTCGTCGCAGCCGGTGAGCCCCCTCGACGTCCTCACGCCCGCTCCTGTCCCCACCATGCAGGCGTACTCCGCTGACGACTACACCGCCGAGGCCGCAGCGCTCCCCGCCGAACTCGCGGCCGCCCTCTCCGCCGATCTCTCCACCACCCCCGCCGACTACCTCGCCCGCGCCGATGCCGCAGCCAACGCCACCGCCGTGCTCGACGACCTCGAGGCCCGCGGCATCCCGATCGTGGCCTCCCGCCTCGACGGCACCACCCTCGTCGTCACCCTCCTGCCCGAGGCGGCTCCCGCCGCTACGACCCCCACCCCCGACGCATCCACCTCCGAAACCCCCACCCCCGTCGAGGCCGTCGAGCAGGCCGGCGCCGTCGTCGAGTTCGGCACCGCCGCACCGCGCGACGAGGGCTCCGAACTCGCCGAGTTCCTGGCCGACCCCGCCCCAGGCACCCTCGTCGGCGGACAGGGCTACTACTGGGTGCAGGGCTCGGGCGTGAACCTCTGCTCCACCGCCTTCAACGGCCGCGACCGCGCCACCGGCCAGCCGCAGACCCTCACGGCGGGTCACTGCAAGCCCACCGCGACGGCCACCAACCCGAACCCGCAGGTGTTCCGCATGCAGCAGAGCGCCCCGAACACGCTCGACCTCTCCGGTCCCGCCATCGGCACCCCGCTCCGCAGCACCTATTCGATGGGCGACGAGCTCGACTCCGGCCTCATCGCCCTCGACGCCGGCAGCACCCCGCGCCCGGCGGTCGGCACCTGGGGCGACGGCACCAACACCGCCCCCGTCACCTCCGGAACCCCGTCGACCGTGCGCGACCTCTCCCGCGCCATCGTCGGCCAGCCGATCTGCAAGTCCGGCCGCACCACCGGCTGGACCTGCGGCACCGTCTGGAAGACCGACGCCCTCGTCAAGGTCTCCGACGGCGCCGGCGGCTACGTCGAGGTCAACACCTACCTCTCCGACATGTGCGCCCTCCGCGGCGACAGCGGCGGCGCCGTGGTGTCGGGCCCGTACGCCGTCGGTGTGCTCTCGAACGGCTCGTTCAAGGCCTCCTGCACCGAGACACCGGGCGCCGACGAAGCGGATCGCTTCACGGGCACCTTCCCGCTCACCGCCCAGCCGGGCTACGGCTCGGTCGAGAGCTCGCACACCGGGTGGGAGCTCCAGGTCGAGGTCGCGGCCCCCGTCGTGGCGAGCCCGGCCGCCGGCGCGAGCGCCCCCCTCGGCTCCGCGCTCTCGGGCACGCTCGCCGCGGGCGGGGTGCGCCACACGGTGCGCGTCACCGTCGACGGCTCCCGCACCCTCACTGCGCCGGTGCGCGTCGGCGGCTCCTGGTCGGTCGACCTCTCGAGCGTCCCGGCCGGCACGCACACCTACGCGGCGACCGCCCTCTACGGATCCGGCGCCGCAGCCTCGGCTGCCGTCTCGGGCTCCTTCACGCTGGTCGCTCCCGCCGTCTCGCGCATCGAGGGCGCCGATCGCTACGAGGTCTCCGTGGCCGTCGCCGAGAAGGCCTTCCCAGGGTCGGCCACCGCCCCGGTCGTCTACGTCGCCACGGGCACCGGTTATCCGGATGCGCTGAGCGCCGGTCCGGCCGCGGCCACGCAGGGCGGCCCGCTCCTGCTGGTGCTCCCCGACCGGGTCCCGGATGCCGTGGCCGCGAAGATCCAGAGCCTGAAACCCGGCCGGATCGTCATCGTGGGCGGGGAGGCCTCCGTGGGGGCGCCGGTGTTCCGTGCCCTCGAGGAGCTCGTGCCCACGGCGACCGTCGAGCGACTGGCGGGTGCCGACCGTTACGCGGCTTCTCGCGCGGTAGTCGCATCCGCCTTCCCGGCCGGAACGGTGCCTCACGCCTACGCCGCCACGGGTTCGACCTTCCCGGATGCCCTCTCGGCCGGTGCCGCGGCCGGTTCCCGCGGCGAGCCCGTGGTGCTCGTCTACGGGCCCGGCTCGCCGTCTGTCGACGCCGCCACCGTGGAGCTCTTCCGCGCCCTCGGCACCTCGTCCCTCACGCTCGTGGGTGGTGTGAACTCGGTCAGCGAGGGGGTGAAGAACCAGCTCGCCACGGGCATCCCGGCCGCGGTCACGCGCATCGACGGTGCGACCCGCTACGAGGCCTCGATCAACCTCAACCGCGACTCGTTCGCCTCGGCCGGCACGGTCTATCTGGCCACGGGCCGAACGTTCCCGGATGCGCTCGCGGGCGGTGTGCTCGCGGCGGCGGGCGACGCGCCCCTCTACGTGGTGCCGGGCGACTGCGTGCCCCGAGGGGTGATCGCCGACCTCGCGCGCCTCGGCGCCACCCAGGTGGTCCTCCTCGGCGGTCCTGCGTCGCTCGCCCCCGCGGTGACCGCCCTCACCCCCTGCGCCTGGTAGCCCGCCGCCCGCCTTCGCCCCTCCCCGCTTCGCCCACTTGACACAAGATGTGCCAAGTCGACGTTCTTAGGCGCGTCTTCTGTCAAGTCGTCGTCCGCCGCTGCCGCTGCGCGCCTCCGCGTGGCGCCGGCCGTCTTCCGCCGGCCGGGCTCACTTGACACAAGATGTGCCAAGTCGGCGTTCTTAGGCGCATCTTCTGTCAAGTGGTCGTCCGCCGCCGCCCGCCCGCGCTGCTCACTTGACACAAGTTGTGCCAAGTCGGCGTTCTTAGGCGCATCTACTGTCAAGTCACAGTCCGCCGCGCGCGTCGGCGTGCGCGAGAATGGGGGCATGAGCAACAGCTACGCCGCAGCCGGAGTCGACACCGAGGCGGGCGACCGCGCGGTCGAACTGATGAAGGCGGCGGTGCAGCGCACCCACGGCCCCGAGGTGCTGGGCGGGGTGGGTGGTTTCGCCGGGCTCTTCGACGCGTCCGCGCTCACCGGCTACAGGCATCCGCTGCTCGCCACCTCGACCGACGGCGTGGGCACCAAGATCGCCATCGCCCAGGCGCTCGACAAGCACGACACCATCGGGCAGGACCTCGTGGGCATGGTCGTCGACGACATCGTCGTGGTGGGTGCGAAGCCGCTCTTCATGACCGACTACATCGCGTGCGGCCGTGTGGTGCCGGAGCGCATCGCCACGATCGTCGCGGGCATCGCGCGTGCCTGCTCCGAGACGGGCACGGCCCTCGTGGGCGGCGAGACCGCGGAGCACCCCGGCGTGATGGCGCCTGACGACTACGACGTGGCGGGCGCAGCCGTGGGCGCGGTCGAGGCGGATGCTGTGCTCGGCGCCGAGCGCGTGCGTGACGGCGACGTGGTGCTGGCTCTCGAATCCTCGGGGTTGCACTCGAACGGCTTCTCGCTCGTGCGCAAGATCCTCGCGGATGCGGGGCTCGGCTACGCGGACCAGTCGGCCGATCTGGGTGGTGTCGTGGGCGAGGCGCTGCTCGAGCCGACGCGGCTCTACACGGGTCCGCTCGTGCGGGTGCTCGGTGTGCCGGCGCTGTCGGGTGCCATCCACTCGCTCTCGCACGTGACCGGTGGAGGCATCGCGGCGAACCTCGCGCGCGTGCTGCCACGAGGCTCGTGGGTGGAGGTCGACCGGTCGACGTGGTCGCCGGCGCCGGTGTTCCGGGTGCTGTCGTCGCTCGCGGGGTCGAGCCTGGAGTCGGCCGAGGGCACCTGGAACCTCGGCGTGGGCTTCTTCGCCGTGGTCGATGCAGGAGCTGCCGCGCGGGTGACGGCGGCGATCACGGCCGAGGGCATCCGCACCTGGCAGGTCGGCACGGTCTCGACGGCTCCGCGCTCGGCGTCGTCGCTCGCCGCCGAGGGCTTCGAGCAGGGCGCCAAGGGCGTCGACGGCGGCGCGGTGCGCCTCGTCTCCACATACGCCGCCTGAGCTCGGCGATCGGGCCGCGTGCCTCTGGGTTGAGCCCGGCGGTCGGGCTGCGTGCCTCCGGGCTGAGCCCGGCGAGGAAAAGGAGCGCTCGCAGGCTTTGCGCTGCCCCTCGACTTGACAGAAGCTGCGCGAATAAGCGCCGGCTTGACACATCTTGTGTCAAGTGGGGGCTGGTGGGAGCAACTTGTGGCAAGTCGGCGCTACGCTGGCGGCCATCGGCGGGAGCGCGTGCTTGAGACCGCGCGCGTCGGGCACGCGACGTGGGCGGGGGGGCAGGATGGCGAAGCC
Organism: Herbiconiux sp.; assembly: GCF_023264895.1. GTDB lineage: Bacteria > Actinomycetota > Actinomycetes > Actinomycetales > Microbacteriaceae > Herbiconiux. Next base: position 15,088 of record NZ_JAHFUY010000065.1, on the reverse strand, counting down.
GGAGTCGTCGGAGGAGGCGCTCGAGCAGCTCGACCTCGTGGTGAGCGAGCTGGGCGACCCGGGCATCGTGCGCGGTCGCATGATGGGGCGCCCGATCCTCAGCCGTGACGGCACGATGTTCGCCTGCCTCAACGGCGACTCGCTGGGCGTGAAGCTCGGCGCTGGCACCTCCGAGCACACGGGTGCTCTCGGGGTACCGGGCGCGGAGCCGTTCGACCCGGGCGGCGTCGGCCGCCCCTTCAAGGACTGGGTCGGTCTGCCCCTCGACGCCTCTGCCGAATGGGTGCCTTTCGCCGGCTACGCCCTTGCCTTCGCTGCCCGTCGCTGACGCACATGCCCCGCGTCGCGTGCCCTCAGCTCGTGGGGCAGGGCTGCTCCGCGGTGGCTGGGTGTAGCAGGTACCGGCCTCACTTCGAGGGAAGTTGGCCCTGCTCCGCGGTGACCGTGCATAGGAAGCACCGGCCTCAGTTCGAGGGAGGTCGGCCCTGCTCCGCGGTGAATGGGCTAGCAGGCACCGGCCTCAGTTCGAGGGAGGTGAGCCCTGCTCCGCGGCCGCCGTGCGCAGCAGCACCGTGACCCAGCTGCGGTAGGGCGCCCACCTCTCAGACAGAGCGGCGACCTCGTCGGCCGTCGGTGCGCGGGACAGCGCGTAGGCCGCCGTCACGGCCGCCGCGAGCCGCTTCTCGACGGTGGGCGTGACATCCGGAGCCCCGGCCCCGCGCACGAGCACGAGCTCCGCCGAGAACGGCCCGATGCCCGGCAGCTCGAGCAGGGTCGCGAGCGCCTCGTCGGTAGTCGCCCGGCGTAGCCCGGCACTGTCGATCGCATTGCGCCGGGCCACCTCCGCGAGCGCCCGCAGCCGCTCCACCTTGGCTGCCGTGAGCCCCGGGAACGACTCCAGTCCCGCGAGCACTGCCGGCCGCGGGAACGCCTGCTGAGCGACCCCGTTCACCATCACGGTCCCGCCGAGTTCCACCGACATCCGCCGCTTCACGGCCGCGGCCTGCGACAGGCGCTGCCGCTGCACGATGATCGCCCACGCCGCCGCTTCGTACCACGACCAGAAGCACACGGGCCGCATCCCGTCGTAGCGCCGCTGCAACCCGCCTATCACCGGGTCGTGATCGCCGACCGACGCGTATCCGCTGCCGTCGACATCGAGCGAGAGGATGCGTTCCACCTGCTGTCTGGCTGCAGAGAGCTCCTCGCGCCTGAGCGGCCTCCCCGCGAACAGCCGCCCGCGCACGACCTCGCCGACCTGCTCGACACTCACACCCACGGTCTGCCACGAACCCTCGAGCGGGAACGCGCAGTCCAGCCGCACCGGCGCATCCGCCTCCATCGTCGACTCGGCGCTTGTGCCGGACGCGAAAGCAGCCGGCTCGAAGCCCTCCAAGAAGCGGATGCTCGCTGCCAACGAGAACGGTCCCTTCGGCTCGAGCGTGAAGGAGCCGCGTGGGACAGAGGAGGCGAGATCGTGACCGTCGGGCATCTTCTGCTCCTCTCGAGGTTCCCGGCCTGGGTGCCTGCTGCCATCATCCGGCATCGACGGCGACGACAGCCAGGTGCGGCGACACCTGTGGAGATGGGGCGCAGTGGCCAGGTGAGTGGAGGAGTCGCAGCGCGGTCGAGCCGAATACGGAGCAGCGCCCACGTCCACCCCGAGCCGCCGACAGGGAGGAGCCGCGCCCACCCCCGAGCCGCTGTCGGCGGAGGCGAGTAGCCTGTCAGCATGACTACACCAGCTCTCGCGCACCTTTCCGGCGGACCGCTCGACGACCAGACCATCCCGCTCGAAGACGGCGCCCCCGAGGAGCTCGTGCTGCCCTACAGCGAGGGCCAGCTCGTCTACCGCCTGGTGCCCGCCGCCGAGGGCGAGACCGTCGAGGGCCCGCCCACGGCGCAGTACCGCTTCACCGAGGTCTCCGAGATCCTCGTCGAGGGCAAGTACGACGAGCACTGAGCAGGGCCCGCCGAGCACGAGCGCTCAGCACGAACTCGTGCGCTCAGCACGAGCACCACGCAGCGCGCTTCCGACCCCTTAACAGCCCCGTAACACCGCCGCGCTAGTCTCGGGCCAGAGCTCGGGAGGCCCGCCATGACGTTCCACGTACCCGCCGTCGACATCGCTCCCTACGTGAGCGGAGGCACCGACGCCGAGCGCGCCGCCGTGGCCCGCGCGATCGACGAAGCCTGCCGCACGGTGGGCTTCATCCAGATCACGGGCCACGGCATCCCGGCGCCGGTGCAGGCGGGGCTCGCGGCCGCGATGGACGAGTTCTTCGCCCAGCCGCTGCCCGCCAAGAAGGCCTACAGCACCCCGCCCGGCATCAACCGCGGCTACGCGCCGCCGAAGTCGGAGTCGCTCAGCCTCAGCCTCGGTGTGGAATCGGCGAGCCGCATGAACGACTTCTTCGAGGCGTTCAACGTGGGCGCCACGGCGGCCGACTACCCCGATTCGCCGGTCGCCCTCGACCCCGTGCACTACGCGGCCAACGTCTGGCCGGCTGCCGACGCCCCCGGATTCGAGCCTCGCGTCTCGGCCTACTTCGCCGAGGCGCGCCGGGTCGCCCGCACCATGACCGAGATCTTCGCCGACGCCCTCGAACTCCCCGCCGGCTTCTTCGACACCTTCACCGGGCACTCCCTCGACGTGCTGCGCATGAACAACTACGCCCTCCCGCCCGGCACCGTCGACCTCGACGGCGAGCTCACGGGCATGGGCGAGCACACCGACTACGGCATCGTCACCGTGCTGTGGGCCGACCAGGTGCGCGGGCTCCAGGTGCTCGCGGCCGACGGCTCGTGGAACGACGTGAGCCCCGCCGACGACGCCCTCCTCATCAACCTCGGCGACCTCACCGCTCGCTGGACCAACGAGCGCTGGATGTCGACCCTCCACCGCGTGAAACCGCCCATCGTCGACGGCACCATCGAGCGCCGTCGCTCAGCCGCCTACTTCCACGACGGCGACTTCGACGCCCTCATCCGCACCCTCCCCTCCTGCATCTCGGAGGGGCGCCCCGACCGCTACCCCGACCCCGTCACCGTCGGCGACCACATCGCCGCCAAGCTCGCCGGCTCCCGCGCCGGGGTCGCCAACCCCCACGCCACCCGCGAGGCCGCCCGGGTCGCGGCGGCGGCCGCCCGCCCCTGAAGTCGTGCCCACGGGCTCGCCGCCGTTCAGAACCGCAACCCTCGCGGCATCCGACCTCCACTGCACCTTGGTTGCGACGACGGCTGCGCTTCTGAACCCGGATTCGCCCGGCACGCGGATGCGGCGCCCCACCTCGGCGTCTCTCGAATCCGGCAGCCCCGAATCCGGCAGGTAGGCTCGTGGGCATGAGCTCGAAGCGGATCCGGACCGGCATGCAGGCATCAGCCGCGCGCGCCGGCCGCACCGCCGCGGTCCTGCTCGGGATGGGCTTCGGCGCAGGGCTCGTCTGGCTCGTGACGACCGACAGCGCCTCTTCGGCATCCGGTGCCGGCGTCGGGCTCGGCGTGGGAGTGGGCGTCGGCTTCGGCGTCGCACTGACGGTGCTCGCCGCCTCGGCCGCCTTCACGGCGGTGTCCGACACGGTGCGCACGGTCGTGGGGGCGCTGCTCGCGCTGCTCGGCGCATCCGTCCCCCGGCCGCCCGCGGCACGCATCGACCTGCCCGCCACCATCACCCAGCGCCGCCCCGACGCACCCGGCCGCCCCCAGCCCCGCGCGCCCGGACTGCTCCGCACGATCGCGTAGGAGCTCTGCAGACCGACCCGGTCTGAGCGCAGCGCCCGGATCGGGTCCCGCCCGACCGGCGAGCACCGCCTGCCCGGTGTGTCTCGCCCGACTGGTGGGTTCACCGTCCGGTGGGTCTCGCCCGAACGGTGAGTTCTCTCCGCCCGGGAGTCTGCCCAAGCGGTGGGTCTCGCCCCCCGGTGGGCCTCTTCGAAAGGCTGATACCGCCTGACCGGCGCGCACACAGCGCGCCCTCCGGCCCCGGTGCCGCCTGCACGTCTGCGAACTCCTCCGCGATCACACGGTCCCCCCACTTCCGCATCGCAAGGAGCAACCCCACCCCATGAACATCTACGCCTTCGGCCCCATCGCCGCCCTGCTCGACGCCGCCTACTCCGTGGTGCGAGCACTGTCCGACCTCATCGAACCCCTCGCCGGCGCGAGTGCCTCGGCGCTTGCGATCGTGCTCATCACCCTGCTCGTCCGATCCGCCCTCATCCCCGTCGGCCTCTCCCAGGCACGCGCCGCCCGGATGCGACGGAAGCTCGCCCCCCGCCTCGCCCTCCTCCGCTCACGCCACGGCTCGAACCCCGAACGCCTCCAGCGCGAGACCATGGCCCTCTACGCCGAGGAGAACGCCTCCCCGCTCGCCGGATGCCTCCCCCTGCTCATCCAGGCTCCGGTGCTCACGATCATCTACGGCCTCTTCCTCGTGCCCAGCATCAACGGCCACGCCAACCTCCTGCTCGCCGACACCCTCGCGGGAGCCCCGCTCGGCACGAGCTTCACTGCGGCGCTCGAGGCAGCACTCAGCGGAGCCGGAGCCGGAGCCGGAGCCGGAGCCGGCGCAGCGACCGCCGGCCTCACCCTGCTCGTCGCCGGGCTCCTGCTCGCGCTCATCGCCGTGGTGGCACTGCTCTCCCGCCGTCTCACGCTCCGCATCCAAGCAGCGGATGCGACGGGCGTCACTGCGTCCCCGACCACCCCCTCCGCCACCCCGCCGGCCCTCGCCGCGCTGGCTCCCGGCGGCTCGGCAGCCCGCATCCTGAGCTGGCTGCCGCTCATCACGGTGATCTTCGCCGCCTTCGTGCCGCTGGCGGCGACCCTCTACCTACTGATCACCACAGCCTGGACCCTCGCCGAGCGCACCATCCTCCACCGCGTCGTCGTCTGATGCCCGTCGCCTCATGCCCCGCCGTCTAGCCCCCCGACCCCCCGCGCCGCCGCGTGGCCTCCGGCGTCTCCCCGAGCAGCGACACGTACCGCCGCGAGAAGTGCGGGTAGTCCGCGTACCCCAGCGAAGCGGCCAGCCCACTCAGGTCCGTGCGCGCATCCGCGCGCAGCGTCGTGGCCGCCCACTGAATCCGTCGGCACTCGATCAGCCACTTCGGGCTCACTCCCACGAAGTCCGCCACGAGCCGCTCGAGCGCCCGGATCCCGAGCCCGGAGGCCTCCGCCAGCTGCGCCGACCGCAGGATCCCGTCGTCACCCTCCGCCAGGGCCCCCACCCGATTCATCAGCCGCCCACGCTCTCCGACCGCGCCGACGAGCGGCACCAGCCAGGCGGCAGCACGGCGACCAGTCGCCGCCGCCGAGCCACCGCATCCGTCTCCTCCATCGCCGCCGCCACATCGCGCAAGGGGGCACCCTCATAGGGCACTCCGAGACCGAGCAGGTCGCGCGGAGGCGAACTGCCGCACAGCACGGGCCCGGCGGCCGGCCGGAACAGCACCCCCACGACCCACGAGTCGCCCTGCAGCGACACCACCGAGAGCTTCGGATCGGGGGCCGCGAGCATGGCCCCCTCGGGCTGCATCACCACGTTGAAGGCGGGGTAGGTGAGCATGCGCTGCTCGCGCGTCTCGCCCTCGGGGACGCTCCACCGCGCCACCCAGATGTGCCGCACCAGCTCGTCGAGACCGGGCGCCGGCCCCAGCTCGAACCGGTCGAACTCCACCCCCTCCGCGCCGGGGTTGAGGTGCCCGCGCGAGGCGGGCGATCCGTCGGCCATCGTCCTCCTCCACCTGCTCGGCCGCCCGGCTGTCGCAGAAGTTCAAGACCGCGACGGCGGCACTGCCTAGCCTGGCGTCATGACCACCGAAAACGAAGCCCCCGCCGCCGCCGACGGCGAGCACACGACCAACGGCACCCCGCACGGCTCGACCTCGCTCACACCGCACATCGTGGTGATGCCGGCCGCCGCCGCCCTCGAGTTCTACCGCGACGCGTTCGGCGCCACGATCGTCGACGTCACCCGCTTCCCGGCCCCCGATCCGCAGGAGGCCCCGGATGCCACACCCCCCGCCCCGCAGGAGGCCCCGGATGCCACGCCCCCCGCCGACCTCATCGCCCACGCCGTCCTCGACCTCGGCAACGGCATGCTCACCCTCAGCGATCCGCTCCCCGCCTACGGTCTCGTCGCCCTCGATCCTGGCGCCGGCCACCCCTACTCCCTCGCGCTCTACGTGCCCGACGTCGATGCGCTCACCGCTCGGGCGGAGGCCGCCGGTGCGACGGTGCGGGAGCGCCCCGCGACCTTCGTCTCGGGCGACCGGTTCTCGTCGCTGCTCGATCCGTTCGGCATCCGCTGGTCGATCATGACCCGCGTCGAGGACCTCTCGCCGGCCGAGAGCGCGCGCCGTGTGGCGGATTGGGCCTCCACACAGGGCTGACTCCCTGCCACAGTAGGGAGATGTCCCGACTCCACGACCTCGTCGAAGGCTTCATCGACCGTGGAGCGCCTCTGCTGCACGTGGTGCGCGACACGGGTGAGCCGGCCCCGGATGCGCAGGGCAAGGGAGGGGACGCGGCGAGTCCCGGCCCGGTCGTCGTGATGATCCACGGCATCGCCTCCTCGTCGAGCACCTTCACCTACGTCATGCCCCTGATCGAGCCGACGCATCGGGTGATCGCCATCGACCTCCTGGGTTTCGGATCCTCGCCCCGCCCCGAGCACGCGGAGTACACCCTCGAGGAGCACGTCGCGGCGGTCGCCCACACCATTCGCTCCCTGCATCTGCACGAGCCGTTCATCCTCGTCGGGCATTCGCTCGGCTGCCTCATCGCGACCCGCTACGCGGCCACGCACGGCTCGCACCTCGCCAAGCTCGTGCTGGTGAGTCCGCCCGTCTACCTCACGCCGTCGGAGATCGGTGATCCGCTCGCGCGCCTGAAGATGACGGGCTACCTGCAGGCCTACCAATACCTCCGCGCCAACAAGGAGTTCACCCTGGCCCATGCGGCCCTGATCTCCCGGCTGCTGCCCATCGAGCACGTGATGGAGATCACGGAGGACACCTGGACCCCCTTCATCAAGTCCCTCGAGCACTGCATCGAATCGCAGACGGTCGTGAGCGACCTGGCCCGTGTCGACCACCCGGTCGAGGTCGTCTACGGCCGCTTCGACGAGTTCCTGGTGCCCGAGAACGTCGCCATCATCGGCCGGATGCGTGGTGTCACCACCCACGTGGTCAACGCCAGCGACCACGTCATCCGCAAGCCCATGGCCCGAGTAGTGGCCAAGGCCATAGACGCCCCCACCTGACCCGCCCCCCACCTGACCCGCCCCCCGCCTGGCCCGCCGACGAGCTTCCCCGCCCCCGCGCCAGGTGGGTTTGCGTGGCGATGTGGGGGGTGGCTTCCTCGCCCCCGCGCCAGGTGGGTTTGCGTGGTGATGGGGGAGTGGCTTCCCCGCTCCCACGGCAGGTGGTGGTGCGGGGTGGACTTTCCGGTCGCGTTGCAGGCCGGGTCTGGCGGGCGTCCGCGAAGCGGACGCGGGAAGCAACGCGACCGGAAAGTCCACCCCGGACCACCGCCACCCCGAGCAACGCCCCGGAACCACCCCGCCCCGCCACCGCCACCCCGCACAACCCGCCCGGAATCACCCTGAGCAACCCGCCCCGGCCACCGCCACCCAGATCAACGAACGCCCGGTAGACCGAGCCCCCCTACCCCACAGCCCCCACGATCGCCCCCGCCACCTCCGCCGGCCGAGTGAACTGCGGCCAGTGCCCCGTGGGGATCTCGACCACGTCGACCGACCGGATGCTCCCGATCTCGGCGAACATCGGGTGCCCCGACCCGACGTACTCCGACACCTCCTCCTTCGTGAAGGTGGTGGCGATGAGCGTGATCGGCACGTCGAACCGCGCGGTGTCGGAGAGCTGCTGCGGCGAGCGGGCCACGCCCACGGGCTGCGGCACGGCGACCGAGCGGAACCACTCCCGCTGCTCGTCGGTGAGGTCGAACAGGTCGGTGTCGCCGAATGACGACCAGTCGGGCAGCGGCACGTCGGAGCCCTCGGCCTCGAGCGCCTCGTTGATGGCCATGCCGTGGGCGGTGGGCCAGCTGTCGACGTAAATGGCCCGCGCGACCTTGCCGGGCCGCGCATCCACCGCCCCGTGGATGACGGCGCCGCCGCCGGAGTGCCCGACGAGCACGACCTGCCCGCCGTCGGTGGTGAGCTCGTCGACGAGCGCCACGACCTCGGCGATGTGCGTCGCGAGGGTGACCCCGCTGCGATCGTCGTCGACCGATGACATGCCCTCGAGAGTGGGGGTGTGCACGGTGAGGCCGGCGGAGCGGAGCCCGGGGGCCACCTCGCTCCACGACTCGCCGGTGAGCCAGAAACCTGCGATGAGAATGACGTCCATGGTCAGACGCTAGCCCCCACCACCGACATCGTCACCTACTCCCCGGTCAGCCGCTCCAGCAGCTCGCGATACCGCAGCACCGTCTTCTCCACGATCTCGTGCGGCAGCGTCGGCGGCACGCCGGTCCCGTCCCAGTTCGCGGCCAGCCAGTCGCGCACGATCTGCTTGTCGAAGCTCGCCGTGCGCTCGCCGGAGTCGTAGGCCGAGGCGTCCCAGTAGCGGCTCGAGTCGCTCGTGAGCACCTCGTCGGCGAGCGTGATGGCGCCCGTCGCAGGGTCGCGCCCGAACTCGAACTTGGTGTCGGCGAGGATGACCCCGCGGGCCTCCGCGATGGCCGAGGCCCGCGCGTAGACGTCGAGCGACAGGTCGCGCAGGGCCGTGGCGTCCTCGAGGCCCACGAGCTCGACGGTCTTCTCGAACGTGATGTTCTCGTCGTGCTCGCCGAGGGGCGCCTTGTAGGCGGGGGTGTAGATGGGCTCGGGCAGCCGGTCGCCGTCGGCGAGCCCTGAGGGCAGGGGCACGCCGCACACGCTCTGCGTGGCCTGGTACTCCTTCCAGCCGCTGCCGGAGAGGTAGCCGCGCACGACGCACTCGATCGGGAACATGTCGAGCGAGCGCACCACCATCGACCTCCCGGCCACGGATGCCGGCACCGCGGGCAGTCCGGATGCGTCGTCGACGAGATGGTTCGGCACCGGCAGGCGCTCGAACCACCAGCGGCTGAGCGTGGTGAGCAGCTCGCCCTTGCCGTGGATGCCGGGCTCGAGCACGTGGTCGAACGCGCTCACCCGGTCGCTCGCGACCACGAGCAGCGCAGCCGGCGCGGAGCCGGCCTCCGTCCCCGCCGGCACGTAGAGGTCGCGCACCTTGCCGCTGTACACGTGCTGCCAGCCGTCGAGCGCAACGCCCGAACCGGTGCCGCCCGCACCACCCGCGCCGCTCACGCCGACACGACCTTCGCGCCGATGTCGCTGCGGTGCTGCGAACCCTCGAGCCCGATGCCCTCGAGCACCCCGTAGGCCCGGTCGCGCGCGAGCGAGAAGTCGCCCGCCGGAGCGGTGGCCACCACATTGAGCACCCGGCCGCCCGTGGCCCGGATGACGGTCTCGTCGCCGCTCGTGTCCCGATCCGTCGCCGCGTGCATCACCGAGACGCCCTCCGCGCCGGCCGCCGTCGACAGCCCCGTGATCACGCGCCCGATCACCGGCGAACCGGGGTAGTTCTCGCTCGCGAGCACGACCGTGATGGCGGCGTCGTCGCTGAAGACCGGTCGCGGCTGCTCGCCGAGCGTGCCTGTGGACGCCGCGAAGAGCAGCTCCGAGAGCGGCGTGCGGAGCCTCGGCAGCACCACCTGCGTCTCGGGGTCGCCGAAGCGGGCGTTGAACTCGATCACCCGGATGCCGTTCGGCGTGAGGATGAGCCCGCAGTAGAGCAGGCCGATGAAGGGAGTCCCCTCGGCGGCGAGCTGGCGGATGGTGGGGAGCGCGACCGTCTCGATGACCTCGTCGACGAAGGCCTCCTCGCTGCCGAAGCGCTCGTCGAGCCACGGCAGCGGCGAGTAGGCGCCCATGCCGCCGGTGTTGGGGCCGAGGTCGCCGTCGAGCAGGCGCTTGTAGTCCTGGGCGGGGGAGAGGGGGGCCACGGAGTGGCCGTCCGAGACGAGGAAGAGCGAGACCTCGTCGCCGTCGAGGAACTCCTCGATCAGCACGTCGCCGTGCTCGAGCCAGTGCCGGGCGTGGGCGGTGGCGGCCTCGAGGTCGTCGGTCACGAGAACGCCCTTTCCCGCGGCGAGGCCGTCGGCCTTCACCACGTAGGGGGCGCCGAGATCGGCGAGGGCGGCCTCGGCCTCGGCGAGGGTGCTCGCGGTGCGGGCGCCGCCGGTGGGCACGCCGGCCGCATCCATGATGCGCTTGGCGAAGGCCTTGCTGCCCTCGAGGGCGGCGGCCTCCCGGCCGGGCCCGAACACGGGGATGCCGCGGGTGCGGAGGGCGTCGGCCACACCGGCCACGAGCGGGGCCTCTGGCCCGATGACCACGAACTGCACGTCGTCGGCGAGCACGAACTCGGTGACGGCCACAGGATCGTTCACATCGAGGTCGGCCACCACCGGCACGTCGGCCGCGATGCCGGCGTTCCCCGGGGCGGCGAGCACCTCGTGCACGTCGCCCTCCCGCAGCAGTGCGGTGATGATGGCGTGCTCGCGCGCACCCGAACCCAGAACGAGAATCTTCACCCACCCAGCCTACCGATCCGCCCTTCCCCGCCCATGCGCCGGATCCGCTCACCCCACCCGCCGGGATCCGCCCGGCCCACCCCCGCCCCATCGGCCCCCTCACCCAGCCCGCCGGATCCACCGACCCACCCCACCGCAGCCGCTCACCCCACCCCGCCGGGATCGGCCCGGCCCACACCCACCCCACCCACCCCACCGCATCCGCTCACCCCACCCGCCGGGTACCGTGGAGGCATGGCGAAGGCGAGGATCGACGCGGCGGCGGGCGCAGCCGCGGTGCAGGCGGCGCGGACCGACTTCGAGGGCGCGAGCCGCGACATCCGGGCCACCGCGGTGCGCTACCTCCTGCAGGCGCTCGCCGACAGCGCCGAGGGCAACTCGGTGGAGGTGCGCGTGCCGCCGTTCGGCGCGGTGCAGTGCATCGACGGCCCAGGGCACACGCGGGGCACGCCGCCGAACGTGGTCGAGATGGATGCGCGCACCTGGATCGAGCTCGCCACCGGCCACCTGAGCTGGGCGGAGGGCCGTGCCGCCGCCCGCATCAGCGCCTCGGGCCAGCGGGCCGACCTCTCGGCCCACGTGCCGGTGCGGCTGTGAGCACGGAGCACAGAGCGCACGAGGCAGCGCGCGACGCGCACCCGGCATCCAGCCGCGTGAGCGACAATGGAAGGGTGAGTGACCAGCCCGAGACCCGCCCCGGCACCGAGACCGTCGACACCGTCTCGGTGCGCCGTGCCCCGCGTTACTACCGCTTCATGGCGGTGGGGCTCCTCGTGGGTGTGATCGTGTCGGTGGTGCTCACCTTCTCGTTCCCCGAGCAGGACGACTTCACCCGATTCCAGGTGCTCGGCTTCACCGGCCTGTTCATCGTGGCGATCTGCGTGGCGCTCGCGGCCGTCGTGGCGCTCGTGATCGATCGCACCAGCCGGCGGCGGGCTCGCACGGTCGCCGCGGAGCGCGTCGAAGAGCACGAACCGCACCCCGGCTCAGAAGCCTGAGCTCGGCAGAGCCTGAATCCCGCAGAAGCCTGAGCCCAGCGGCTCCACGCGCACGCGAAAGCCTGCGCCGATCACACGATCAACGCAGGCGAAACGGCAGCGCCGGCTACGCGCGCTTCTGCTCGTCGGTGGGCTCGAACGCGTCGTCCGAGTCGTCGTCGTCCTCGATCCACTTCGAATAGTCCGGGTCGCCCGCCTGGGCCCCGGTGAGTTCGCGCTCGAGCGCCGAATAGTTCGTGTCAGGGCTGAAGTACTTCAGCTCGCGCGCGACCTTCGTGTGCTTGGCTTTTTGACGGCCACGCCCCATGCGAGACCCCCTCACGATTCGGCGGGGGCAGTGCCACCCGGATGAGACGAACAACGACGAAAACTTGCGGTCAGCTTACCATGCAGGCTTCGAGGGACTCCCAGCGAAGCCTGCATGCCCGGGAGGCTACTCCTCGCCCGGGATGTCGCTGTCGGTGTACTCGCCCGACTCGGGCTCGGGCACGTTCACGTCGTCGGCCTCGGTGTCGGTGTACTCGCCGTCGCGTTCACCGTCTTGTCCACGCTTCTCGGTCATGAGATCCTCCTCGATGTCTGAGCCCGATGTGTCTGCCGTGGCTCCTGTCGCGAAGCTACCACCGGCTCCCGGCCGCGGCCAGGACTTGCACGGATGTGCACAGCGAGCGCCGCCCGGCTCACTCCCGCACCACGTCGGCCGCCGCCTTGTCGGGCCGCCAGCCCCGCCACGAGGGCTGCCTCAGCCGCCCCGTGTCCGTCCACTCCGCGAACTCCACCTCGCCCACGAGCCGCGGCGTCACCCACCGGGCATCGCGCGCGTCGACGGCGGGCACGTCGCCCAGCGGCGGCGTCTTCCGCTCCATCCGGGCCAGCCGCGCCGTCACCTCCTCGAGGTCGCGCTCGCTGAACCCCGTGCCCACGCGACCGGCGTAGCTCAGCGTGCCCTCGGCATCCGGAACCGCGAGCAGCAGCGAGCCCACCTGCGCCGCCCGCCGCCCCTTGCCGGGCCGCCAGCCCACCACCACGACCTCCTGGGTGGCGGTGTGCTTGATCTTCAGCCAGGTGCGGGTGCGCCGCCCGGGGGAGTAGCGGCTCTCCCGCCGCTTGGCCATCACGCCCTCGAGACCGAGCTCGCGGCTCGCGGCCACGGCGTGCTGCACGTCGCCGTCGAACACCGGCGGCACGTGCACGGGGCCGTCACTCTCGGGCAGGGTCTCGCTCAGGATGCGCCGACGCGAGGTCCAGGGCCGGTTCATCAGCGACTCGCCGTCGAGCTCCAGCAGGTCGAACAGCATCAGGTCGACCTTCGTCCTGGCCCGCGCGGCCTCGACCTCGCGGGGCTTCCGGAGGCCCATGCGCTGCTGGAGCCGCCCGAAGCTCGGGCGCCCTCGGGAGTCGAGCGCCACGATCTCGCCGTCGAGCACCATCGACCGGTTGGGGTGGGAGGCCGCGAGCGCTTCGGCGAGCTCGGGGTAGGCGGCGGTGACGTCGTTGCCGTTGCGGGTGCGGATGCGCACATCGCCCTCGTCGATGTCGACGACGGCGCGGATGCCGTCCCACTTCATCTCGAACGCCCACTCCTCCTCGTCGTCGAGCTCCCGGGGGGCCGCCGCCGAGGCGAGCATCGGAGCGATCTCACGTCGCCGGCCGCCCCGCACCTCCGCCGCCGGAGGACTCTCGGGCTCGTCGACGGCAACGGAGGACGCCGAGGCGGGGTGTCCTCCCGTCTTCCTCCGTTTCGGTGCGTCCGTGGCCCCGTCCTTCGGCACCATCCTGTGGATGAGCCAGTTCTTGGCCGCCGCCGAGTCGCGGCCCCCGGTGTGGATGAGCACGACCTTCCGCGGGTCGCCGAGCCCGCCCGAGGGCTGCCCGTGCAGGGTGACGATGATCTCCTTGCCGTCGCGCCACTTCTCGAGCTCGTACTCGCCGAAGTCCCAGATGACGACCGTCCCGGCTCCGTACTCCCCGGCCGGGATGGTGCCCTCGAACGAGCCGTATTCGAGCGGGTGGTCCTCGGTCATCACGGCGAGGTGGTTCTGGCCCGGGTCGTCCGGCACCCCCTTCGGGAGGGCCCACGACACGAGGACCCCGTCGTGCTCGAGCCGGAAGTCCCAGTGCAGCCGGCGGGCATGGTGCTCCTGGATGACGAAGCTCCGGCCCGAGGTGGGCTCGGGGGCCGCGTGCGGCACGGGCTCGGGCGTCTTCGAGCCGTCGCGCTTGGAGCGGTAGACGGCGAGCCGGTCGGAGCCGTCCCCGGATGCGCCGCGCGATCCAGACCCGGATGCGCCCTGCGATCCGGACCCGCCGCCGGAGGTCGACCCGCCGCGCGATCCGGAGCCGCCGCCCGCCGCCGATCCACCCTCCGGGTGCGCCTCCTCCTGCTCGTCGGGCCCGCGATCCGAGTGCCACACCCCGCCCGGCGCCTCCACCGACCCCGGCTCCACGACGCTCGCCGCGAGCGGATCCTCCTGCGAGTCCATCCGCGCCAGCACCTCCTCGAGCTCGAGCTGCCGGAGCCCGGGCGACGAGATCTCCTCCCACGTGCGAGGCACCGCCACGGTCGGCCGCAGCCGTCCGCGCAGCGAATAGGGGCAGATTGTGGTCTTGTTGCCGTTGTTCTGGCTCCAGTCGACGAGCACCTTGCCCCGGCGCTTGGTCTTCTTCATGTCGCTCACCACGAGCGCGGGGTGGTCGGCCTCGAGTGCGCGTGCGAGTTCATGGGCGACCGCCGACACCTCGTCCGAGGTCTGCCGCCCGTCGAGCGGCGCATACAGGTGGATGCCCTTGCTCCCCGAGGTCACCGGCACCGGATCGAGCCCCATCCCGACCAGCAGGGTGCGCGCGAGCCCCGCCACCTCCACGCACTCCTCGAGCCCCGCGCCCTCCCCTGGATCGAGGTCGATCACGAACCGGTCGGGGTTCTTCCGCCGCCCGTGCGCATCCACCCGCCACTGCGGCACGTGGATCTCGAGGGCCGCGATCTGCGCGAACCAGGCGAGGGTCGCGGCGTTGTTGACGAGCGGATATTCGTTGATGTGATCCAAGTGCTCGATCGGCACCCGGCGCACCCAGTCGGGCGTGCCCTCGTCGAGGTTCTTCTGGAAGAACACCGGCGCCTCCCAGCCCGGCGTTCCGACACCGTGCACCCAGCGCTTGCGGGTGGCTGGCCGGTTGCGGGCGTGCGGGATGAGGGTGGAGGCGATGGTCGCGTAGTAGCGGAAGACGTCGGCCTTGGTGGTGCCGGTCGAGGGATACAGCACCTTCTCCAGGTTCGAGATGCGCAGCCGGTGCCCACCGACCGAGACCGTCTGCTCGCCGCTGCCCTTGCCCGCCATGCCTCCATCCTGCTCCGGATCGGCCCCGATCCGGCAGTTCGTCCCGTTCCACCGGGCGCAGAACGGGACGAACTGACGGGTCGGGAGGGTCGAAACGCCCGCTTTCGCGGTTGAATGGATCATGCGATCCATCTGGAAGGGTGCCAT
>NZ_JAHFUY010000149.1 GCF_023264895.1 Herbiconiux sp. | reverse complement strand
GCGCGGGCCTCCGCCTCCCGGGCGTCGCGGAGCGAGCGGCGCGTGGGGTGGCCCGCGGCGTCGGTGCCGGGGGTGGAGGTGCCGGCGCTGCCGGGGTTGGGGGTGCTGCCGGGGGTGGGGGTGGATGTCTCGGGCCGTGCGGGTGGAGCCGGGTTCATGTCTTCCCTGGGTTCAGGCCACCTGGGTGTGCCTCGGCCGGTCGGCGCTAGGGCGCGCGGGTGCGTCCGGCGGGGCGGTGGCGGTGACGGTCGGTGTCGGGTCACGGTGAAGCGACGGCTTGATCAGTCGTTCGGGGCTTCGATGTGTCGTTCGGGGCGGACCGCACCTGGTCACCCACTCGAACGATTGAAGCCACAAGTATGTGCGGACTTTCTGGGAGAAGACTCCATGCGCTGCTATCGACACGGCCGGGCGTCGAGGATGGGGGCATGACGTCGGGATACACCGCCCGCCAGGTGCGTGACGCCGAGGCGCCGCATCTCGCCGCCGGAGAGCCACTCATGCAGCGCGCCGCGCACGGTCTCGCGACCGAGATCCGGCGCGTGCTCGACGCGGCACCCGGTGCACTCGGTGCATCCGGTGAACCGGAGCAGGAGCGGGAGCGCTCACCCCGGGGCGTGCTCCTCCTGGTCGGATCGGGTGACAACGGCGGCGACGCCCTCTTCGCGGGCGCCGAGCTGGCCGCGGGCGGTGTCGAGGTGCGCGCCATCGGCGTTGGCAGCCGGATGCACGGGGCCGGCAGCGAGGCGGCCCGCGCCGCCGGCGTGCGGTTCGTCGAGAGCGCGCCCGAAGCCCTGCCCGCCCTCCTCCGCGAGACGGCGGTGATCGTCGACGGCATCCTCGGCACCGGCACCACCGCCGGGAGGCCCGCCCTCCGTGGGGCCGCTCGAGAACTCGTCCAGGGCATCCGGGCGGAGCTCGCTGCGCTGTCGCGCGAGCTCCCCGAGGGAGCGGCAGCACCGCTCGTGGTGGCGGTCGACATCCCGAGCGGGATCGATCCCGACTCCGGCGAGACGGCCGACGACGTCGTCCTGGCCGCCGACCTCACCGTGACCTTCGGCGGCGTGAAGGCGGGGCTGCTGCGCGGGCAGGGGCCCCGGCTGGCCGGCGATGTCGTGCTCGTCGAGATCGGCATCGAGGGCGATCTGGCTGCCGTCGAGCCGGCCGTCCGCACCTGATCGGGGCGGCGGGAAGGTTGCGTTTCTGGCGAAGCGGGTCACGATGGTGGGAACAGGACCGTCACCGGGCGGACCGGTCAGGAGCATCCTCATGAAAAAGATCGCATTGGTCGCCGCATTCGCACTCGGCTACGTGCTCGGCGCACGCGCCGGCCGTCGTCGCTACGAGCAGATCCGCTCGAAGGCCAAGGAGCTGTGGAACGACGAGCACGTGCAGTCGGCCGTGCACTCCGCGGGTGACGCGATCGGCACCGCGGCCGGCAAGGTCGGCGACGTCGTGGGCGACAAGGCCGACGAGCTGCTCCACAAGGCCCGTCGTTGATGGCGAAGGCCGCCGACACGAAGAAGCGGGCCGGTGTCCCCGGCCCGACGGGCAACCCGGCCGATGACCAGCTCAGCGTTCCCGGGGCCGTGGCCGAGGTCGCACGAGCGGCGATCAAGGCGCGATCGGTGCAGCCCGACCAGCCGACGGGACCCGACGGTCAGCCCGCGGAGGCGCCGCCGAAGCGGAGCCGCGCGGAGCTGAAGGCCGACATCGCGGCCGAGCGCGCCCGGCTCTCCGAGCTCGTGAAGGAGCTCGAGTACCGCCTCGACGTGGGCGCCCGCACGCGGGAGGTCGTCGACGACATCAAGGCCGACCCGGTGGAGGGCGTCAAGCGCCACCCCGCCGCGGCCGTCGGAGCGGTGGTCGTCGTGGCCGCCGTCGGCACGGGAGTCGCCCTCCTCGTGCGGGCCCTGCTCAAGTAGCGGCCTTCCGGCCGGCCCCGGACCGACCCGTACGGAATCGACGGAGATCGGGCCGGGAGCTTGGAGTATCCGACGGCACGGTCTCAGAGGTCGGGTGACGGAGCCGCCGCGGTCGGGCCCGCACCCGCCGCAGGCCGCGCAGGCCCTACCCCGGCCCCGGCCGCCTTGGCCGCGCGCTTGCGCTTCTTCGGCGGTGCGGGCGGCGGCTCCGGCTCGCCGTTCCAGGTCTTCACGATCGCCCAGGCGACGGCGGCGATGGGCACCGAGAGCACGGCCCCCACGATGCCGCCGAGGATGGTGCCCGCCGTCAGCGCGATCAGGATGACGAGCGGGTGCAGCTTGAGCGACTGCGCCATCACGACCGGCTGCAGGAAGTTGCCCTCGAGCTGGTTGACGGCCACCACGATGGCGATCACGATCAGGGCGATCAGCGGCCCGTTGGCCACGAGCGCCACGAGTGCGGCGAGCACTCCCGCGAGCGTGGCACCGATGAGCGGGATGAAGGCGCCGACGAACACGATGATCGCGAGTGGCAGCGCGAGCGGCACGCCGAGGATGGCGATGCCGATGCCGATGCCCGCGGCGTCGACGAACGCGATGGTGGCCGTGCCCCGCACGTAGCCGCCGAGCACGCGCACGGCGGTGGCGCCGATCCGCTCGCCCCGCTCGTGCCGGTACCCGGAGAACGGCTTAAGCAGGAACTCCCAGATGCGCGGCCCGTCCTTCATGAAGAAGAACAGGATGACGATCATGAGCACGGCGCCCGTGATGACCTCGCCGGCGGCCGAGACCCCGGCGAGCGCACCGCTGCCGAACTGGCTGCTGGTGAGGAAGTCGACGACGGTGTCGCGGAGGCTGTCGAGCTGCTGCTGATCGATGTCGAACGGCAGGCCGAGCACGAAGCCGTGCAGGTCGTCGATGCCCTGGGCCGCGGAGTCGCGGAGCTCGCCCCACTGCCCGCGCACGGCGAACACGATGAGGGTCACGAGCCCGCCGAACACCACGACGCCGGCGAGCAGCGTCACCCAGGTGGCGGCCAGGGCGCCGAGACCTCGACGCTTCAGCCAGCGCAGCACGGGGCTGAGGGCTGCCGCGATGATGAGGGCGAGCAGCACCGGGATCACGACGAGCTTGAGCTGGATCAGCGCGAACACCACGAGGGCCGCGAGGGCCAGCACGATGATGATCTGCAGGCTGCGCACGCTGAGCTGGCCGAACTTGTCGGTGAAGAGTGAGCGCAGGCTGGGCCGCGCGTTCGGGTCATCGGTGGACATGGATCAACACTGACACGGATGCGACGGCCTCGCCCGCCCCTAGCGCTCCACCGGCTGCGGGCGGTCGTCGGCTAGCCTCGTGCCATGCCCGCGAACCCCCCTGCGCCGACCGCGGTGGCGACCGTGGCCGGCCGCCTGCGCGAGCAGATCCTCGACGCGGAGATCGCCCCGGGCACCCCGCTCCGCGAGGAGGCGCTCACCGCGGAGCACGGCGTCAACCGCCACACCGTGCGCGCCGCCCTGCGCGTGCTCGAGGCCGAGCGGCTCGTGACGATCGAGCCCTACCGCGGTGCCCGGGTGCGCGCCTTCGCCGCCGCCGACGTGCGGGCGCTGCTGGAGTACCGCACGGCCCTCGAGGCCGAGGCCGTGCGGCTGTTCGGCGAGCGGATGCGCGGGGTCACGGATGCGGGCATCGCCGTGTCCCTGCCCCGCACCGTCGTCGAGGCCAACGAGCGTCTCCGCGAGGTCTGCCGCTCCCGCCCGCACGACCACCGCGGCATCGAGACCGCCCACGCCGCGCTCCACCACGCTCTCGTGGCGGCCGCGGGGAGCCCGCGCATCACCGAGGCGCACGCCCGGCTCGAGAGCGAGCTGCTGCTCTTCCTCAACCAGCTGCGCCCCCTCCTCCCGGCCGACGAGATGGCCGACCAGCACGACCGGTTCCTCGAGGCCGTCGCCCGGCGCGGTGAGGAGGCCGTGCGCGAGCACCTCGCCCACTCCGCCCGTCAGCTGATCGGACTGCTCGAGCCCTAGGCATCCGCTCCCCGGGCGAGCAGGATCGACTCATGACCTCGAGCGCCGCCGCCCCCGTCTCCCCCATGCTCGCCAAGGCCGTCTCGGCGGTGCCCGACCAGGGCGCCGTGGAGGGCGGGTTCCTCTACGAGCCGAAGTGGGACGGCTTCCGGGGCATCGTCGTCTTCGACGGCGAGTCGATCGAGATCGGGAGTCGTGGCTCGAAGCCCCTCACCCGCTACTTCCCCGAGCTCACGAGCGCCCTGGCCGACCTGCTGCCCGCTCCGTGCGTGCTCGACGGCGAGATCGTGGTGCCCACGGGCGATCCGGGTCGCCAGCGGCTCGACTGGGAGGCGCTCTCGCAGCGCATCCACCCCGCCGAGAGCCGCATCCGCACGCTCTCGAAGGCCACGCCGGCGGTGTTCGTCGCGTTCGACCTCCTGAGCGAGGCGGGCGACGACCTCCTGGAGAAGCCGTTCGGCGAGCGGCGCGAGGCGCTCGAGGCCTTCATGGCGCGCGTCCCGGCGACGGAGGCGGAGGGGGTGCTCGCCCTCTCACGCACCACGCGCGACGTCGAACTCGCCCGGCGCTGGCTCGTGGAGTTCGAGGGTGCCGGCCTCGACGGCGTCGTCGCGAAGCCGCTCGCGGCGCCCTACGCACCGGGCAAGCGCGTGCTGCAGAAGATCAAGCACCGGCGCACGGCCGACGTCGTGGTCACGGGCTACCGCGTGCACACGAGCGGCACGGGCGTGGGCTCGCTGCTGCTCGGGCTCTACGGCGACGACGGCGAGCTGCACCAGGCGGGCGGCGCCTCGGCGTTCACCGACAAGCGCCGGCGCGAGCTCATCGACGAGCTCGAGCCGCTGGTGGTCCGGGGCGACGACGGCGAGGTGGTGCGCGCCGAGGGCGAGCGCAATCGCTTCTCCTCCAAGAAGGACGTCTCGTTCGTGCCGCTCGAGCCCCGGCTCGTGGTGGAGGTGCGCTACGACCAGATGGAGGGCACTCGCTTCCGGCACACCGTGCAGATCGAGCGCTGGCGCATCGACCGCGAGCCCGAGTCGTGCCGCTTCGATCAGCTGGAGCAGCCCGAGGGCTACGACCTCGCCGAGGTGCTCGGCACGCCCTGACGGCGGGCAAAGGGCGCAGGCGGTCCCCCGCAGTCGCAATTCGCCGTCGTCCGCCGCAGTCGTCCGCCGTCAGTCCTCGGTCTTCTTGGCCCGGCTCGGCTGCACGCGGGGCGGCTCCCCCGGCATCTTCGGGAAGTCGGGCGGGAAGGGCAGCTCCCCGAGCCCGTCGCCGAGATCCCGCTCCCACCACCCCAGCAGCGTGTCGATGCGCCCGTGCTCCTCGTGCATCCGCGACCACGGGTCGCCCGTGGCGGCGAGCCGCTCGGGCACGCTCCGCACGGTGAAGGCCCGGGGGTCGACCTCCGGCAGCTCCTCCCAGGTCACGGGGCACGAGACGGGGGCGTGGGCGAGCGCCCGGGGGCTGTAGGCGCCGGCCATGGTGCGGTCGCGGTTGGCCTGGTTGAAGTCCACGAAGATCCGCTCGCCGCGCTCCTCCTTCCACCAGTGCGTGGTGACCTGCTCGGGCATCCGCCGTTCGAGCTCGCGGGCGGCGGCGATCACGGCGTGCCGCACGTCGAGGAACTCGTGGGTCGGCTCGATCGGCGCGAAGACGTGGAGGCCCCGGTTGCCGGAGGTCTTCACGAACGCCTCGAGCTCGGCCTCGGCGAGCACCTCACGCAGGGCGAACGCGGCGGTCACGGCCTCGGCGAACCCGGTGCCGGGCTGCGGATCGAGGTCGATCCTGAGCTGGTCGGGCAGGTCCGGCTCTTCAGCACGGGAGGCCCAGGGGTGGAACACGACGGTGTTCATCTGGGCCGCCCAGACGGCCACGGCCGGCTCGTCGACCACGAGCTGCGGATGCACGCGGCCGCTCGGGTAGGTCACCGGCACCGCCCGCACGTACTCCGGCGCGCCCTTCGGCGGGTTCTTCGAGAAGAACCGCTCGCCGTCGATGCCGCCGGGGAACCGCTCGAGCGAGAGCGGCCGGTCGCCGTTAGCCGCCACGAAGGCGTCTCCCACGGCGATGAGGTACTCCGCGAGCTCCCGCTTCGTGATGCCGACCTCCGGCCAGAGCACCCTCGACGGGCTCGACACCCGCACCTCGCGCGCCCCGTGGGGGCCCTCGACCGTCAGCACCACCGCTTCGCTCGCCATGCCCCCAAGCTACTCCCCACCCCGATCACAGCCTCCCACGAGTGGGCACTTCGTGTCCTTCAACGGCACGTCTTCGCGCCGAAAGTGCCCACTCGTGGGAGATGAGGTCAGGGGGTGGCCGGGGGTGCGGCGGGGCCGACGGACCTCGC
>NZ_JAHFUY010000003.1:22047-26475 GCF_023264895.1 Herbiconiux sp. | reverse complement strand
TCGACGGCGGTTTCTCCGGCGACGACGCCGTGGAGCTGTCCCGGGTGCTCAAGGAGCACGGCTGCGACATCATCGACGTCTCCACCGGGCAGACCAGCACCGAGGCCAAGCCCAACTACGGCCGGCTCTACCAGACGCCGTTCGCCGACCGGATCCGGCTCGAGGCCGGCATCCCGACCATGACGGTGGGGGCGGTGTCGTCGATCGACGACGTCAACACCATCCTCGTGGCCGGGCGCGCCGATCTCGCTCTGCTGGCGCGGCCGCACCTCGTCGACCCGTACTGGACGCTCAACGCCGCGCTCGACCTCGGCTACCGCGACAAGACCGTGCCGAAGCAGTACAAGTCGGGGCTGCGGGCACGCCGTCGGGCGCAGACGCCGTGAGTGCGGCGGGCGCGGCCGCGGGCGCGAGTCTGGGCCCGTTCTCGGTGTCGCCCTTCGATCAGCACTACGGTCTCGAGATCGTGTCGCTGGGGGAGGGTGTTGCCGAGGCCCGGCTCGAGACCGGGCCGCAGCACGCCCAGCCCACGGGAGTCGTGCACGGCGGGGTCTACTGCGCCATCGCCGAGGCGATCGCCTCGGAGGGCACGAACCACGCCGTGCGGCCGTCGGGCCGGGT
This sequence comes from Herbiconiux sp., assembly GCF_023264895.1. Lineage (GTDB taxonomy): Bacteria > Actinomycetota > Actinomycetes > Actinomycetales > Microbacteriaceae > Herbiconiux. The sequence continues at coordinate 25,854 of NZ_JAHFUY010000003.1, read as the reverse complement.
GGGCATGGGGCTGTCGAACAGCACCAACTTCCTGCGCTCGGCACCCGTGCCCGGAGTGCTCGTGGCGCGCGCCGAGGCGCTGCACCGGGGCCGCACCACGTGGGTCTGGGACGTCACGATCGGCGACGAGGCGGGCGCCGTGCGGTACGCCGTGACCCGCATGGTGATCGCCGTGCGCGACCTGCCGGCCGACTGATCTGTTGAGGCGCGGACAAACGCGAACCTGAGTGCAACCAACGCCCTGAGAGCGCCGGTGTGCACGACGTTCGCGTTTCTCCGCCGCACTTAGGTGCGGGGGCGGTGGGTCTTCGCGAGGGCGGTGGCCACGAGGTGGCCGGAGCCCGCGCCGAGGCCGGGGCCCGGGTGCGACGAGGCGCCGAGGTGCCAGACGCCCTTGACGGAGGTCTTGTGGGTGCCGGCCGAGGGCAGGGGGCGCCAGAGCAGGTTCTGATCGATCTCGGCGGAGCCCGCGTAGGGGTCGCCCGCGACGGCGTTGGGGTTGTAGGCCTCGAGATCCTGCGGGGTGATGACCTCGGTGGCGAGGATCGAGTCGCGGAGGCCCGGCGCCACCGACTGCACGCGGTCGAGCACGCGGTCGACGTAGGCGCGCACGACGTCCGGCGACCAGCCGCCGTCGGCACCGGCGATGGTTCCGGAGGCGTCGCCCTTCAGCTCGAACGGCACCTCCTGCAGCTGCAGCCACAGCGAGCCCTTGCCCTCGGGCACGCGCGTGGGGTCGAGCAGGTGCTGACGGCCGATCACCACCGTGGGGGCGCTCGGCAGAAGGCCCGCCTCGGCCTGGGCGCAGGCGACCCCGGTCGATCCGGAGCCGTCGCTGACGTGCACGAGCGGTGCTTCGTCGAGGCGCGCATCCGTGAAGGTCAGCGGGGCGTCGAGCGCGAGGTGCAGTTGCATGGCCGCGCGGCCGTAGCGGTAGCGGGCGGCCTCGCTGCGGGTGCGCGCGGGCACCGCGGCCGAGGGCAGGAGGTCGCGGTAGAGGGCGCCGGGGGTGGTGCCGGCGAGCACCGCGCGGCGGGCCAGGACGCGGCCCGAGCTGGTCTCGACTCCGGTGGCGCGGCCGTCGGCCACGATGATCCTCTCCACGCTCGTGCCGGTCACGATCTGCACGCCGTTCTGCTCGAGCACGCCGCGGAAGGCCTTCACGAACTCACCCGCGCCGCCCTTGACCACCGGCAGGCCGAAGCCGTGCATCGAGAGCGCCATGATGGCGAACATCATGCCGCCCGTCGCGCTGTCGGGCGAGAGCCCCGCGTGCAGCAGCCAGGGCGCCCACAGGCGGTCGGCCTCGTCGCCCTTGAAGCGCTCGCGGGCGAAGGAGCGGCCGCTCATCAGGGCGTCGCGGGCGAGCGACTCGCTGCCCTTGAGCTTGAAGGTGCGGAGGGCCTTCGCGGCGAGGCCCACGGCGGCCGTGGTGCGGAGCTCGGAGCCGAGGGCGCCGAACACGACGGGGGCGCGGCCGCCCATCTGGTCGAGCATGAGCCGGTAGTTCTCGCGGTCGGAGGCGTGCTCGAAGGCGGCGGCCGTGGCCACGGGGTCGCGGTGCGCCACGGCGGCACGACCGTCGGGGGAGATGCTGCCCGTGAGCGGGCCGTCGGTGTTGCAGTACTCCAGGCCCTGGGCGTGCAGGTCGGGGCCGAGGGTGGCGTAGGCGGCACCCGAGACGAAGAGCGGATGCCACGACGAGTACGTGTCGTGCACGAAACCCGGCTCGGTCAGCTCGCCCGAGGCGATGAAGCCGCCGATCTCGGGATTCTTCTCCACGAGGGCCACCGACCAGCCGGCCTTGCCGAGCTCGGCGGCGGCCACGAGGGCGTTGATCCCGGATCCGATGATGACGGCGTCGACTGTGCGCTCCATGACTCGACGATACCGGGCATCCGGTCGCAAATGGCACATTCATGTTACGAACGGAATAAAAGTGTGTGGTTTGTGCGCTCCGGTGATAGCGTGCCGGTGGAGGTAGCCATGTCAGCAGAGATCGTCCCCGTCGTCACCCGCCGTGGTGAGGAGCACACCGAGACCGGCCAGTCCGGTGGAGCCGTCCGCGTCTCCGGAGTGAGCATCCAGCACACCCCCGCCACCAAGATCTGGTTCGGCCAGGTCAGCAACGAGCCGGGCTACCGGTCGTTCCCCCACCACCACGGCGAGGCCGAGACCGGCGGCTACGTGCTGCGCGGCTCCGCCCGCATCTACTTCGGCGAGGGCTTCTCGGAGTGGCTCGACATGAGCGAGGGCGACTGGGTCTTCGTGCCGCCGTTCATGCCGCACGTCGAGGCGAACATGTCGACCACCGAGGAGCTCGTGTGGCTGACCACCCGCACGCCCGAGAACATCGTGGTGAACCTCGACGACGTCGACGACTCGACGCTCGAGGGCTACCGGCGGGCATGAGCTCCTCGCCCTCACTCCCGCCGACGTCCGCTCCGTTCCTTGCAGCGGTCGACCTGACGGATGCCGGCGGCGACGTCTTCACCGCGCGCACCCAGTACGTGCCCTGGCCCAAGGCCTACGGCGGAGACATGGTGGCGCAGGCGCTCGCCGCCGCCATCCGCACCACCGACTCCGACCGCCGGGTCAACTCGTTCCACGGTCACTTCCTGCGACCCGTCGACGTCTCGAGCGAGGTCTCGTATGCCGTCGATCGGGTGCGCGACGGCCGCGGGTACTCCACCCGCACCGTGACCGGGCAGCAGAACGGCAAGTCGGCGTTCATCGCGACCGTGACGTTCCAGGTGCCGGAGGACGGGCCCGACCTGCAGATCGACATGCCCACGTCGCTGCCCGCTCCCGACTCGCTTCCGTCGTCGGCCGAGGCCGTCGCCGGGGTCGAGGGGCCGGCCGCCGCCTACTGGGCCTCCGGCCGGAGCTTCGACATGCGGCACGTGCCCTCGCCCGTCTACTTCGACGTCGACGGAGCCGCGGTGCCCCACCAGGCCGTGTGGGTGAAGGCGTTCGACGCCCTGCCCGACGACCTCGATGTGCACCGCACCGCGCTCGCCTATGTCTGCGACTACACGATCCTCGAGAGCGCCCTGCGCGCCACCTCGACGCCGTGGGCCAGCGCCGGGCTCGCGACCGCGAGCCTCGACCACGCCATGTGGTTCCACCGCGACGGCCGCGCCGACGAGTGGGTGCTCTACGCCCAGCAGCTGCAGTCGCTGCAGAGCTCGCGCGCGCTCGTGCACGGCTCCTTCTTCTCCACCGACGGGCGGCTGCTCGCCTCCGTCGCCCAGGAGGGCATGATCCGCCTTCCCTCATCGACCCCTTCAGGAGCTTCGTCTTGACCGAATCCACGCCCGCGCGCACCAAGCAGACCGTCAACCCGCCGAACCTGTCGAAGCCCTCCGGCTTCGCCCACGGCACGAAGGTGGGCGACACCGTCTACCTCGGAGGTCAGACCGCCATGGGCGCCGACGGAGCCATCGTGCCCGGGGGCATCGTGGAGCAGTTCCGGCAGGCGTTCTCGAACGTGATCGCCACGCTCGAGCACGCCGGCGGCACGGCCTCCGATCTGGTCGAGGTCACCATCTACCTGACCGACATCCCCGACTACCAGGCCCACGGCCGCGAGATCGGCCGTATCTGGCGCGAGCTGGCCGGGTCGGACTACCCGGCGATGGCGGGGATCGGGACCACCGCCCTGTGGCAGCCCGAGGCGCTCATCGAGATCAAGGGTGTTGCTGTGATCGGGTCGGCGGCGGCTGCTGCTTCTTAGCCTTCGGGCTCGGGGTGGCGTGCCGCGGGGTGGATCTTCCTGTCGCGTTGCATCCCGCGTCCGCTTCGCGG
>NZ_JAHFUY010000003.1:0-22037 GCF_023264895.1 Herbiconiux sp. | reverse complement strand
GAAAGAGATCATCCGCTGCCTCAAACGCCTCATCGCCCGCGAGATCTACTACACCATCACCACTAGACATCCATAGGAGCATCCCGAGCCTGCAACGCGACAGGAAGACCCACCCCGCGGCACACCGCTAGGGCGGGGGAGTCGGGTTTATTCGGGGTAGCGCTTGTTGCTTGCAGAGGTCAGTTCTGGCAGCGGATGACGAAACCTGAGGCGTAGCAGCCCCCGCCCTTGTACTCGTTGAATCGATCAACCGGACCCTGCCCCACCCACCCGCCCGGCATGACCGGCGCGTAGGCGAACTCTGAGCCGTCGAGCCGGTCGAGTTGCCAACTGCCCTGGAGGCTGGCGGGGATTCCGCCTGCGACGTTGAAGCTCAGCTGTGGCTCGGGTATCCAGTCGACGTTCGCCTGGATGGGTGGGTCCGTCATCTCGGCGACTGCCGCCGAGGCGCCGGCGAAGACCCCGGCCGTCACGGCCGACGTCGCAAGGACGCTCGCTGCCGATCGAACCAAAAAGCCCCGATCGCGGGATCGCATCGTGAGAACGCTCATAGGCGATGAACATAAGCCCGGGGGAGTGGCCCTCGACCTGAGCAATTTCTACCCAGATCGCCCAGAGGAGACGACATCGCTAGCATGGCGGCATGAGTGAGCATCGGGTGGTGGCGCCGGCTGTGGGGGCGGGGGAGAAGGTCAAGGGGCCCGCCTCGTACTTTCCCAGTATCGAGAAGACGTATGGGCGGCCCGTGCAGGAGTGGCTCGATCTGGTGGCCGAGCGGCTCGACACCGAGCGGCACATGGATGTCGTGGCCTGGCTGAAGACCGAGCACGGCCTGGGGCACGGGCATGCGAATGCGCTCGTGGCCTACGCGAAGGCGAACCTGCCCGGCTGAGAGGTCGATCGCGGAGGTCGATGGTCGATCCTTGCGGAAGGACGCGCGGGGGTGATCGATGGACGCGGTGGAATGGGAAGCCCTCGTCCGGGGCGTGCTCCCCGGGCCTGAGTGGGCCTTTCGCGGCTCGCTGTGCTACTCGCTGCCGGCCGGCCGGGTGCTGTTCGGCGTGCGCAGGGAGGCGACCAGCGACCCGGAGATCATCCGCATCGCCAGGGTGTCCAGCCCGCTGTTCGTGCCGACCGATCGTATCGATCGCGGGATGCTCGTCACGGGGGCGACGGGCGAGGACCTCTCGCTCGTCAGTGACGACGTGCGAGCGATCGTGCGATCTGTCGTCACGATCGGGTACGACGAGCGCGAGGAGCTCGAGACGCTGATCAGCGAGGGTCTCGACACCCGCAGTCTGGAGCGCGCGGAGATCGCGGGCTACGCCCTCCTTCTGACGGGTGACACGCCGTCGGCGCTCCGCATCCTCCAGCGAGTGGGAGAACGTGCCGCCGATGACGCGGGACCGGTCGAACTGGCGCTCTGGAAGCGCGTCGGCGCGATCTGCGACCTGCTCCGGGTCGGTGGTTTCGCTGCTGCGAGGGAGCAGCTCGAGCGCTGGACGGACGCGTCGGTGCACGAGCTCGGCCTCGTGCGCGTGCACGGCGTCGCGGGACGGGCGGGGCTGCCGACGGTGGGGTCGCGACGCGGGCTCGGATCCGTGTGGCCTAATCGAAGTTCTCGGTGAGGTGCTGGAGGGTGCGGGCGTTCCGCACGGCGTGGCCGGCGCCGTCGTTGTTGAAGTAGACGAGCACGTCGTGGCCGGATGACTGCCACTCGCGGCAGCGGTCGGCCCACCACGCGAGGTCGGCGTCGGAGTACGAGCCCGCGTAGAGGTGCTCGTGGTCGGGGCCGTGCATCCGCACGTAGACGGTCGGCGCGGTCGCGCGCAGGATGCAGGGCTGGCCTGCTCCGCTCATGACGCAGTAGGCGGCGCCGTGCCGTTCGAGCAGTGCGAACACCTCGTCGACGTGCCAGGAGTCGTGGCGGAACTCGACCGCCACCTGCAGCCACTCGGGCAGGGCGCCGAGGAAGTGGTCGAGGCGAGCGTCGTCGCGCGCGAGATCCGGAGGCAGCTGCACGAGGAACATGCCGCGCCGGTCGCCCAGTTCGTGCAGTGAGCTCCGGATGCGTTCCACCCAGGCTTCGGGCTCGCGCAGGCGCTTGGCGTGGGTGAGGCCGCGCGGTGCCTTGACCGCCATCGTGAACCCCTCGGGCAGACTCTCGCGCCACGCGGCGAAGGCGCGATCGCCCGGCCAGCGGTAGAAGCTGCCGTTCAGCTCGACGGTGGGGAACTCCTGCACGTAGCGCTCGAGCCGGTGCTGCCGGTCGTGCGGCGTGCGGTAGAGCACGTCGTTCCAGTGCGGGTAGCTCCAGCCCGAGGTGCCGATCCGGATGCTCATGGCGTCGACGCTACGCCTGCTCCCGGTAGAGCGCTGCAGCGCCCGAACCGGCTCGCGTCGGTGCGTTCTGCTGCGTCTGACGCCTCCGAGCGGGTGGTGGCTTAGCGTGGAGTTGCACTGACCTGACCGTTGTCGAGGACCGTGTCGAGCCCGCGACGGAAGGAACCTCAATGAGCATGGAAAGCGCGGCCTGGAGCTCGCTGTACAAGATCTCGAGCGCCAAGGACGGCAAGCACGGGATCTCCCGTGAGTCCGTGCGGCGGATCATGACGTTCGCGGTGCCGTACCGGGTCAAGCTGCTGATCTTCATCGCGCTCTCCGTCGTGGGCGCTTTCCTCGCGGTCGCGACGCCGGTGCTCGCCGGCCAGGTGGTCAACGTCATCGTCGCGCGGGGCGCGGTCGACACGATCGTGTGGCTCTCCGTCGTCATCGCCCTCGTGGCGGTGGCCGACGCCGCCGTGTCACTCGTCACGCGCTGGTTCTCGGCGCGAATAGGTGAAGGCGTGATCCTGGATCTGCGCACCGCCGTCTTCAACCACGTGCAGAAGATGCCGATCGCGTTCTTCACCCGCACCCGAACGGGCGCCCTCGTGAGCCGCCTCAACAACGATGTGATCGGCGCTCAGCAGGCATTCAGCGGCACACTGTCCGGCGTGGTCACGAACCTCGTGGCTCTGATCCTCACACTCGCCGTCATGCTCAGCACCTCCTGGCTCGTGACGGTTCTCGCCGTGATCATGCTCCCCATCTTCCTGATACCCGCACGCCGCATGGGCAGCCGCCTGGCAGCGTTGCGCCGCGAGGCCGCCGACCACAACTCCGCCATGAGCACGCAGATGACCGAGCGTTTCTCGGCTCCCGGGGCCACCCTCGTCAAACTGTTCGGCCGGCCCGACGAAGAGGCCGAAGAATTCCGCGTTCGCGCCGCCCGCGTCCGCGACATCGGGGTCCGCTCAGCGACGCTGCAATTCGTCTTCGTCACCGCACTGACGCTCGTCTCCGCTCTCGCCCTTGCGCTCGTGTACGGGCTCGGCGGCTTCCTCGCACTCGCCGGCCAGCTCGACACCGGAGACGTGGTGACGCTTGCGCTCCTCCTCACGCGCCTCTACGTGCCACTGACCGGCCTCGCCAACGCACGCGTCGAGATCATGAGCGCTGTGGTGAGCTTCGAGCGCGTCTTCGAGATCCTCGATCTCGAACCGCTCATCAGGGAGAAGCCCGACGCCGCCTCCGTGCCCGAGGGCCCCGTTTCTGTCGAGTTCGACGACGTGCGCTTCGCCTACCCGTCCGCCGACAAGGTGTCCCTCGCCTCCCTCGAGGAGGTCTCCACGCTCGACACCCGCGGCGGCGAGGAGGTGCTGCACGGCCTCTCCTTCAGGATCGAGCCGGGGCAGACCGTTGCCCTCGTCGGCACGTCCGGTGCCGGCAAGTCCACGATCGCTCAGCTGCTCTCACGTCTCTACGACGTCGACAGCGGCGCCGTGCGCCTCGCGGGGACGGACGTCCGCGACGTCACCTTCGCCTCCATGCGGCACACCCTGGGCATGGTGACGCAGGACGGCCACCTGTTCCACGAGACGATCCTCTCCAACCTGCGCCTCGCGAGGCCCGAGGCATCCGACGACGAGGTGTGGGACGCCGTCCGCCGTGCACGGCTCGAGCCGCTCATCCGGTCCCTGCCGGACCAACTGGACACCATGGTGGGAGAGCGTGGCTACCGGTTGTCCGGCGGTGAGCGCCAGCGGATGACCATCGCGAGACTCCTGCTCGCCCAGCCGCGCGTCGTCGTTCTCGACGAGGCGACAGCGGCGCTGGACTCGACGTCGGAGGCCGCCGTGCAGGCGGCGCTCAGTGAGGCGCTCGAAGGACGAACGGCGCTGGTCATCGCACACCGCCTCTCCACCATCCGCAACGCGGACGTGATCCTCGTGGTCGAGGACGGTTCGATCGTGGAGCGCGGTACGCACGAGGAACTGCTGGCGGTGGGTGGGCGGTACGAGGAATTGCACCGCACCCAGTTCGCGGTGCAGAAGAACGTCGCGGCCGACGAGCAAGCGCTGAGCGGGCGCTAGCCGCCGAGCTGGGTACCAAGGAGCACCTGCGCCTGCGTGCAGAAGTCGGAGCAGATCTCGGCGTCGGTGGAGCAGGGAGAGGCTGACGAACATCGCCGCCGATACGCTGCGGGTTGCCTGTCTTCGGAATCCCGCGAACCAGCGCTGACACATGCACAGCAGTGAGACGACTTTGTGAGACAACGAGCGGCACCGAGACTGTGGGGCAGAAGAGTTGTCGACCGAGCGCTGCTCCGGTGTCTCGGAGATCTTCAGTTTTTCAAGACGCTGCCTATGTTGCAGACAGGGGACCCGTGCGGGCATATAAAGCGGGCGGGGTAAATGGGCATTTCCCCACCGATGCCGCCGCAGAAGCGCGGAATGTGATTGCGGCGCTCGGTAGTCGACCGTCTAACGGGCGCAGGCCGAGCCAGACAGTCGCCAACTGTCCGATCTCGCCAACACGCATGCAAGAAGATTCTCGCGGTCGTCGTGGGTCAAGGCCCTCGCTCGTGAGCGCAGCGGGATCGTCATGGCGCTACCCGTGATCGTGCTGTTCATCCTCGCCCAGCGCAGATTCATCAAGGAATACGCTTCAGGTGGCGTGGCGAACTAACGCTCCCTGCTATACCTGCGCTCCTCTCCCTAACTGGGTGTTAGTCACCTGGGGGCTCGTCATCAGTGTCGTCTTGTCTTGTCGCGAGGCCCTAACAGTTGGTGCAGTGAGTTGCAACTAATCTTCGCTTGTTGATTAACTAGTACCGGACACGTAACCTCAAGGCAGCCCGACACCGCGAATGATGCGTCGCATATTTAGGGGGATCACGATTTGCCGGTTCCAAATAGAGGGCGCTCAAGGCGCCTCACGAAGTACGCAGTGGGGGTCACTCTAACTACGATCACGCTCGCTACCTTCTCTGCGCCTGTTGCATCTGCTGAAGAAGCGCCGACGATCGGGATCGGCTACTTCGGGTCAGACACATATGTGGACGTTTTCAGCAACATGCTCGATTACAACGGCCCCGATAAGACTTCCCAGTTCTTCGCGAGCGCGCTCTCGGCTGATGAAGCAGTTCAGGAGGGGCTTGATCTTCCGGGGCTGGATTCCCTGTCAACCGATGAACTGGGCGAAGTGCTCTCTGCCAGTGCGGACGCGGCCAGCTCACAGAGCGACATCGACCTTAGCTCGGTCTCCGAGAACGTCGCTGACGTGCTTACCGAGCCGATCGAACCAGCTACCAGAACGATGATTAGTGACGAGCCCGCGTCCGAAGCGACGCGCGGCATGGCGGCAGCGGCAGCAGCACCACTCCGTTTAGGTAACGCTTGGGCAGATGGATTTGCATGGAAGTACGCTGACCGATACTCCTTCCGGCACTGCGACTTCTGGCTTGTCAATTGCGGCCCCATCTCCAAGATCGACTTTTCGCTCATCACCGACCCAGGCGAAGTCCGAACCACCACGCAGCTGAATTTCGTTAGACAAGGTGACGATCTCGGAAAAGTCACGATCGAATCAACGATCTACTCGGGTGGGCGCGCCCTCTCTGGCACGGCGCTAGAAACGTGGTCGACCCCCGGCTATGGCACCCAGTACAACTACCACACCTCAACGTTGGGCTATACCTTCGAGGCAGAATACAAACTCAGATTCGCCAAGCCTTACGGGTCCGCCGCCTGGGATGCGGTCTTCCGAACAGGTGTTTCGGCACCGTGTTCAGAGACTCCGCCGGAGGCTTACAAGTGTAAGTTTACGCCTCAGTTCAACCCGTACTAATGGCGAGCGGAACCTTTGGCGGAACGCCAGACCAACCTCCGAACAGGCATCTTGATATCGCCAGCAACGGGACTCTTCATGAGCGCATACTGCTTTCGTGGAGGGGAGATCTCACGCCTGATGTACTCGAGATCTTGGCGAATGACATCAGCCCGGACGTGATCGGCCACCTGGCACTGAATGAGTGCCTAAGTGAAGAGCAGATATGGGAGATTGCCGAGCGCCATCCCGAACACCGGGCGAGGTATGCTCAGAACACGAATGCGCCTGCTTCGCTCAAGTCTGAGTGCCCCATATTCGACCTAACTGAACGATCCCTCTCAAAGTTCTTGCAGGACCGTCGAGCTAGCAATGACGAGATACGCCGAGTGAAGCAGATTAGAAACCAATCGCAACCCCCGGGTCCGCGTTTGGGGGAAGTGTGGGCGCAGGTGCGCAAAGCCCCACGTATGTAGCTACGGCGTCACCAATGCAGCAGATATGCATGAAGCTCCTCGACGGATCGCGTCTGCCGATCGTGTACACGAGGAGCAGGTCAGCACGCGACGACGGCGAACTACACCCCGGCGAATACGTCCTGTTCCGACAAGCCGGCGCCGAGGCCGCACCCGTCTACAGCCCTCCACTGGTCGCTACAGGCCCCCGCGAACACGCCACCGGACAGGTCATCCTCAACGATGACGGGCAGATCGTGAAATACGTCGTCGCCGAGGGCGACCGCGGCGATGAGATTGGACTCCGGCTCGGTACCAGCGCGAAACAGATTCACCATGACGCCGGGGAGTTCGAAGGACAGAACATCCTCAACTGGGGGCAGATCTATCCCGGAGACGTGTTGCGATTCGAAGCTCTTCCATGACCAACTCATCGAACGATGCCGCTCACCGCCGCGCTGTCGCAGCCCAGGAGATGCGTTCGTATCGTTCGGGGCGTCTTTGGGCTCTGACCATCGTCGGCGTCATCGTACTCCCGGCGCTCTTCGCAACCTATGGCACTTTCACCTCGTTCTTCTCCATTTGGAGCCCACCAACTGCTGCACAGACCACACAAGGAACGGTCATCATGCTCGTCGGTTGTGCGGTGCAGGTAGCGGCTGCCATCGTTGTCTTCACAGGGGCTGCCAAGCATGGGATGTTGGCGCAAGCTGTCGTGACCGCCCTGTGGCTGGCGGTATCCGTGTGTGCAGTGATTGCGTTCTTTTCGAACGCTGCGCTCGTCTAGATTCCTTGCACGTAAGCCGATCGGCTTACGTGCGCGACTCCCTAGGCCTTATTGGGTTTAGAGGGGATTATCCGATCTCAATAAACCCGATCTGGCGATGCGATTCACGCGGAGAAGGCGAAAGGCTCGATCCTGAGCCGGATGTCTCGGAAATCTTTAGTTTTTCAAGACGCTGCCAATGTTGCGGATAGGGGACACGTGCGGGCAAACAAAGCGGGCGGGGTAGACGGGCATCCCGGCAACGCCGCGGGCGGGATCACTGCATCTCGCTGGCACTGCCTGCTGGTGGACCGTCTTGCGGGCGCGGAGCGGCAAGCGCTTCGCTGGAAACAATCATTTCGGCGTGCCGCCGAAATATCGGGGGCACACTACTGCGTGTAGTGATCCTGCCCGTGGCGACGAGCTCTTAGGCTGACGAATCGAGCAATCGCGAAGACTGAACCTGCCAGGAAGAACGCTGCGAAGAGAAACAGGCCGCCGGCGTTGTTACCTTGATTTGCACCCACAACTCCAAGCACTGTCAAGGTAATAGTGAGTCCGACGGATACAACACCTCCTACCGCGCAGAGGATGATCTGGAACGTTCGATCGTGCTCAGGGTTCGACGACACTTACTCACTCTTCCATAGTCGCGACATTGGCGTCTTACTAGCCAAGGCCCTCATTGACGGCTTGTTCGACTGCCGCGGAGATGACCTCCGCTAGGAGGGTGCAGAATCCGAAGGACACTGCCAGTCCTATTCCGCCTGTTGGAGCAGACACCGCTGCCATACATAGAGCTTCCACCGCTATGCCGGCTGCGAAGCTAATAAGGTCTCCTCCTGAAAGCACCTCGAGCACGTCTCCACCTGCCAGCACGACTTCTGCAATTGTGACAATGGTTGAGATTGCGTCGAGCCCGGAGGGATCAGCCTTGTTGATGGGATCGCCCGCGGCGTAGAGGTAGGGGTTTGCTTCTTGACCGCTGGGGTCCATCTGGGTGAAGCGTCCGAGGCTGGTGTCGTAGTAGCGGGCTCCGAGCTTATACAGGCCGGTTGATGTGTCGCGTAGGCCGCTGATGTAGCGGAGTTTGTTGTTGACGATGGCAGCATTGGTGGAAGTACTGCGAGCTTCGCCGTAGGGCGAGTAGCTATACCCTCCCTGGTAGGTGCCGGTGGAGCTGAGGATTCCGATGGTGGAGCCGAGGTGGTCTTTGACGTAGTAGTTCGACCCGGCGGTCTTGTAACTAATTGCTTCGCCGCTGCTGCTGCGGGAGAACTTGTACTGGGTGGTTCCTTCGACGATCTTCACTAGGCCGAGGGGAGAGCTGGTGTAGCTCGAAGTCGGGGAGCCGACAGGGCCGGATTCCATTCTGTGGGTGTTTCCTTGGCCGGCATAGCGTTGCGCGTAAGGCCCGATGGAGGATGCTTGCAGCCTGTCTCCGAAGGAACTGGTCGCGTCAGTGATTCCGTTGCGGGTCTGGTTGCCAGCGGCGTCGTAAGCCCAGGAGGTGTCGTCGTCCGTGGTGCTACTGATCTGGTTCGCAGCGTTGTAAGTGAAGCCGATCGTGCCCGCGACGGCGCCTGTGCTTCCCGAACGGGTCTGCGTGGTGCGATTGCCGGTGTTGTCGTATCCGTACTGCCACTTAGCTGTGACGCTGGTCCCGCTCTTTTCCTCGGCCTGCGTGAGTCGATTGCGGGTGTCGTAGGTGTAGGCGGTCACGGCGCCGGCGGTGATGCCCTGCTCTTTGGTGCTGGTACGGGTCTGCACGTTGGTGCGGTCGGTGGTGCCCTGGGTGTAGCTGTATCCGACATCGACGACGCTGGCCCCGGCCCCGGTCTTGGCTTCGATGCGGGTGGGGCGGGTGGATGCGTCTCGGGTGGTGGCGATCGTTGCGCCGCCGGGGGTGGTGCGCTTCGTCTCGCTGCCGTTGCCGTCGTACTCGAACTTGACACATCCCGAGTTCGCGGCCGGCGTGCTCGAGCTGCAGGTGCCGCCCGGCTCCTTTAGGGAGGTGAGCTGGTTCGCGACGTCGTAGCTGTAGGTGGTCGTGCCGTCGCCGTTGGCGTATGTCAGCATGTTGCCGACCGCGTCGTAGGTGAAGGAGTGGGAGACGTTCGTCGGGTCGAGCTCCCGGATGACGCGGCCTTGCCTGTCGTAGCTGAACTCGTCGAGGTAGTCGCCGTCTTCGGTCGCCGAGAGCAGACCATTCAAGTAGTACGAGTTGGCCACGAGGTTGCCAGTGTCGTAGGTGGTGGTGCGAAGACGGTCTCGGATGTCGTAGGCGTAAGTGGTGGTGGCACCGTTGCCGTCAGTGACGGAGGTGATGCGGCTGAGCGTGTCGTAGGTGGATGTGGTGGCGCCGAGGGGGGCCGGAGGGGTGACTGTGATGACGTTGCCCCGGGAATCGTAGGCGTAGGACGTGGTGTTGCCGTTGCCATCCGTGCTCGAGCAGATCTGCCCGGCAAAGCCGCCGCAAACGCTGCGGTTAGGCAGCTCGTACGTCATCTGCTGCTCCACGACCCCAGTGCTGCCGGTGGTGTCCGTGACGGTGGTGGGGTTGCCAGCTGGGTCGTATTGGAAGTCCTTTTTGTTGCCGGATGCGTCGATCGAGCACTTCACCTGGAAGGCATCACCGGTGTTGCCGTTGGGGCAGTTCGTGCCGAGCGCGTAGATCGCGGATGAGGCTGCTCCGGTGGGGAGCTGAGCGGAGGTGGGGTTGTTGTCGCCGTCGTAGCTGTACGTGGTTACGTTGCCGGCGGTCGTTCCCGATCCCAAAGCGTCGGTGCTTGTCGCGATATCGCTGTTGGCCGTCCACGTGGTCGCTCGAACACGATTGAGGGCGTCGGTGGTTTGAGTGACACGCCCCTCGGTGTCGTAGTCAAAGCCGGCCGTGTGACTGTTCGGGTCCGTGACCGCGGTGTGCCCTGCTGTGTACGTGAAGGAGGTTGTGATGGTGGACGGGGTGGATCCGCTAGTTCCTGCTTGTTCGGTAACGGAGGTCACGCGGTGGGCGTTGTCGTATCCGAATGAGATCGTGTGAGTGCTTGCTGGTGCGCCGGGTACGGTCATCGACGAGACGCGGCCCACGGTGTCGTACGTGATCGTCGTCACCGTGCCGTCGGCCTTCGTGACCTTGGTCAGCTGGGTGCCGGTCTGCTCGTACTTGGTGACGCGTCCGAATCCGTTTACCTCGCGGATCATGCGGTCGGCGCCGTTGGTGTAAGAGAAGATCTCAAAGCTGCGCCCCGCTGCGTCGGCAACCTGAATGGTGTCTCCACCACCGACATAGGCCAGACCGATTCCATTGCGGTCGTGATCAGAAATCATGTGTCCGTTACCGCTGAAGGTGATCTGCTCACCTGTCTTGTTGAACCGAAGCACGTACCCGGGGGCGGTCGCTGCGGCGGGCAGCAGTTTGGTCAAGGTGGCGTTCAGACCTGGGACCGGCGTGTACGCCGACCCTGTCCATGCGAACGTCTTCTCTAGGCCGGTGGGTCCATGGAAGGTCGCTGACGTGGGCGTGAATGTCAGACCCACGTCGGTGCTCGACAGCGATGACGACCAGCCGCCGCCGAATGCTCCCTGATGATTCGTAAGACCGTTGTAGAAACGCTCCGAGTGCAACGAAATGCCAGGGCCAGCAATCTCGCCGTCGTTGCTTTGGATGACGAGGTTCCCGTTCGCGACGTTCACCTTCACTGACGTGTCGTCACTGACCTCGAAGTCCTGGAACGAGTAGTAGGACATAGCCCCCAGCCCGGGCGCGCCGGCAACAACGCCGGCCGGTGCACGATTCGCCGTTCCTTCCTCGCCGTCGGCAGGGAACGCCCGAAGCTCTGTGGGTTCCCACGGCTGCTCAAGGATCTGGGCGCCCGTCTGCAAGGCTTCTTCGTCAACCGGGGTAGGCTCCTCCGGTGTCCACACGGCGGCCTGCGCGTCCGCCGTGACCACTCCGATGTCCCTCACCGCGGGTGGTTCGATTTCGGTCGCGGACGCCGGCGTCGCGCCCACTGATGCGATACCCACCGCTACACAAATAGTCAGAATGAACGCGGCAGGACGTCGCACGATTTCCCCCTAGAAATGTGGGGCCACCCCTGTCGCCCTCGTTCTCAAGGTAGGGATCACCCGGCCTCTCGCGGAATCCCCCTCGGCGGGCCGACCCGTGAACATCAGATGTAGAGCAGAAAGACTCGCGGCAGGCCACGGCCGCGCTGGACTCCTTGGCTGACTTGTTTCCGGGCACTCGACGTGATGCGAACTCTGCAACCCACAGGAGCGGGTCAGCCTCTCCCGAGCCCAATCGTCATCACTGCCGTCAATCTCTTCCCCTCTCAGGGCGCCACAGAACTTCCGCAGTCGGTGGAGACTCAGCGCTCCGATGGTCACGATCGACAGGGGCGAGAGGGAATCGACATGGTGGAAGTCTTCCAGGTCGAAAGACGCAGGGCTCGCTATAGCGGTACTGACATAACGCTCAGTATCGGCGACCCAAGTTGCCCGCTTGGCGGGTTGGGGTAGGCCCTGCATGGGTCGTCCTGTGGCTCGGAACGCCCCAAACCCGCCGCGCCCTGGAACTCAGTCCTTCACGCTAACGGACGAGCAGCACGCCACCCCTCCGAACCGGGTGGCGTGGGGTGGGTTTTCGGGGCGAGTTGTTGGCTCGGGCCTGGCGTGCGTCCGCGAAGCGGATGCGGGAGACAACTCGCCCCGAAAATCCACCCCAGGCCGCCCACCCCGCGGCGACGGCAGCAGTACCTACCGGGCCTGGCCCGCCCACATCTGCGCGCGGCGCACCGGGGTCGATGTTGACGGACTCGGTGGCCGAGTACTCGTCGAGGGTCTGCACCGCCGTCTTCCGGGTAGCTCCAGCCCGAGGTGCCGATCCGCATGCCCATGGCGTCAGATCGGTGCGGGCGTGCTCTGCCAGAAGATCACGAGCACGACGATGGACAGGATCGCGCCGACGGCGCCGAGCATGAGCGCGGCGATCGAGACACCGAACCCGGGCTTCTGCCCCGAGGGCGTGCGCTTGAGGAACGAGTGCCGGAGGCCGATCCCGCCGAAGACCAGCGCCACGACCGACGGCGCCAGGAACGGGTTCCAGAAGATCGCGACCACGCCCCCGATCAGCCCGACGAGCGCGAACGGATACCGCAGGTTCGGCTCGCTCTCGGGCTCAGGTGCCTTCAGGGGGCCGTAGCCCCCGTTGCTCGTGTAGCCCCCGGTCGTCATGCCCCGATTCTAGAGGCGGGCCGGATGTGGGCACAGGGGGGCGAAGCGGGTCACGGCGCCACCTAGCGCAGCAGCACCCGCACCTGCTCGCGGATGTCGGCGCAGATCTCGGCGTCGGTGGAGCGGAGGTGCAGCGGGGAGGCGAGGCTGACGAACATGGCCGCCGAGATGGTGCGGGCGAGGAGGACGGCGTCGCCCGCAGGCAGGCTGCCGTCCCGCAGCAGGACGTCGACGACGGCGTCGTCGGCCTGCTGGATGAGCTCGAGGCCGGCGCGGTGGTGCGGCTCCTCCGGGTCGCCGAAGACGAGCTCGCGGAGGTAGGTGCGGCCGTTGTCGACCTGGCGGCGGTTGCACTCGACGATGGGCTCGACGATCGCGAGGATCGCATCGAGCGGCTCGGGGCAGGCTGCGGCCGCCGCGACGCCCTCCTCGATCGCCTCCGCGTAGTGCGTGTTCTGCACGAGCAGCAGCAGCTCCGACTTGCTGCGGGCGTAGAGGAAAAGGGTTCCCGTGCCGATGTCGGCCGCATCGGCGATCTGCTGCGTCGTGACCTCGTCGACCCCGCGGCGGCTGAACAGCTCGGTGGCCGCCGCGGTGATGCGGTCGAGCTTCTGCTGCTTGTTGCGCTCGCGGCGGCCGAGCGGCGCGGCGGGGGAGGAGTCGGTGAGGGGCATCAGACGACCAGGATACAGCAGTACCACTCAGCACTCATTTGCGAGGGCGCTCAAAAATGAGTACGCTCAGACAAACCCACCGATCAGAACGGATGCAACACATGAGGGCCTTCAGGATCGACAGCTACCGAGGCGAGCTGAGGGAAGCCGATGTGCCCGAGCCCGCCGTGGGAGCACGTGACGTGCTCGTGCGGGTGCAGGCCGCCGGCATCAACCACCTCGACCAGAAGCTCGCACAGGGCGAGTTCAAGGCGATGCTCCGCTACGACCTGCCGCTCACCCTCGGGCGCGACGTCGCCGGCACCGTCGAAGCCGTCGGCCCCGCCGTCACCCGATTCGCTGTCGGCGACGAGGTCTTCGCCCGCCCCGCCGATTTCCGCATCGGCACCTTCGCCGAGCGCATCGCCCTCTCCGAATCGGACGTCGCACGGAAACCCGTCGGGCTCAGCATGGTCGAGGCGGCGTCACTGCCTCTCGTCGCCCTCACCGCGTGGCAGGCGCTCGTGGAGCGGGCAGGCGTCACGCCCGGGCAGCGGGTGCTCATCCACGGCGGCGCCGGCGGCTTCGGCTCGATCGCCATCCAGCTCGCCAAGCACCTCGGGGCGCACGTCGCCACCACGGCCAGCGGCTCGAACGCGGAGTGGCTGCGCGAGCTCGGCGCCGACGAGGTCATCGACTACCGCTCGCAGGCGTTCGAGGAGCTGCTGAGCGGCTACGACCTCGTGATCGACGGCGTCGGCGGCGACAACCTCACGAAGTCGCTCCACGTGCTCCGGCGAGGCGGCGCAGCGATCAGCATCGCCGGCCCGCCCGATCCGGAATTCGCCCGCGCGCTCGGGCTGAACCCCGGCCTCCGCCTCGCCATCCGGGGCCTCAGCGCCTCGGTGCGCCGGCAGGCGAAGCGACTCGGCGTCGACTACTCCTTCCTCTTCATGCGGGCGGATGGCCGGCAGCTCGCCGAGATCGCCGCGCTCGTGGAGGCGGGAGTGCTGCATCCCGTGGTCGGCCGGGTGTTCCCGTTCGCCGAGACACCCGCCGCTCTGACGGCACTCGAGCGCGGCGGGCTCCGCGGCAAGATCGTCGTCTCACTCGCGGACTGACGCGCCGCCCCCCCGATCCCCACACCCACCCCAAGGAGCCCTCATGTCCGTCCCCGTCCCCACCCCCGCACTCGCCGGCGCCGTCGTGCTCGTCACCGGCGCCAACGGCGGCATCGGATCGGCGTTCGTCGCCGAGGCCCTCGCCCGCGGTGCCGTCAAGGTCTACGCGACCGCCCGCACTCCCCGCACCTGGGACGACGAGCGCATCGTGCCGCTGGCCCTCGACATCCTCGATCCGGCGTCGGTCGCAGCGGCCGTCGCTGCGGCACCGGATGTCACGGTGCTCATCAACAACGCCGGCATGCTGCCGCCGACCGCGAGCTTCCTCGAGCTCTCGGCCGACGACCTGCGGGCCACCATGGAGACCAACTTCGTGGCCCCCGTGCTGCTCGCGACCGCGTTCGCACCCGTGCTCACGTCGCATCCGATGTCGGTGCTCGTCGACATGCACTCCGTGGCCAGCTGGTACGCCTTCGGCGGCGTCTACAGCGCCTCGAAGGCCGCGCTCTGGTCGGCCACGAACTCGCTGCGGCTCGAGCTCGCACCGAAGGGCACGCACGTGGTGGGCGTGCACGTCGGCTACGTCGACACCGCGATGGCTGCGGGGGTCGAGGGCCCGAAGCTCAGCCCGGCCGACCTGGTGCGGCAGGTCTTCGACACGGTCGAGGCCGGCGGCTACGAGGTCATCGCCGACGAGTTCACGGCCTCCGTGAGGGCCGCGCTCGCCGCGCCCGTCGAGGCGCTCTACCCCGAGCTGAGGGCCTGAGGTCACGGACTCCGTGGTTCGAGCACGTACAGCCGGACGTCGTCGAGCGTGATCTCACGCAGCGAGCCCTCGTGCTCGGCGAGGAAAGCCTGCACCTCGTCCGACAGCGGGAACCGCACGGAGTCCTTCACGGCCACCGCGACGATGTCGGAGCCGGCGCCGGCGTCGGTGGCGGTGGTCGTGTGCCGGCCATCGAAATAGGGGATGTACTCCCACTGCGCCAGACCCCCCACGAAGATGCTGCCCTCTGTCGCATCGAGGCGCTCGAGTTCGGGGATCACCAGGGCGACACCCGACGGGCGCTCGTGACTGATGGCCACCGTGGTCCACACCCCTGCTGCGACCGCGCCGATGAGCATGATCGCAGCGACCGCAGCTTTCACGACCTGCACGCGACGCGACCCGGTGCGCGACAGCAGCACCGAGAGGCCGACGCCGGCGAGAGCGCACAGGAACCACACCCAGGAGTAGTAGTAGTGGGTGAGCGCGATCGAGGACACGACGACGTAGAAGAACAGAAGGAGCGCGACGCCCCCGGCGAGATACACCGTGAGCCCCACCGGGCGTCGCCAGAACGCCGTCACCGCGCCGAGCACCAGGACGAGTGTCGCGACGACACCCATGCCGTCGACGGTGAGGACCAGATTCGCCCACCACGGCGGGTGCTGGTAGACGACGCCCGCGATGACGACCGAATGGCCTGCGGCGGCGTGGTCCGACTGCATCTCCAGCATGTAGGTGAGGGCGGACCGGATGCCCATGGGGGCGTAGAGCGCCACGCACGCCACCGCGAACACGACCAGGAAGACCGCGCCGCCGATCAGGGTGTCCTTGACGCGCTTGGCGAGGAGGGGGAGGAGGAGCAGGGCGGGCAGCAGGATCGCGGTCGAGACCTTGGAGGTCACGGAGAGCGCCATCGCGACAGCGGAGACGACGAGCCAGAACCAGGACCGCTTCCTGAACCACATCCAGGCCGCCGCGAAGGCCGCGATCGAGAAGAACACCATGATCGGTTCCAGGACGGCGAAGCGGTCCAGCCTGACGCCGCTGCTGACCCCGTGGGGAAGGATCATCCAGCTCCCGGCGGCGAACAGCGCGCCCGGCCAGGCGATCTCGGTGCGCAGCCAGAGGTACAGGATCGCCCCGCCCAGGATCACGACGACCCCCACGGCCACACGACCGGCGAGCTCGCCCTCGCCGAGGAGCAGCTGCGCGAGTCCGAGCAGATACTTCGCCGTCGGCGGATGCTCGCGATTCGACGAGAAGTCGCCGTGCACGTAGGCCCAGCCGGCGGAGAGGTAGATCGGCTCGTCGGCGTTCAGATTGGCGGCACCCAGGTTCGCGAAGGCCTGGACGAGCCCCCACGCGAACACGAGGGCCACGAGCACGATCTCGGCGGTGCGAGCGCGGAACCGGGACGGCTGAGGTGCGCTCATGTGCCCCATCTTAAGGTCGCCGGAGAGCGGGCGACCCGAGGGCGCTCTCAGTGGGTCTGGGCCGCCCACATCTGCGCCCGGGGCGCACCGAGGTCGATGTTCACGGACTTGGTGGCCGAGTACTCATCCAGGGTCTGCTCGGCGGTCTCGCGGCCGAAGCCGCTGTCGCCGACGCCGCCCATGGGCATCCCGGCCGGCAGGTCGAACCACTTGTTGACCCACACCATCCCCGCCTTGAGCGACCCCGCGATGGTGTGGGCGCGCGCGAGATCCTTGGTCCATACGCCGGCCGCGAGCCCGTACCGGGTGCTGTTGGCGCGCTGCACGGCGTCGGAGTAGTCGCTGAACCGCTCCGCCACCGTCACGGGGCCGAACACCTCGTTGCGGGCGATCCGCGAGCTGCCGTCGTCGTCGGCGATCATGACGGGCGCCTGGAAGAAGCCCGGCCCCGAGGGTGCCGCCCCGCTCGTGAGGAACCCGACGCCGTCTTCCCGCGCCGTGGCCAGGTGCTCCTGCACGAGCGAGAGCTGGCGTGACGAGACGAGCGGCCCGAGCTCGGTGGCGGGATCCGTGGCGTCGCCGAGCCGGATGGAGTCGGCCACCCGCACGAACTCGTGCACGAAGTCGTCGTAGATCCGGTCGTGCAGCAGCAGTCGCGACGAGGCGATGCAGGCCTCGCCGTTGGCCATGTAGATCCCGGTGAGCGCGTCGTGCACCGCGCGGTCGAGATCCGCGTCCTCCGCCACGATCATGGCGCCCTTGCCGCCGAGCTCCATGAGCGCCGGCGTGAGTGCGAGGGCCGCGTTGCCGAGGATGAGGCGCGCCGTGGCCGGGCCCCCGGTGAAGGTGATCTTCGCCACGTCGAGGTGCGACGAGAGCGCCGCCCCGACGGCCCCGTGCCCGCAGACCACGTTGACGACACCGGGCTCGAGCAGGTCCTCGATGAGCTTCAGGAACTCCAGCACGCTCGCGCTCGCGTACTCCGAGGGCTTCACCACCGCCGTGTTGCCGGCGGCCAGGATGGGCGCGAGCTTGTTGGCGAGCGTGATGAGCGGGGAGTTCCAGGGCAGGATGACGGCGATCACGCCGAGCGGCTCCCGCACCGTGTAGACGAGCGAGTGCGGATCGGAGACGGGCACGTGGTCGCCGTGATGGGCGCGGATGACACCCGCGAAGAACCGGAAGATGGCCGAGACCGTGGGGATGTCGCCCGCGAACGCCTCGCGGATGGGCCGGCCGTTCTCCGTGGCGAGCAAGGGCGCGAAGGCGGCGCCGTGCTGCTCGAAGCGGTCGGCGATGGCCAGCAGCACGAGCTGACGCTGCTCGGCCGAGGTGCGCGACCAGGCCGGGAAGGCCGCCTGGGCGGCGCGCACGGCGTCGTCGACGTCGGCGGGAGTGCTCTCGGGGAGCACCGCCCAGGCCTCGCCGACACTCGGGTCGATGGCGTCGAAACCGCCCGCCGCAGGCCGCCAGCGGCCCCCGATGAGGTTCTCGTAGTCGCCGTCGGCGCGGAAGGAATCGCGCCCGGAGGCGGGGGCGACGGGGGAGTCGATCATCGTGTGCAGCTCCTGTTCGGGGTGCCCGGTGACGCAGGCGACGTGCTCGTCGCGGCAGTTTGTCATGACTTCGCGTCGATCGTCAAGAAAAGCGAATGAAGGGGCCACGCCGTACTGTGGCCCCATGGCATCGATCGTGAGCAGGCTACTCGACGGCCGGGTGCGGATGCGCCACTTCGTGCTCGTGCAGGCCGTGGCCGAGCACGGCACCCTGAGCGGGGCCGCCGCCGAGCTCGGCGTGACCCAGCCCTACGTCACCCGCAGCCTGCAGGAGCTCGAGGCCGCGATCGGCACGGTGCTCTTCGATCGCGGACCCCGCGGCGTGATGCCGACACCCCAGGGCCAGATCTTCGTGGAGTACGCCGCCGCCGTGCTCAACACGATGCGCCAGGCGGGCGAGCGGCTCGACGACTTCGCCCTCGGCGCCTCGACCGGCCTCGTGCGGGTGGGGGTCAACCTCGCGACCGTGCACATGCTGCTGCCCGAGGCGATCCTGCGCTTCAAGGAGACCGCCTCGTGGGTGACCATCTCGCTCGTGGAGGAGTACCAGAACGCCCTCCGCGCCATGCTCAGCCGCAACGAGCTCGACATGCTCGTCGGCCGCATCCCCACCGAGCGCTCGAGCGAGAACCAGTACCTGCGTCTCTACGAGGATCCGCTCGTGCTGGCGGTGCGCAACGAGCATCCGATGCTCGGCCGCGACATCGGGGTGCCCGACCTGATGGACCTGCCGTGGATCGTGCCCGGGTACTCCTCGGTCTTCCGCAGCGAGATCGACGGACTCTTCCTCGTGCACGGCCTCAGCCAGCCGCGGAACCTGATCGAGAGCTCGACCATCACGGCCACCCGGCCGATCCTCCGCCGCATCGACGCCGTCGCGGTGCTGCCGCGCTCGCTCGTGCTCGCCGACCCGGCGCTCGCACTGCTCTCGGTGACGGTCGACACCGTTCCGCGGGAGATCGGGATCACGATCCGGGCCGGTGCCGTGGAGGATCCGGTGCTGACCGACTTCATCGCCTGCGTCGTCACGGTGGCGCGTGAACTCAGCGAACAGCCGGAGATGTCATCAGATCGAAACCCCGCCGGGGCTGCGGAAACATCCTCGAAACAATCTTGACATAGCGCCGAGCCGAGCTATGCCTAATCTGCATAGTGTTCCCGTTTACGCATTAGTCACCTCCCGGATCGGGCGTAAAGATTGCGTGTCATGAAGCACTTGCGCTCTGGCGACACCGGCACCGACTTCCAGCTCGGCCTGTTCAGCGCGAACTCCCCAGGCGGGCTCGCGATGACCAAGGCGCCCGAGCGCTGGTCGGGCTCGTGGGACGACAACCGCTCGCTCGCGGTGATGGCCGACGAGGCGGGAATCGACTTCCTGCTCCCCATCGCCCGTTTCATCGGCTACGGCGGCGAGACCGACTTCCACGGCGAGATCCTCGACCCGCTCTCCTGGCAGGCCGGCCTCCTGGCCGCCACGGAGCGGATCGGCGTCTTCGCCACGGTGCACACGGCCTTCAACCACCCCGTGATCACGGCGAAGACCCTCGCCACCAACTCCCAGATCGGCCACGGCCGCGCCGGCATCAACATCGTGGCCGGCTGGAACCAGCCCGAGTACGAGGTGTTCGGCGTCGACCTCCCGAGCGAGCACGACGCCCGCTACGCCCTCGCCCAGGAGTGGTGGGACATCGTGCGCACCGTGCTCACCGCCGAGGAGCCCTTCGACTGGAACGGCGAGCACTACTCGCTGAAGCACGTCATCGGCAAGCCGAAGTCGTTCGGCGGCCTGCCGCCGGTGCTGAACGCCGGCTCGTCGACCCAGGGGCGGGAGTTCGCCGCCCGCAACGCCGACTACGTCTTCACCGTGGTGGGTGCTCCGGAGGACGGCGCGCCGATCGTGCAGTCGGTCACGGCGGATGCCAGGGCCCGCGGCCGCGACACCGGCGCGATCACCCTCACCCACGTGGTCTGCCGCCCCACCGACGCCGAGGCCGAGGAGTTCCTGCACTACTACGCCGACGAGCAGGCCGACTGGGAGGGCATCGACAACGCCATGCGCCTGCAGGGCCTGCACGCGAAGACCTTCACCCCCGAGATGCTCGGCTCGTTCCGCAGCCGCTTCGCCGCGGGCTACGGCAGTGCGCCGCTGGTCGGCAGCCCGGACACCATCGCCGCCCTCATCCAGCGCTACGCCGACGCCGGGTTCGCCGGCATCACGCTGAGCTTCATGAACTACCTCGACGAGCTGCCCTTCTTCGTCGAGGAGGTGCTGCCCCGGCTGGAGAGCCGCGGCATCCGGGGAGAGCGACGATGAGCACGGGCACGGGCACGGGCACGGGCACGGGCACGGGCACGATCACGGTCCGCTACGGCTACGCCACGACCCCGCTCGGCCAGCTGCACTACGCCGAGGCGGGCGAGGGCCCCGCTCTGCTCCTCCTGCACCAGACCCCGCGCTCGCTCGACGAGTACGCCGAGCTGCTGCCGCTCCTGGCCGCCGGGCACCGCGCCATCGCGATGGACATGTACGGCTTCGGCCAGAGCGCCAAGCCCGAGGGCCCGCAGAGCATCGAGCAGTTCGCCGCGGGTGCCCTCGCCCTGGCCGACGCCCTCGGTCTTGAGCGCTTCACCGTGATGGGCCACCACACCGGTGCCGTCGTGGCCGTCGAGCTGGCGGCCGCGGCCCCGGATCGCGTGGAGGCCGTCGTGCTCTCCTCTCCCGCCTACACGGATGCCGCCTACCGCGCGGCCCACGCGAACGGCCCCGGCGTCGACGAGGCCGAGACGGCCGACGACGGCTCGCACCTCACCACGCTGTGGTCCCTCCGCGCTCCTTATTACCCGGGTGCACGGCCCGACCTCCTCGACCGCTTCATCCGTGACGCCCTCGCCCCCGGGGTCGTGCCCGCCGAGGGCCACCTCGCCTGCGCGCGCTACGCGATGGAGGAGAGGATCGGCCTCGTCACCGCGCCCGTGCTCGTGCTCGGTGCCTCCGAGGATCCGTTCGCCCTGCCCGACGTGGCGAGGACCGCCGACGCCCTCGTGCACGCCGCCGCCGTGGAGACGGCCGTGATCGAGGGCGGCACCATCCCCCTGCTGGAGCACAAGAGCGCCGAGGTCGCCGCCGTGGTCCTGCCGTTCCTCGCGAGGAGCCGATCGTGAGCGCGCCCGAGCCGGCCCTCATCCGGGTCGAGAACCTCGTCAAGCGCTTCCCCGGCGTCGTGGCCCTCGACGACGTGAGCCTCGAGATCCGCGCCGGCGAGGTGCTCGCGCTGACCGGCGAGAACGGATCGGGCAAGTCGACCCTCTCGAAGATCGTCGGCGGCCTCTACCAGCCGGATGGCGGGCGCATCCTCGTCGACGGCGTCGAGCGCCGACTCGCCAACCCGCACGCGGCCCTCGAGCACGGCATCGTGCTGATCAGCCAGGAGCTCACCCTCGCCCCCACCCTCACGGTGGCCGAGAACGTGCTGCTCGGCCGCCTTCCCCGCCGTGGCGGCGCCGTCGACTGGCCCGAGACCCGACGCCGGGCGGCCGAGGTGCTCGCCGAGCTGGGGGTGCACATCGACGTGGAGCGCCGGGTCGACTCGCTGAGCGTGGAGCTGCAGCAGGAGGTCGAGATCGCCCGCGCCATCTCCACCCGTGCGCGCCTGCTCATCCTCGACGAGGCCACGAGCTCGCTCTCGGAGGGCGCCACGCTCCGGCTGCTCGACATCGTGGCCGGGCTCTCCGCCCGTGGTGTCGCCGTGCTCATGATCACGCACCGCATGCCCGAGATCTACGCGAGCTGCTCGCGGGCCGTCGTGCTGCGCGACGGCGCTCTCGCGGGCGAGGCGCCGCTTCCGGCCACCGCCGAGCACGAGCTCGTGCGCATGATGGTGGGCAGTGAACTGCTC
>NZ_JAHFUY010000148.1 GCF_023264895.1 Herbiconiux sp. | reverse complement strand
AGGGCCAGCAGGAACTCGTTCCAGGCCTGGATGAACCCGAACACGCCCGTGGCCACGAGGCCGGGTGCGAGCAGCGGGAAGGTGATGCGCCAGAAGGCGCCGGTGCGCGAGCAGCCGTCGATCATGGCCGACTCCTCGAGCTCCACCGGCACGCCGTTGACGAAGCCGCGGAGGGTCCAGATGGTGAAGGGCAGCACGGTGGCCACGTACACCAGCGTGAGGCCCACGATCGTGTTGAGCAGCCCCCAGCCGTCGAGCACCCGGTAGGTCGAGACGATCATGGCCTCGGCCGGGATCATCTGGATGATGAGGATGACGAAGATGAAGGTCTTGCGGCTCCGGAACCGGTAGCGGGTGACCGCGAGCGAGGCGAGGAAGGCGAAGACGAGGGCGATGACGACCGTCGAGATGGTCACCATGAGCGAGTTGCCGAGTGCGGGCAGGAAGGGCGCCCGGCCCGGATCGAAGATCACCGTCTCGTAGTTGGCGAGGGTGAGGTTCTGCGGCACGAAGTTCGGCACGCTGCCACGGATCTCGTTGTTGGGCTGCAGGGAGGTGTTGACCATCCAGTAGACGGGGAACACCGAGAAGGCGAACACGACGATCGAGGCGGCGCCCAGCAGGATGCCGGTCAGTCGCTTGCGGGACAGGGTCACTGCTCCTCCTCCTTGAGGCTGCGGCGCACGTAGAGCACCGAGATGGCCACCATGAGGATGACCATGATCACCGCGATGGCGCCGCCGGTTCCGTAGTCGCCCTGGCCGAGCGAGGTCTGGTAGATGTACACGCCGAGGGTCGAGGTCTCCTCCTTGATGCCGCCGATGCCCTGCAGCGCGAAGATCTGGGTGAAGACCCGCAGATCCCAGATGACCTGCAGGATGACGACGACCACGAAGATCGAGCGGAGGTAGGGGAAGACGATCAGCCGGAAGCGCTGCCAGGCACCCGCGCCGTCGAGCTGGGAGGCCTCGAGCACCTCCTCGGGCACCTGCGTGAGTCCCGCGAAGATCGTGAAGGCCACGAACGGTACGGCGCCCCAGGTGACGATGATCGTGGCCACCACGAAGAACGAGAACGGGTCGATCAGCCACGAGTGGTTCGTGTAGTCCTGCCCCGAGACGGCCTCGAGCAGGTAGTTCACCACGCCGTACTGGGTGTCGAACATCCAGCCCCAGACGATGGTGGCGGTGAGGGCGGGCATCGCCCAGGCCAGCAGCAGGCCCACGCTCACGAGCACCTTGAAGAACCGGTTGACCCGGTTCATCAGGAGCGCCACCAGCGTGCCGATCACCATCGCGGCGATCACGTTGGCGAGGCAGAACAGCACGCTGCGCGCGAGCACCGCCCAGAACTGCGGGTCGCCGAGCACCCGCGCGTAGTTGTCGAAGCCGATGAACGGCGCCGGAGCCCCGAACACCTGGGCGCGGCCGAACTCCTGGAACGACATCACGAACAGCTGGATCAGCGGCCAGCCGATCACGACGGCGAGGATGAGGAGCGCGGGCAGGAGCAGCACGCCCGGGGTGAACCGGCCGGGTCTGGCCCTCGAGGGCCCCCGCTTGCCGTTCTTCTTCGGCGCGAGCGGCAGCTCTTGAACGCCTCCGGACTCGTGCTCCCGGACCAGCATCACAGAGGAGGTCATGGTGGGTACTCCCAGTACGATCGAAGGGTGCTCACCACCTTCCTAGGGCGATGGGCATCTGGGCTGACGGTGGCCGTGTTCGCGCACGGCCACCGTCATTTCTCTCGCTCTACGAGTTGAGGATGCCGTCGATCTTCTCGTCGAGGTCCGCGGCGAGCGCCGCCACGTCGCCGCCCTGGGCGATCGACACGAAGAAGTCCTGCAGCGCGCCCGAGGCCTCCACGTCGGCCCACTTCGGCGAGGCCGGGGTGAGCTTGGAGTTCGCGGCCGCCTCGGCGATCGCGGTGGCGACCTCGTCGGTGCCGAGGGTGTCGGCGAGCGAGAGCTTGGCGGGCACGAGGCCGTTCTCGCCGAGGATCGACTGGTACTCGTCGCTCAGCATGATCTCGAGCGCGTCGGTGGCGAGCTCCGGATGGGCCGACTTCGCGGCCACGGCGATGTTCGAGCCGCCCGCGAACACGTGCGCCGCGCCGCCGTCGGCGCCGGGGAGTGCGTAGACGCCGAGGTTCGGCTCCTGGTCGGGGCAGCCGGGGGCGTCTGCATCGGCCGGGGCGAGGATCGAGCCCTTGAGCCAGCTCGGCGCCGAGAGGTTGGCCACGACGCCCTCGCAGAAGGGCACCTGCGGGTCGGTCTCGTTGCCGTCCTTCGCCGCGACGGAGGCCTTGGTCATGACCTCCTGCACCTGCTTCAGCCCTTCGATCGACTCGGGGCTCGAGAACGTCGACGTCCAGGTGTCGCCGTCCTGCTCGGCGATCTCGCCGCCGGCCTCCCAGATGTAGGGCAGCGCGTTGTACCAGTCCTGACCGGGGAAGTAGATGCCCGAGACGCCCGGATTGGCCTCGGCGAGCGCGATGCCGTTGGAGACGTACTCGTCGAGAGTGGTGGGCACCGAGAGGCCTGCGTTCGCGAGCAGGTCCTTCTTGTAGAACACCAGGCGTGCACCGGAGTAGTAGGGAGCGGCGTAGAGGGTGCCGTCGTAGCTCCCGGCCTCCACGAAGCCGGGCAGCAGGTCGTCTCCGCCGATCGCGTCGTAGACGTCGGTGAGCGGCAGGAACGCGCCGGCCGAGGTGAACGCGGCGGCCTGCGTGTTGCCCACCTCGACCACGTCGGGGCTGTCCGAGCCCGAGAGGTTGGTCGTGAGCTTGTCGACGAGGCCCGTCCAGCTCTGCTCCTCGATGGTGAGGGTGCTGCCGGGGTGGTCGGCCTCGAAGGTGGTCTTCAGGTACTCCCGCGCGGCATCCGGGGTGTCGGTGCCGTTCAGCCAGACCCGGATGTCGGCGGTGTCGTCGCCGGAGCCGGAGTCCCCCGATCCTGATCCTCCGGCACACCCGGCGAGCGCCAGTGCTGCCGTGACGCCGAGAGCGGTGACGGCGAGTGTCGTCTTCCTCATGGTGTTCTACCTTTCCTAGGGCGATGGTCGCCGGCTGGGCACCGGCTGGGGTGAGTGCAGGTGGTGCTGGTCCGTCAGGAGACTCCGAGGCGCGAGGAGAGCACCATGACGGCGGCGCCTCGGAGCACGATGTCCGGCCCGAGCGCGGTCATCCGGAGCGTGACGGAGCCGTGGAACTCGGCCATCGTCCTTTTCCGGAGCGTCTCGACGGTGGCGCTCGCGAGCGTTCCGTCGAGAAGATCTGTGGGGCCGCTCAGGATGACCTCGCCGAGGTCGAGCGCTCCCACCACGGGGGCCAGCGCGATGCCGAGCCGCTCCCCCGCCTCGCGGAGCACGGCGTCGCGTTCGCGCGCGTCGCCGTTCTCCGGTCGGTCGAGCCTCGCGTGGAGGTTCGGGATGCTGAGCCAGGTCTCGAGGCAGCCGTGCTTGCCGCACGCGCAGACCGCGCCGCCGTCGGTGCCCACCACGACGTGCCCGATCTCGCCCGCGGCGAAGCGGCTGCCGAACAGCGGGGTGCCGCCGAGCAGGAGGCCGGCACCGACACCGTGGCCGATCTTCACGAGCATGGCATCGCTCGCCGCCCCGCCGAAGCTGTGCTCGGCGAGGATGGCGGCGTTGGCGTCGTTGGCCACGACCACCGGCACCCCGAAGCGCTCGGCGAGCAGAGCCTGCAGGGGCACGCCCTGCCAGCCGAGGTTGGGGGCCGAGAGCACCACACCGCCGAGGTCGACGACACCGGGCGAGCCGACGCCGATGCCGAGCACGGGCGCGGTCGCCGCGGCGACGAGCTGCTCGGCGAGGGCCACGACCTTCGCGAGCGCCTCGTCGCCGGTGGAGCCCGCGAGCTCCACCTCGGCGCGGGTCGAGATGGCGCCGTCGAGATCGAGCAGCGCACCCGTGAAGACCGAGTGCTCCGAGAGGTCGAGGCCCACGATCACGAACGCGCTGCGGTCGAGGTCGAGCAGGGTCGCGGGCTTGCCTGGCCTCGTCTCCTCGCGCTGGCCGAGTTCCACGAGCAGTCCCTCGGCGATGAGCTCGGCCACGAGCGCACTCACGGTGACCCGGGTGAGGCCGGTCTCGCGGGCGATGTCGGCCCGGCTGCGGCGACCGTCGCGGTAGAGGGTCTGCAGCACGAGGGAGCGGTTGTGCCCCCTGGTGTACTCGGGCAGGGCCTTCGTGCTCGGCCTCAATGCCTTCCGCAGCTGCGTCATGTTTGTTAGTAAAGCTTACGAACATACTCGGATCAAGAGGTTCGACGCTTTTGTGCACGGTCTTTACAAACCCGTAACATGGCGCCGCCTGAGCGCCTACCATGGAGTCCGTGTCCGATCAGTCCCGCCCGATCCGCCTCGGCGTCAACGATGTCCTCCACTTCGTGCTCGAGATCTTCCTCTTCGTGAGCCTCGGCATCTGGGGCTTCCTGACCTGGCCGTTCCCCTGGAACATCGTCATCGGAATCGCAGCGCCGCTCCTGGCGATCCTGATCTGGGCCCTGTTCCTGTCGCCCCGGGCGGTCATCGCGATCGACTCGTTCGGGCGAGCACTGGTCGAGATCGCCCTCGTGATGGCCGCGGCGCTGGCCTGGTTCACCCTCGGGCAGCCCATCGTGGCCGTCGTGTTCGCCGTGCTCGCCATCGGCAGCGGAGTCATCGCGGGGCGCAAGGCGCTGACGTGAACCTCGTCCTCCACGGAGCCCGCAAGCTCGACGCCGACGGCATCGTCGACGACGTCTGGCTCGCCGTGGAGGGGGACCGCATCCGGGCGGTCGGCACGGGAGACGGGTGGCGCACGGCGGTCACCGACAGCACCGAGCTCACTGAGGTCGGTGAGGTCGCCGAGGTCATCGACGCACGCGGAGGCTGGCTGACCCCCGGCTTCATCGACCTGCACGTGCACGGCGCGGGCGGCCACGCGTTCGACGACGGGCACGACGCGATGCTGGCGGGGCTCGCGGTGCAGCGCGCCCACGGCACCACCCGATCCGCCGTCTCGCTCGTGGCGAACCCGCCGCACGAGCTCGAGGCGAGTCTCGACGCCGTCGCCCGCCTCGCCCGCGTCGATCCGCTCGTGCTGGGTGCGCACCTCGAGGGGCCCTTCCTCGCCCCCACCCGCAAGGGCGCTCACCGCGCCGAGTTCCTCGGCCACCCCACCCCGCACCTCGTGCGCGACCTCGTGGCCGCCGGCCAGGGCAGCCTGCTGCAGATCACGCTCGCCCCCGAGCTCCCGGATGCGCTCGGCGCGATCGAGACGTTCGCCGAGGCGGGCGTCGTGGTCGCCCTCGGCCACACCGAGGCCACGTTCGACCAGGCGCGCGACGCCTTCGACCGCGGTGCCACCCTGCTCACCCACGCCTTCAACGCGATGCCCGGCATCCACCACCGCTCCCCCGGGCCCGTCGTGGCCGCGTTCGACGACCACCGCGTGGTGCTCGAGCTGATCGCCGACGGCGAGCACGTGCATCCGGCCGTGCTCGAGCTCGCCTTCCGCAGCGCGCCCGGGCGCATCGCCCTCGTCACCGACGCCATGGCCGCAGCAGCGGCCTGCGACGGCGACTACCGCCTCGGCTCGCTCGAGGTGACGGTCACGGGCGGCCTCGCCGTGCTGCGAGGCACCGACACGATCGCGGGCTCGACCCTCACGCAGGACGCCGCCCTGCGCACCGCCATCACGGCGGGGGTCGACCCCGTGCAGGCCGTCGAGGCGCTCACCGCCACGCCGGCGCGCGCGATCGGGCGCTCGCACGAGCTGGGCGCCCTCCGCCCCGGCATGCTCGCCGACCTCGTGCTGCTCACCTCGGCCCTCGAGGTCGAGCTGGTCGTGGCCGCCGGGGAACGGCAGAGCCCCCGCCCGGACTGACCGGGGCGGGGGCTCTGCGACGCGCTCGGGTGCTTACGCGCCCATGCGCTCCTTGAGGTTCTCGTCGAGCGTGGCGAGGAACTCCTCGGTGGTCTGGTAGCCCTGCTCGGGGCCCACCAGCAGTGCGAGGTCCTTCGTCATCTTGCCCGACTCGACCGTCTTGATCACGACGTCCTCGAGGGTGAGCGAGAAGTCGATCAGCTCCTGGTTGCCGTCGAGCTTGCCGCGGTGGGCGAGCCCACGGGTCCAGGCGAAGATCGAGGCGATCGGGTTGGTCGACGTGGGCTTGCCGGCCTGGTGCTGGCGGTAGTGGCGGGTCACGGTGCCGTGGGCGGCCTCGGCCTCGACGACCTTGCCGTCGGGCGTGGCCAGCACGGAGGTCATGAGGCCGAGCGAGCCGAAGCCCTGGGCCACGGTGTCGGACTGCACGTCGCCGTCGTAGTTCTTGCAGGCCCAG